>JBDNFD010000077.1:0-91929 GCA_041689995.1 Flavobacteriaceae bacterium | reverse complement strand
GGATTAACGATTGTGGATTAACGATTGTGGATTAACGATTGTGGATTAACGATTGTGGATTAACGATTGTGGATTAACGATTTTTGATTTTTGACCAACAACTAAAATATAAAAACAACAAAACCAATGTCCTTAGAAGCGTCAGAACTTATTTTGAACGAAGATGGAAGTATTTACCACCTGAACTTAAAACCGGAAAATATTGCTTCTACCATTATAACGGTGGGTGATCCGGAACGAGTGGAAATGGTAACGGATTTTTTTGATTCTGTCGATTTCAAAACACAAAAACGGGAATTCCACACCCAAACAGGAACTTATCAAGGAAAAGAAATCACCGTAATTTCCACGGGAATTGGCACCGATAATATTGATATTGTTTTCAACGAATTGGACGCACTAGCAAATATTGATCTAGAAAATCGAAAAGTCAAAGAAAATTTCACCCAACTCGATTTTGTTCGCATAGGTACTTCGGGAACCATTCAGCCAGAAATTGGTTTAGATACCTTTTTGCTCTCCGAAATTGCAATTGGTTTTGATTCATTGCTCCATTATTATGAAAGTGAATCCATTCAGAACAAAGAAATTGCTGCTGCCTTGGAAGAACATCTGAAACTTTCCGATAAAATGGCTTCTCCTTATGCTGTCAACTGCGATCCTGAATTGAAATCTATTTTTTCCAATAACGAAAAAATCATTGGCGGAATTACGGCCACTAATATTGGTTTCTATGCGCCACAAGGAAGAACTTTACGGGCGGCCCGTGCCGATGAACAGTTAGTAGAAAAATTAATGGATTTCCAATTTCATGGTGAACACATTACAAACCTCGAAATGGAAACAAGCGGTATTTATGGAATGGCCGCACTTTTGGGTCATCGGGCCGTTTCATTAAACGCCATTATTGCAAATCGGACCACGGGGGAATTTAGTGCCGATCCGCATCAAAGCGTTGGAAATCTGATCGAGCTTACTTTGGACATGTTAGTTTCATTCTAATCTGAATTAAATATGATTTTTCTTCATTTTCGAATATAAAATCCGCGCAACCTTTCAATATTTCCGACATCTATAAAGTGCTAACCGACTTTTTATGTCCATTATACTAATTATTATTTCCATTTTTGGGGTTTTATTGATTGTGAATATTTTATTGCTGAAATTCAGTTGCAATAAAATTTCAAAGGAAAAACCTGTAGATGAAAAATCCTTTCCAGTTGGCGATAAATAATTTCTTCAACTCCTCCTCAGTTTACTTCCCATTTGCTTTTTTTGTATGTTTGTTGGAACAAAACCGTCAGGCTATTTTAACTTTTCTGAAAAAATAAGCCCATGGTTTAATTATTAATTCAACCAAAAAAATGCACCTACATTTCATAGCCATTGGCGGAAGCGCAATGCACAATCTCGCCCTTGCCCTATCGCAAAAAGGCGAAACCGTTACGGGTAGTGACGATATGATTTTTGAACCTTCAAAAACCCGTTTGGAAAAAGCCGGCTTGTTGCCAAAACAATTTGGATGGTTCCCGGAAAAAATCACAAGTGAAATTGATGCCGTGATTTTGGGAATGCATGCCCGTGAAGACAATCCGGAATTGCTGAAATCACGGAAACTTGGATTGAAAATTTATTCCTATCCCGAATTTCTGTACGAAGCATCAAAAAACAAAACCAGAGTGGTTATTGGCGGCTCGCACGGAAAAACCAGTATCACTGCCATGATTTTACATGTGTTGCATTACCACCACAAAGAAGTGGATTTCATGGTCGGTGCACAACTGGAAGGTTTTGAAACCATGGTTCACCTTACCGAAGAAAACGATTTTATTCTGCTGGAAGGCGATGAATATCTTTCCTCCGCTTTGGATAGGCGTCCGAAATTCCATTTGTACCAACCGAATATTGCTTTGTTGAGCGGTATTGCTTGGGACCATATTAATGTATTTCCAACTTTTGAAAACTACGTAGAGCAATTCAAAATATTTGTCGATTCCATTGTTCCCGGAGGAATCTTGGTTTATAATGAAGAGGATGAAATTCTGCGGGAAATTGCAGAAAACGCTTCGAAACCTACGCGGAAACATCCTTATCGTACGCCAAATTTCGAAATAGAAAATGGCTTTACTTTTTTGGAAACCCCCGAAGGCCCAATGCCGCTCGAAATTTTCGGTAGGCACAATATGAATAATTTGGCCGGTGCAAAATGGATTTGTCAACATATGGGCGTGGATGAAGATGCTTTTTATGAGGCCATTTCTTCTTTTAAAGGAGCTTCCAAACGACTTGAAAAGATTGCAGAAACGCCAACATGCAAGGTTTTCAAAGATTTTGCCCACAGTCCTTCCAAAGTTTCCGCAACCACAAAAGCTGTCAGGGAACAATTTTCTAGACGCAAACTGATCGCCTGTTTGGAATTACATACGTTTAGCAGTTTGAACCCCGAATTCCTTTCAGAATATCGAGATTCACTAAAAACCGCAGATGAAGCCGTTGTTTTCTTTTCCCCCGAAGCTGTAAAGATCAAAAAGTTGCAAACGCTTTCCGAAGAAATAATTTTTAAAGCTTTTGGACGAAATGATCTACAAGTATTTACCGATCCGGAGAAATTTCAGGAATACCTGAAAACACAAAATTACAAAAACTCGGTTTTGTTGCTGATGAGCAGCGGAAATTATGGCGGATTGGATTTTGATAAAATATCGGGGTGGATTTCATAAAAAAATCTGCAAGGAAACTGAAACCCAGCAGATTTTCTTTAAACTAAGTCATTTATGAAAATCAATAATTCAAACTGAACAAAACATTCACTTGTGCGGTTATTTCGATTTCTCCCGGCGCAATGATACTTTTATTTCCACCAGAGGAATCCTCCATTTCTGTTTTGAATGCCATCGCTCCATAAATGGGTTGCACAGTATTTGATAAATCAGAAATTGCCCGGGCCTTTCCTATGGATTGGCCCAATGCGGCCGCATATTCTTCGGCTTTTTTCTTGGCGTTCAAAACAGCTTTTTTGCGCGCCTGTGATTTTAAAGTTTCCATTTGTGAAGATTGGAAAGTCACTCGGTCAATGCGGTTCACACCAGATTCCATCAATCCGGTAAGAATTTTTTCATAGTCTGCAATATCATCGATTTTTACAGAAATCGCTTGCCGTGAGGAATAATGGTAGGTTTTATTTTGATAATCATATTGTTTATCCAAATTAATATATTCGGTTTGGATGTTTTTGGCAGGAACACCTTCCTTTTTCAGAAAATCCAGCACTTGATTTACTGCATCTTCGGTTTGTTTCTTCACTTTCAATACAAAATCGCCTTGATTCTCAACAGCAAAATATACAAGCACTCTATCCGGAACGACAGAGACCGTTCCTTCGCCAGATACATTTACGCCTGTAATCATTTCTTGAGCATTCATCAACAATCCAGTAAAGAAAAATACTATCAACACTACTTTTTTCATAGTTCAATTTTTTAAAGTTACAAAATGGAATAAGCAAGAAGGATACCAAAATCAGATTTTGCCCATTTTTTTCAGAATGAACAATAACACAATGGGAATAGCCAGCAAAATCACCATTAAAAGATGATCTTGGAAAACCGACGGTGCAAAGAACATAGTAATAAAATACCCACCCATTGCACCGCCAAAATGCGCATCGTGACCGATATTATCGCGGCGGCTTTTCATTCCGTAAATTGAATATAACAAGTAACCGATTCCAAAAATATAGGCAGGAATAGGAATCAGAAAAAATAATCCGAGCATCATATCGGGTTGCAACAAAATTGCAGAATACAAAACCCCCATCACCGCACCACTCGCTCCGACAGCGGTATATTGATATTCATTTTTGTGAAAATAGAGCGATAATAAATTCCCTAAAATCAGGCTAACCAAATATACAATTAAAAACGCCACAGTTCCCAGCGCACCAATCACAACATTTGCGAAAAAATACAACGTCAACATATTGACGAATAAATGAGTGCCGTCCACATGCAAGAATCCGGAGGTGAATATGCGAATTTGCTGTCCACTTTTTATAGCACCCACATGGAATTTATATTTATCAAAAAAAATGTCATCCTTGAAGCCTTTGAAAGAAATAATCGCATTTGCCGCAATAATAATGATCGTAACCAGTTGAATATCGCCCATAGTATTGATTTCGCTTAAAAGCCAAATATACCATATCTTTGCCAAAAATTTATTGGATGCAACGATTCGTTTACATTATGGCTTATCCACTTTTGTGGTTGGTTTCCAAATTGCCTTTTTCATTGTTTTATTTATTTTCTGACTGTGTTTGTTTCATTGTCTATCGCATCGCGAGATATCGACGGGAGACCGTAAATTATAATCTTAACCTTGTTTTTCCAAAAAAATCCAAGGAAGAAATCCAGGAAATTGAAAAAAAGTTTTATCGTCATATGTGCGATATGTTTTTGGAAATGGTTAAAAGCATTTCCATTTCCGATAAGGATTTGAGGGAACGTTTTGTTTATACAAATGCGGAAGAAATAGAACACATTCGAAAAACGGGAAAAAGCATTATTGTGCTTTACGGGCATTATGCAAGTTATGAATGGTCGAATACCTTACAATTATATAATATTGGATATGAGGCATTTGGAATTTACAAAAAATTAAAAAATCCGTTTTTCGATCAATTGGCCCACAAAATCCGCGGAAGGTTCAATGCCAAATTGATACCGACCACAAAAGTCACTTCTGAAATCGCAAAAAATGAACAGAAAAACATCCAGGGAATCTATGCCTTTATTGCAGACCAATCACCTAGATTGGACAAAGCCGGATATTGGATCAAATTTATGGGTGTTCCTTGTCCGGCTTTTGTAGGGGGCGAAATTCTGGCCAAACGACTATATATGGCAGTGATGTATTTACATGTAGAAAAAGTACGTCGAGGACATTACCAAGCAACTTTAAAAACCATTGCTACCGAGCCACGCACATTTGAAAATTTCAAGATTACCGAAACTTTTTTTAGAGAATTGGAAGAACAAATTCGCGAAAAACCCGAATATTATTTGTGGACACACAAACGTTGGAAACATAAGGATAAACCGCTTCCAGAAAATGCGATTACCAGCTATTAGGAATTTATTTTTCTCTTGAAATCTCCTTATATTTTAAGTCCAATAAGTTGAAAAATATGGTTCTATGTGATTTCAAGTGGGTTTTAAATGATTGTCTAATGCACAGTTTCTTACAGGTCAAAAATAAGATGATTTAAAGACTATGAAATTTTCGGAAAATAGTGAGGTCTCTATGGTTAAAAGGCTTAACCGCAAAGCGCACAAAGAAAAGCGCAAAGTACACAAAGAAAAGATACCGGAGAAGAAATGAAATTTGATTAATACAATCGTTTTAAAAGGAAATTATTTTACCCACTCAAAATCATATTGTAGCCAAAAACATTTTGCTAACCGACGATTTCCTTTATTTCCGAAATCATTTTTTGAGCCAATGCATCGGCTTCTTGTTGCGATTTTGCTTCCGTGTAAATTCTAATAATGGGTTCGGTATTTGATTTTCTTAAATGTGCCCAATTCTCTGGAAAGTCAATTTTGACGCCGTCAACTAGAGAAACATTTTCAGAATCATATTTTTCGGCTATCTTTTGCAAAATAAGGTCCACATCCAATCCGGGTGTCAATTCAATCTTATTTTTGCTCATGAAATAAGCGGGGTATTCTTTACGCAGTTCCGAAACAGTTTTATTTTTTCCCGCCAAATAGGTCAAAAATAAAGCAATTCCCACCAAACTATCTCGGCCATAATGTAATTCAGGATAAATAATCCCCCCGTTTCCTTCACCACCGATAATGGCATTGGTTTCTTTCATCAGTTGCACCACGTTCACTTCACCCACAGCACTTGCGTGATAAACCCCACCGTGTTTTTCCGTGATATCGCGCAAAGCTCTGGAAGAGGAAAGATTGCTCACCGTATCGCCTTTTTTTCGACTTAAAACATAATCGGCAATTGCCACCAAAGTATATTCTTCACCAAACATATTTCCTTTTTCGTCAATAAACGCCAAGCGATCCACATCCGGATCGACGACAATTCCAAGATCGGCATGTTCTTTTGGAACCAGTTTACAGATTTCTGTCAAATGTTCTTTTAAAGGTTCGGGATTATGAGGGAAATGGCCATTGGGTTCACAATATAATTTCACCACTTGCACGTCCAGTTCTCCCAATAACAGAGGAACCGCTATTCCGCCTGTAGAATTCACCCCATCCACCACAACCTTGAATTTCGCTGCTTTTATGGCTTCAACATCAACCAAATCCAGATTCAGAATTTCTTCAATGTGCAAATCAATATATGCATCATTGATTGCTATTTCGCCAAGGGCATCAATTTCTGCAAATGAAATTGTATCATTTTCCGCTATTTTCAGAATTTCAGCACCGGCTTCCGCATTCAAAAATTCTCCATTTTTATCCAGCAATTTTAATGCGTTCCATTGCTTCGGATTATGGCTCGCCGTAAGAATAATTCCGCCATCAGCATGTTCCATAGCAACGGCCATTTCAACTGTCGGAGTTGTAGATAATCCGAGGTTTATGATATGAAAACCCATTCCGACCAACGTGTTCATCACTAATTCTTGCACCATTTCGCCAGAAATTCGGGCATCCCGGCCCACAACGATTCGGTAATCTTCCTTTTCCCGCTGTTGTTTTACCCAAGTTCCATAGGCTGCCGAAAATTTCACAATGTCGATCGGGGTCAAATTATCGCCCACTTTTCCGCCAATAGTTCCCCTGATACCCGAAATAGATTTGATTAAAGTCATGTTGAAGTTTTTTCAATGAAAGTAGGACAAATATACGCCCATTATTTTTCGGGACAAATCAGGCGGTCAAACTTATTTATCAGTATCTTGGAAGAATGAATTATTTGGCGCACATTTATCTATCCGGAAATGATAACGAACTGAAAATCGGGAATTTCATTGCTGATTCGGTCAAAGGAAAACAATATCTTTCCTTTCCCGAAAAGATAAAACAGGGAATTTTGCTTCATCGTGAAATTGACACTTTCACCGACGCGCATCCGCTTGTTCGCAAAGGAACAGCACGACTTATGCCAAATTACGGATTATATTCCGGCGTAATTGTCGATATTTTATACGACCATCTTTTGGCGAAGAACTGGAAAGAATATTGTTCTCAAGATTTAGAAAAGTACGTTGCGGAATTTTACGAATTGTTAACCGAAAATTATTCTGTTTTACCCAAACGGGTGAAAAATTTCTTGCCATATATGTTACAACAAAACTGGTTGACAAGTTATGCAAGTCTTTCTGGGATTGAAACAATTTTATTTCAAATGAACCATCGGGTGAAAAACGGGGTAAAACTTCATTTAGCATTGCATGAATTTCAGGAATTCCATTCTGAATTTGAAACAGAATTTCGAATGTTTTTTGAAGAATTGGAATCTTATGTTTTGAAATTGCGTAGTGAAATTTAAGTTCGCTGGGGCTTGGAAAAATATAAAATATGTGGATATCAGTGAATTTTGAAATTCGAATAAGTCCATTGAAAAAACCAGATTTACTTCAAAAAGTAATCGACACTAAATTTTATTCTCGGTTGAAAAGCCAATAAAAAAGCACCAAAACATGCGGAAAACACAGAATAATCAAGTACTGTTTTGGGAGGTAAATTGAATACCATTCCAATTCCGAACAGAAGCAGCAGAATTCCTGAAAGGATCGCTGTCGGTTTTACCTTAAACCCAATAATTAAGAATATGCCCAAAACGATTTCCAAAATGGTTGCCGTCCAGCCTAAAATCTTCAGTAAAATCCCTGAAGACCCAAAAGTAACCAGGCTCGTATAATTCAAGAAATTATCCATGTTTCCCCAAGCGACGATGGCAGATCCGGGCGGTCCCCATAAACCAAATCGGTCGGCCGCAGCAGATAAAAAAGCGGCGCCCAATGCAAAACGAAGTAATAAAATGACAAAATTTTTCATGATATTTTTCTATGAATGATGTATAAATCTACCTACAAAATTAAAGATTGTAATCGTAATTCAAGTTTATTTCACGAAAAGTTAGGCAGGACGCGAATTCAGAGGTCTTACCGTCAATTCGTCGATGAGCATATTATCCGCCGTTTCCAACACATTCATTATCAGTTCCGCTAAATCATCTGGCTGCAACATATTTTTATGTGGCTCAATCCCAGAAGATTCAAAAAAATGGGTGTCTATTGAACCAGGATTTATGCAGGTAACTTTTATATTATCACCACGAAGTTCTTTGAACAAGGCTTCACTATAACCCTGAATTGCGTATTTAGTCGCGCTATAACCCGATTTTTCGGCACCACTGGTTTTTCCTAAAATAGAACCGATATTTATAATATGGGAAATAGCATCATTTTTTTTCATAAACGGAACAATCCCCGAAGTCAGATAAAACACGGCATTCAAATTTGTATCTATCATTTGGCGCCAATGCTCTACAGAAATTTCATCTACTTTGCCAAAATATCCCGCACCGGCATTGTTAATAAGGATATCTGGACATATTTGTGAATTGAAAGTTTCATTCACCCAATGGAGTAATTTTTTATGATCCGTAATATCGAGGGAAATCGGAATAAAATTTTCGCCCAATTCTTTGCGAATATTCTCCAAGCGATCCATATTTCTTGCAAGTCCATAAACGCGAGCGCCTTTTCGCACCAACATTCTGGAACAAGCCGCACCAAGACCACTACTGGCCCCAGTTACAATTGCGATTTTCGAGGAAATATCCATGATTGTAAAAAGCTTCTTTATATAAAATAAAAAGTCATCCCAAGGTCAAGTTGATCTTGGGAAGATTGTAAAAACAGAGCTATAAGTAAAATCGAATTCGTTTCGATTATTGGTGCATTGGTGAAAAAAATTATAATCCCGGAATTGCTACCACTTTTCCTTTTTTCATTTCTCCCAGAACAATCACTTCTTTGCTTATTTTATATTCTTTAATGGCAAGCAAGAGCTGTTCTTTTGTGTCCCTCCGGATTTTTGTGCCAGATTTTTGATTTTTGTTACGAACTTCGATATAATATCCATCCTTTAGTTCCGTAGGTTTTACTGCGGGCCTTCCCATAATTTATTTCCTTTTTTTTCTTGTTATTTTTCCTTCCACGTTTTCTCGATGGAAGAATTCCAATTTATAAATATAATCAAATAAAATTAAAAAACGCTAATTTTTCCATAAAATTATTCAACTTTCCGTATTATTTTTCATTTATCAATTTTGTCATCTTTTGACTTCTATTTTTTGGGGGAATCTCGAAGTGTTTACTATCTTCGAAGCCAAAGTTATGGGAATTTTTATTCTAAGATTTATGTTTTATAATTATAATCCAACATCTACTCATCCGTCATTTCGGACAGACTTGGCACTGAGAGTTTGGTTTAAGGCCAGCCAACTGAAGATTATCTTTCCGAATTTGTAAGCACCAGCGGGTGTGCTTCTATTCTCCTTTTCAAACTATTTTACATTAAACATTTGGTTTTTCAAATAGAGGAAACAATTTACCCGTGCGTAAAGTTTTGAAAAGGAAAGTGATCGAACAAATGGATTTAATAAACTTAAATTTCTCAATTATGGCAACTACCAAAAAAGAAAAACCTTCAAAATCGGATCTTAAAGCGAAAAAACAAGAAAAGATACTGAAGAAAATGGAGGATAAAATGATGAAAAAGCGCAAATCCCAAGTTTAAAATTTCAGTTTCAACGCTTTTTAAAGACCGGTGAAAAAATGTTTCACCGGTTTTTTTATTTAAACTCCTACTGATGGGATTTTATGGTCTGAATCAAATCTGCTTTAGTCATTACGCCAGAAACTTTCCATACTTCTTGACCGTTTTTGAACAAAATCATAGTCGGAACACTTCGGATCGAAAACTGAGAAGCAAGTGCCTGATTTCTATCCACATCTACTTTCACGATTTTCACGGCATCTCCCATATCCACTTTTAAATTTTTCAGAATTGGAGCGAGAGTTTGACATGATCCGCACCATTCCGCAGAAAAATCGATCAAGACGAGGTTTTCTGCATGTATGAGTTCTTTAAAATTACGTTTCATTAATCCACTTTTAACGAATTTCGAAAAAAAGATTTAAAATCGTTTAAGATTTCAGATGATTTTCACTGGTTTTCACTGGTTTTCATGACCCAAGTTTCCAACATCCAACTCACTTTTTCAAGTTCACGGATATAAGCTCCAATAAGATCTATGGTACCTTCATCTCCTGCTTTTTCGGCTGTTTTGATCACTTTCCGCATTTGCTTCAAAATAGATCCGTGGTCTTTTAAAAGAATTTTAACCATTTCAACATCAGGAATATTGGAAGCAGATTCCTTCAAATTGGCACTTTTTAAATAATCCGAAAAATTACTTACTGGCTGATGGCGCAACGTCAAAATTCGTTCGGCGATTTCATCAACTTTCGTTTTAGCATCCTCATATAATTCTTCAAATTTCTCATGAAGATCGAAAAAACTTTTTCCGATAATGTTCCAGTGAAAATTACGCAGTTTTTGGTAATAAATATGGTAATCTGCCAAAAGAATATTTAAATCTTCGACAACAGTTTCTATTTTCTTTTCATCCAAATTTAGATAGTTCATATTGTTTAAAATTTTTATAGGTTTTACCAAAAATACACTAATCTTCAGTTATTTCCAAGGCTGAAAAATGGTTTGGGATAAGTTTAACTTTGGTGAAATTCAGGTCTGTATATGCAACCTTTGCATCATATCCCTAGAAACTTGCCCACCAGAAACTCCATAGCCATCTATTAAAATTCCCTTCTTTAAATCGTTGGTGGTAATTGCGTATAAAATGGCATTATCATCTGGGTTCGACATTCCTTCAAAGCGCAAAATTTTGTCCACTTCAAATTCCTCGTTTTTGTACTTTTCTTCTTTCGATAAAGCCAAATGTTCGTCGATTAAATTGAAATCATAAATATAGCCTTCTTCAATTTTTAATCTATTGATTGCTTGCCAAAGTGTTCCATAATCTTTCATAGCTTCGATTTTTAATAAAAGTAAAGCTATCAATCAGAAAATTAATTCATTTTAGCAGAGAATTAACCAAGATTGGGAATTTTTTAATATAATCTAGATCGTTTCTGACGAATTCCCTATTTTTCAGGATACCAATCCAACTGAATTACTTCTATAGTTGGATCATTGGTATTGACAATATTTTTGAACTCTTGAACGTCACTGAAACCATTTTTCCCCCTATAATGATAAGGATATACTTTTTTAGGTTTAAAATCCAAAACAGCATCGGCGGCATCCGCAACGGACATGGTGTACGGAAGGTTCATTGGAATAAAAGCGATATCAATATTTTTCAACTTTCTCATTTCTGGAATGGGACCGCTATCGCCCGCTATATAAATCTTGGTTTCTGAATTATCCAGAATATATCCGTTCCCGTCCCCTTTTGGATGAAATTGTTGCGCTTCTTCCCTCATATTGTACATCGGAACGGCAGTTATATTTATTCCGCCAATTTTCAGGGATTCCCCATTCAATAAAATTGTGGTTTTCTTCAAAAGAGTCTCAGGCAATAATTCTGCTACCGCTTTTGGGGCAATTATCTTAGTACTGTCGTTAGAAAGTATTTGCAAAATTTCAAGGTTGAAATGATCTGGGTGAGCATGAGTCAATAATATAAAATCTGCGGGTTCCATTTCTTTGTAAGTTTTCAATTGGCCCACTGGATCAACATATATGTTTTGCGCATTGATTTTCAACAGCATTGAAGCATGGGAAATAGGCAGAATTTTCAATTTCTCTTTCGAAGACGTTTTTTCCAATTTTGAAACTGCTGGTGTAATTTCCTGAATTCTGTTCTGCCGTTCATTTTTACAACCACCAACAAAAATAGCACATATTAAAAGGAGTAATTGTGATCTCATAATTTGCAATTCAAATTTTTCTTGATTTATATTTATTTTATTTCCTTCTCTTTCATAAAATCGGAAGCGAGATAAGCCAGCGCCTTTCCTACTAAGGGAGCATTTTCTGCCGAGGCTTCACAAAGGTGAAGATAATGGGGGTTAAAATAATTGAGCACTTTTACGAATCCGCGCATTTCATCCAAAGAAAAACCACTTGGCGTCATAGCACTGCTCGAAAAATTAGCCATGCTATCACAATCGATCTCCAGTCCGAATTGTCTTTCCAAAAAATTAGCCGATTTCCGCAATTCGGTCCATATTTCTTGCGAGGAAAAACCAAACAAATCTTCAAAAAGTTGAAATTTTATTTGTTTTGAAGCTTCCATTCTTGCAAAAATAGGTTCGGAAGTATAATTTTCATGCAATCCGAAAACAGCATATTTTTTCAAAAAACCCTCTTCCATTGCTTTGGAAAATCCGTTTCCACTATGCCTGAATTCTGTGCTGCGCAAATCAGTGTGCGCATCGATGTTCAACACATTAACAGGCTTCATCAAGGCTGCGGACGTGCCTTTAATATTTCCGAAAGCATTGTTGTGACCGCCGCCTATAATTATGGGAACTTTTCCTTCGGAAATAATCCTGCTCACAATTTTGCTAAGGGTCTCATCCAATTTTGAAACCAACTTCCCCAATTTCTCATGATAATCAAGATCACCCGGAAGAATTTCTGTCGCTGATTTCATCCAATTTTCACAATCCATTTCCCCCAATAAAATACAATGTTCGGGAATATTGAATCGATTTTTCTGAATGTTCAAAAATGGAGAAAGAAAAGCATCCCACGCAGAAGCTGCGCCCGGTTTTCCATAATTTGCGCGAATTCCGATATCTTCGGGTATTCCGAAAACCACAAATTTTGCCGAAGAATCTTTCAAAGCTTCCCATGAAGAAACAAACTGGATTTTTTGACCGAATTTGCTTTCCCCCGGGCGAACAGAAATTAAATGGGCGATGCTTTCTTGAGAATATAACTTGAAGTTTTTCATGGTCATTTCCAACTTTTAGAATCGGTTTCACCCACAGGTTTTCCCCGCAAAATCACTTGGTCGATATGATTGCTTCCGAAAGAATAGGGCAAAAATCCGTATGAAGGAATTTTTTTGGTGATGATCAGGTTTGCTATTTTTCCCTTTGTAATACTGCCGAGCGTATGTTGCAAATCCATGGCAAAAGCCGCGTTAATCGTTGCCGCGTTAATAGCTTCCTCTGGACTCATTCTCATTTTAATGCATGCCAATGAAACCACGAGGTTCATATTTCCATTTGGAGAACTCCCAGGATTATAATCTGTGGCCAACGCTAAAGGCAAACCTGAATCGATTATGGTTCGGGCGGGCGTATATGGAATTCCTAGAAACAAAGAACAAGAAGGTACTGCAACCGGCATGATACTTGAATTCTTCAGGGTTTCTATGTCTTCTTCAGTCATTACTTCCAAATGATCTACACTTACCGCATTGTGTTTCACGGCTGCCGCTATTCCTCCGATGGAATGAAATTGGTTCACATGAATTTTCCCCTGTAAGCCAAACTCTTTTCCGGCTTCTAAAATCCGCTCGGTATCTTCCACGGAAAAATAACCTTCTTCACAAAACACATCGATATAATCGGCCAGTTTTTCTTTGGAAACCAATGGCAAAATTTCTTCGAGCATATAATTTACATAACCCGTTTTATTGTTTTTGAATTTCTCCGGAACGGCGTGCGCGCCCAAAAATGTCGCCTTTATAGCCACGGGATAATTTTCCTTCAAACGTTTTATTACCCGCAACATTTTTAGTTCGGAATCTGTTGAAAGCCCATAGCCAGATTTGATTTCGATAGCGCCGGTTCCCATTTTCATTACTTCCAAAAGACGTTTTTCTGATTGACGGTACAATTCATCTTCCGAAGTTTCGCCAAGCTTTTTTGCGCTGTTCAAAATTCCGCCTCCATTATCGGCAATTTCTTGGTAAGTCGCACCGTTTATCCGATCCACAAATTCTTGTTCCCTATTTCCGGCGTAAACCAAATGAGTGTGGGAATCGATCCAGGCTGGCATAACGATTTTTCCTGTTAGGTCGAACTCTTTATCTGCAGCCGGAAGTTTGTTTCCGTCCATCTGTCCATAGTCCGAAATTTTTTCATCTTCTAATAACAGCCATGCGTTTTTTAAACTCGGAAGGGATTTCATCTCAGAACCCCGCAATTTATCGATCGTTCCTTCCCTAATTTGAAGAAGTTCTTGAATATTTGTCAGCAATGTTTTCATACTGTCAAAGATACCAAGAATATTGTTTTTTAGAGGTAGGATTACAAGGAAACTAATTTTATGTTTTTTTACCAAAAAGGATGCTTTCTGATGAATCAAATTACTAAAAGTCACTTTTTTCGGTGAACAACCTACGATCTTTCCCTTTTCTACAAAACCCAAAACGCACCACTTATTTTTCTATCTTTGGGCGAAGCAATTACTGATATGCTGTATATTTTTTTGTTCTGGGTCTATATTTTTTTCTGTGCTTCGTTAGCCGGCGTGGGAATCAATGAATTTTTCAACTTAAAGAATAAATTTGTCGTCACCCAATTGTTGGGGTTTTTCGCTATTTCCCTTTTTGCGGGCTATTTTGCTATTTTTTACAAAATCGGGATTGTTTTTCACGGTTTTTTATTTACTATTTTACTCCTTGTTTTCTTTAGGACAAGAAAATCTTTTGGCGATCATTTGCGAGAATTTCATGCTGGTTTTTTGAAAATGCAATTGTTTTCAAAAATTGGTTTTCTGCTGGTTTCCTTCCTAATTTTGGCCCAATGTGCCTCACCACCTTATATTATCGACAACGAATCCTATTATATCCAAACCATTAAATGGCTAAATGAATATGGATATGTTACCGGTTTGGGCAACCTTCATTTTTTCTTCGGCCAAACCAGTGGCTGGCATATTTTGCAAAGTGCTTTCAATTTTAGTTTCATCTATGACAATTTTAACGACCTGAGCGGATATTGTTTATGCCTGGTCAATTTTTTTGCTTTCCGAAAATTATCCCTTGCTTTCACGACACAAAAAAACAGGAAATTGAACCTAGGGATTGGAGTTTTGCCGTTGGGGAATATTTTGTTTTTTCAATTTATAAGCGCACCATCGCCCGATCTTCCGGTCATGGTAATTTGTTTTCTCATCTTTTATTTATTGTTGAAAAAATACCCAGATTATTCAAGAACTGATTTTATCACTATCTGCTTTCTCTGCTTTTTTGTACTTTTTATAAAAACCATCAACTTGTTTTTAGTGGTCGTTCCGATTTATGTTTATTGGAAATCACGTGAAAATCTCAAAAAGGAAATGTGGCTTGCATTGATCATTGGCTTCGTCACATTTGCGATTATGCTCATCAAAAACCAGATTTTAACGGGTTATCCGCTTTATCCGCTGAAATTAATCCATTTTGATGTAGATTATACCATTCCACCAGAATTGCTGGATTATCTTTACAGGGGAACCAAGCGCTACGCCTACTTGCTTTCATACGATGGTTATTTATCCCTGTCGGTTTGGGAACGTCTTCTGCACTGGCTTCAACTTCCAGGATTAAAAGGAATTTTCAATAAAACCATGATGGTAATGTTACTACTTTTGCCATTTTTCCTGAAGAAAACAAGCTTAAAAAAACCCTTGTTTTTTATTTATTTACTGCTATTGGTTCATATGGTGATCTTATTTATCACTTCGCCTCAATATCGTTTTTTCCTGTTTTTCCTTCTTTTCTTTTTTGGAGTGATTTTCGCTTATTTTTTTCAAAAAGAAATCTTTGTTAAAATATGCTTATCACTTGGAATTCTTGCGGTGGCATTTCTAATTTTCGTTCCATTGTCTTTTAATTTGTTCACTGAAAATCCGCTTATGGCTTCAGGAAGCACTTTCCAATTAAATTATGCAATTGAACCACATCCCAATAGTCAATACAATTTTAAATTCAGAACAATCACAGAAGGAAATTTGGAATATAATTCCCCGCCTGAAGACGCATTTTTCTGGCTTATGGGCGATGGCGAACTTCCTTGTGTGAACAAAAAACAAATTGATCTTTTCCAGGAACATTATAAGCTCGTTCCGCAATTGCGTAGCGGTAATCTAAAAGATGGATTTTATTCCATGAAAATAAAAACACCTTGAAAAAATTCATGACGAAGCCGGAAATCAAAGATTTTTTGGACGAAAAAGTGCTACAATACAACCGACCGGAATTTCTGGAAACCGATCCCATTCAGATACCTCATCTTTTTTCAAACAATCAAGATATTGAAATCGCTGGCTTTTTGACGGCCACTATCGCGTGGGGAAACCGGAAAAGCATCTTGAAAAACGCCCGGAAATTAATGGAACTTTTGGACGATTCCCCGTTTCAATTCATTATGCAACATCAAGAAAGCGATTTGGAAAAACTAACTTCTTTTGTTCACCGAACTTTCAATGGAACGGACTTGGTGTTTTTCATACAATCACTTCGGAATATTTATCAGGTTCATGGCGGAATGGAATCTATTTTTAAAAATCACGCCACCAAAATTTCATTGCAACCGGCGATCCATGAATTTAAAACCCTCTTTTTTGAATTGCCGCATTTGCAGCGCACCACGAAACACGTCAGCGATCCATTTAAAAATTCCGCGGCAAAACGCATCAATATGTTCTTAAGATGGATGATCCGAAAAGACAAATTGGGAGTGGATTTTGGGATTTGGAAAAACCTCTCCCCTTCCCTACTTTCTTGTCCGCTAGATGTTCATTCTGGAAATGTGGCGCGTAAATTAAATCTTGTTAAACGAAAACAAAATGATGCCAAAGCCTTGTGTGAACTCGATTTATCATTGCGGGAGTTTGATCCAGAAGATCCTGTGAAGTACGATTTTGCCTTGTTCGGTTTGGGGGTTTTCGAAGGGTTTTAATTCTGATGTTAGATTGATTCTTAATAAATTGTTAATAATGTATTTTTTGATTACCTTTGTTTTCTTCAAAACTGAATATTTATGATTGAGCCTGCCATTCCCGAAAACGAGACCAACCGTCTTGAAGCTTTGCGAAAGCTGAATCTTCTTGGGGGTTTTTCCGAAAGGCAATATGATGAAATCACCAAACTCGCCACTTATATTTGCAAAACCCCTATTTCATTGATTTCCATTATTGGCGAAAATGACAATTGGTTCTTATCCAAAACCGGTACGGAGATTTCTGGAAACCTCAGGATATACTCTCATTGTGGACATGCTATTTTGAATCCGGGAAACGTTATGGAGGTGAGCGATGCCCGACAGGACGAACGGTTCAAGGACAATCCGTACACTTTGGCTCCCCAACCAATTATTTTTTATATGGGGATTCCTCTTATGGATAAAAATGGCCATGCCTTGGGAACCCTTTGCGTTATGGACCATGTTCCGCGCCAAATGGACGAACAACAAAAAACAGCTTTAAAGTATTTGGCCCATCAAGTGACCAATCTTTTTGAACTCAGAACCCGAAATAACCACCTGAAAAAAATACAAAAAGAACTTAAAGAGCGAAACGAACTATTGAAAAATTTTGCCGGAATAGTTTCTCATGACATGAAAATGCCATTGGCGAACATCATTATGACCATCGACCTGGTTAAGACGAAATACGGGAAGGATCTGAACGAACAAATTCTATCCTATTTGGACAATCTGAAAAATTCTGCATTTTCACTAAGCGATTATGTTACCGGTATATTGGCGCATTACGAAAGCGACAATCTCTCCAAAGAAGGGCGGAGCGAACAATTCGACCTTAATGATCTCTTGGAGGACATTGTGGACATGTTGTACATTACCGACGATTGTGCCATCAATTTTCCAAAGAAAAACAGGGAAATGTTATGTAACAAAATAGCCTTGGAACAAATTCTGTTGAACTTGATCAACAACAGCGCAAAATACAATGATAAGGAAACCATTATCATCGATATCAAGTGCAAAGAAGTCGGGGATTTTTATTTTTTCAAAGTACGGGACAACGGAATAGGGATACCGAAGGAAAAACAATCCGAAATTTTTAAATTGTTTTCAATTGTTGCGGAAGCGGACCGAAAAGGCAAGAAAGGAAATGGTATCGGGCTTTCCACAGTCAAAAAACTGGTGGAGAACCTCGGCGGAAACATCAAAGTTTCCTCCACTACTGGCAAAGGAACCACTTTCAAATTCTCTATCAAAAAAACCTCGGTCACAAAAAAGGAACTTTTAAAGGTTTCTTAAAATAATCTTTAATCCAGTCATCCAACACCGACAATTTTCCTTGCTTTACTAACACATTGGGCTATCTTTGCGCAAACTTTTAAAAATTTCCGCAAAATGGCTACAAATCCACATGTAAAAACCTTCAAGCTCATCAGCACACTCGAAGCTATTTCCTTTTTGGTGCTTTTATTGATCGCCATGCCGCTTAAATATGTATGGGAAATGCCAGAAATAGTGGAAATAGTGGGAATGGTGCATGGGGTTCTTTTCGTTTTGTACGTTTTCGGCGCTTATTGGATGTACGAAAAACTAGATTGGGATTTGAAAACTTTTGCCATTACCGTTTTTTGCTCAGTGATTCCCTTTGGTCCGTTCTATGTTGAGCGCAAATTTTTACCGGCCTAAGATTTTTTCGGCAACCGATCGGTAACGTATTCCACTTGGGTTTTTCCATGTGGTTTTGGCTTTCCGGCTTCATCCAAACTTACCATTACAATACTTTCGATGGTGATTATTTTTTCGCGTGTCATTTTGTTCCGTACTTCACATTGCAATGTAAGTGAGGCGCGGCCAAATTTAACCGGCATTAATCCGATTTCAATGATATCGCCTTGTTTGGCGGAACTTTTGAAATCTATTTCACTCATGAATTTGGTAACGGTTTTTGGATTTTCAAGTTGAATAATTGCATATAAGGCCGCTTCTTCGTCGATCCATTCCAACAATCGTCCACCGAACAAAGTTCCGTTCGGGTTCAAGTCGCCGGGTTTTATCCATTTTCGGGTGTGAAATCGCATGCTTTTGTTATTTTTTTGAATTGAATTTACAAGGTTTTTGGAATATGAATATTCGTATTGAACTGGTTATTGAATTTCTCGATAAAATAAGCTGACAGCAAAGGGGAAGCGTTTTCAATATTCTGATGCACAAAGAAATAACAATTTTTAAGTCCTTCTTCATTCCAAATTTTAAGCCGGTCTAACCAATCGTCCAAGCGGGAATAATCCGTGGGATGATTGGCACCGTTATAACGAATAAAAGCGGTGGGCGTGGTCAAACGCATGTGCATCAAATCCCTTCTTCCAGCAGTATCGGTAAGGACGCTGCTGATATTATATTGCATCAAAATGGAATTCAGTTCGTTGGCAACGCTTTCATCATTGTGCCAATCGAAATGCCGAAGTTCCAACGCCAACGGTATTTCTTCGGGCCAAGATTCAAAAAAAGCTGGGAGTCGATCGATAAATTTTGGCATAAAATTTTCGGGCATTTGCAAGAAAACCATTCCTAATTTATCCTTCAAAGGACGGAGTGTTTCGGTGAAATCATTAACCAATTCTTCAGTTCCATTGAGCCGCTTCATATGACTGATCAGCCTTGGAACTTTTGGAAAAAACCTGAAATCGGGACCGACTTTATCGTGCCAAGTTTGAAATTGTTCCGCTGGGAAAATTCGATAAAAAGATGCATTGAGCTCGACGGAATTGAACTGTGACGAATAATATTCCAATTCATTTTTGGTTCCACGGGGATAAAAGTTCTTCAAGTCGGTCTTATTCCATTTTGCACAACCTATCGACACATTTTCGAAGGAATTGGACGAAAATTGCGCTAAAACCTTTTCTGTTTGTGGATGGTCCTTGGGCAACGAAAAATCAACTTCACCCGGATCTTCAACTTTTCCGAATTTCATAACCTATTTTTTTAAAATTTAAAACCATCATTACAACTGCCACTGATCCCGAGCGCTCGGGACTGAATACTGAATACTACTCAGGATATTCCACCCGCAAATGATAAATATTGTTCAGCTTTCTTTTTAAAACTTTTTTAATGATTTGAATATCCTTGAAGGTAATATCCGCATTTAAAAATTGTCCTTCCTCCATCTGTTTATTGATGATTTTTTCAACAAACGAATCGATAAGGTACGAAGTTGGCTCTTTTAAACTTTTGCTTGCAGCTTCCACACTATCGCTCATCATCAGAATAGCGGTTTCTTTGCTGAACGGAATGGGACCAGGATAAGTGAAATCTTTCACATCCACTTCTTTTCCTTGCGCTTCGGCCAATTCCTTTTCTTTCTTGTAGAAATAATAAACCGTGGTGGTGCCGTGATGCGTGCGAATAAAATCGATTAACCTGTCGGGAAGATTGTTTTTCTTGGCAATTTCGATTCCTTTGAGCACATGGCCCATAATTATTTTAGCGCTTTCACGAGGATCGATTTCATCGTGGGGCGTTACCGAAGTCGATTGATTTTCGGTAAAAAACGTGGGGTTTTCCATTTTTCCAATATCGTGGTACAAAGCTCCAGCCCGTATCAACATGGCGTTCGCACCAATTTCATTTGCGGCGGCTTCAGCAAGATTTGCAACATTCAAGGAATGATGAAAAGTCCCTGGCGCTTTGTTGGAAAGTTCTTTTAAAAGTTTGGAATTTGTGTCCGACAATTCCAGCAAGGACATATCGGAAATCAAGCCAAACAATTTCTCGTATGCATAAATCAGCGGTTGGGCAAACAAAGTGGCAACGCCTCCAAGGAGGAACATCATGAAAGTTTTGTATTCAATTTCTCTCAAATCGCCTTCCTGAATAATGGTGAAAGCGAAATAAGCCAAAATATAAACTGCGGTTATTTGGCCTACCGAAATGAACAGATTAGCACGTTTGTAGAGCTCGGAAACGGTTAAAATAGTCACAATTCCCGCAATGATCTGCAAAAACATATATTCGTAACTGTTCGGCACAATAAAACCTAAAATCACTACGGTTATAACGTGCGTGAACAAGCCCAGTCGGGTATCGAAGAAGGCTTTTAAAGTGAGTGGAAGCATACAAAGCGGAACCACATAAATATATCCAATATCGATGCGCATGATTAAAACGGTCAACAACACCATCAAAACAATATTGAAAAAAATGAAAGTAACTTTCGTGTTGTTTTCAAAAATATCCAACCGGTATTTATGTATGAACAACAGCAGCATGGTCAGCGCCAAGCAAACCAATAAACTGTAACCAAAAAGTACCAAAAAATAACTTGTACGTGTCCAATCTTTAGCTTCATATTCGGATTTGAGGGAATCCAATATTTTAAATTTGTTCGCATCGACCACTTCTCCCCTGGCAATGATTCGACTTCCTTGCGAAATGCTTCCACGTGTATAGGAAATTGCATTCAATTTTGCCTGGAGTGCGGTTTGGGTAAGCTCTTTGTTGGCCGTAACGTTTGGTTTCACTAAATTAAAAAAGACCTCCAACAGATCGGGACGGAATTCTTCCAGGCTTGCTGAATTTATTTTTTCATTCACAAATTCTTCCAGTCCATCTTGCTTCAAAATATTTTTATAGGCCACTTCTTCGGCCTCGTTTCCTTTTTTCAAATAAATAATCCGATTATCTTGAAAAGGTTCAACTTCCACCAAAACCCCTTTTTTATAAATTTCTTCCAGAAGATTGTTGGAAAAACGCACCAAGGTTCTTTTGTGCTTATCTAAAATACTGTCGGAAAAAACGATTTTTAATTCCGATTCTAAATTCTTGGCAACTTGCATCGGAATTTTTTCATCATATTCATAAAAGGGAATATTATCCTGATAAATCTGTTCCTTTTCTGCTTTTATTTCTTCATCTGTTTTTAAAAAAGCAAAATCGAAAGGGGCGTAGAGATTTTCATATTGCCAAGGTTTTCCCTTGTTGAAATCATATTTGAATTGACTTCCTTTTGGAAATAAATAAACAATTATAAAAGTGGTCAAAGCAAGCAGGAACACCTTATATATAAGGGCCTGGTTTTTATATAAACTGTTGGTGAAGTTCTTCATGTGATTTGGTTCCCGGTCAAATGTACTAAAAAATACAGGGCGGTGTAAAATCAATTAGTGGGTTCTTTGGAAAATTCTTAAATTCGCAACTCCATAACCTAATAAAAAAAACCATGAAAAATAATGATATTGTAATTGTAAGTGCCAAAAGAACGCCCATCGGGAGTTTCTTAGGCAGTTTGTCCACTGTGCCCGCCCCAAAATTGGGATCAATCGCTATTAAAGGTGCTTTGGAAACCATAAATTTAGATGCAAATTTGGTGGACGAAGTTTTTATGGGAAATGTTGTGCAAGCCGGAACCGGTCAAGCTCCGGCCCGACAAGCTGCTTTGGGAGCCGGAATTCCAAATAATGTTTCGTGCACGACAGTGAATAAAGTATGTGCGAGCGGAATGAAAGCCGTTATGCTTGGTGCACAGGCAATAATGGCCGGAGATGCAGAGATTGTAGTCGCTGGAGGAATGGAAAACATGAGTTTGATTCCGCACTATGTGCATCTTCGAACGGGAAAAAAATTCGGTCCAGAAACCATGATAGACGGAATGCAAAAAGATGGTTTGTTTGATGCATACAGCCAAGAGGCAATGGGAAATTGTGCCGATATGTGCGCCACAGAAAATAAATTTTCACGCGAAGATCAAGATGCTTTCGCTATTAAATCATACGAACGATCCAAAAAAGCTTGGGAAGAAGGAAAATTCAAGAATGAAGTTATTCCCGTTGAAGTGCCGCAACGACGTGGGGAGCCGGTGGTGGTTTCCGAAGATGAAGAATATAAAAATGTGAAAATGGATAAAATCCCATCGTTGCGGCCTGCATTCACAAAAGAAGGCACCGTAACCGCGGCAAATGCTTCAACGATCAACGATGGCGCTGGAGCGGTGATTTTGATGCGACGGGAAAAGGCGGAAGAAATGGGATTAAAACCATTGGCGACGATCAGAGGTTTCGCTGATGCCGCGCAGGAACCGGAATGGTTCACAACAGCTCCGGCAAAAGCAATGCCTAAAGCCTTGGCAAAAGCAAATATCGATTTGAAAGAAGTGGATTATTTCGAATTCAATGAGGCTTTTTCTGTGGTCGGTTTGGCCAACATGAAAATTCTTGGACTGACTGATGAAAACGTAAATGTGAATGGTGGCGCGGTTTCCTTGGGTCATCCATTGGGATGTTCGGGCGTGCGGATCATTATCACGCTTATCAACATTTTGGAACAAAACGATGCAAAAATCGGGGCTGCTGCAATTTGTAACGGCGGCGGCGGCGCTTCGGCAATGGTCATTGAACGCGGTTAATATTGAACGCTTCCCACCCAATGACCTACGGAATTTGCAACCTTAGTATCGTTCCCCTTCGGGCCGAACCTTCCCACAAAAGTGAGATGGTTTCCCAACTGCTGTTTGGGGAACATTTTGAATGCTTGGAAAAAAGTAAAAATTGGTGCCTTATCCGTATGGCATTTGATGGATATGAAGGTTGGCTCGATGCGAAACAATATGCCCCACTGACCGAAGAAAAATTCTCGAACCTGAACTCCTCGGATCACAGTTTTGTTTCGGATCTAATGGAATTTGCCACAGCACCGAGCAACAACTTGGTCCCCATCCCCATTGGTTCCGATATTACTGGAATAAGTTTTTTTGACCACCGGTTTGAAGGAAATCGAACAACGGGCATCAAAGAAAAAACAAATCTGGCGGAAACCGCATTTTTGTATTTGAACGCCCCATATTTATGGGGAGGCAGAACGCCTTTTGGCATAGATTGCAGCGGACTGGTACAAATGGTGTTCAAACTGAACGGGCACCAGCTATTTCGTGACGCCTCGCAACAAGCTACCCAAGGTGAAACTTTAAGTTTTATAGAAGAAAGTGAACCCGGAGATCTTGCTTTTTTCGATAATCCGGAGGGGGAAATTATTCATGTGGGTATTATTTTAAAAAATAATTATATCATTCATGCACACGGAAAAGTACGAATGGACCGGCTCGATCATCACGGGATTTTCAGTAGTGATACCAATCGGTATTCCCATAAGTTGCGAGTTATCAAAAAAATTATATAAAAAAATGCGCTCTTAGAGCGCATTTTTTTTGAATTTAATTCTGTGAGGATTTTATTGTTTCAAAGCATTCAATTTAGCATGCATTTTATCTGCTTTCGGACTCTCCATGATGTAATAGATATTCATTAAGGTTCGAATAGTATTCTCATTTTCCTGATTAATTTGATATGCTTTTTCCAAATAAGGCAAGACCTCAGCATATAATTCTTTTCGCTCATTGGCGATGCGATCATATTCTTTATTGTTCCTTTTTTCCAAGGCTTCGTTCATGGCCTCCACCATTCCATTTTCCTCTTTTAAGATAGTGGCGGCGAGATTCAAATAAGCATTTTCCATTTCGAGGTCGTATTTGATCGCCTTTTTGTAATAACCAATAGCTCCTTCATCATCGCCCATTTGTGATGAAGTAATCGCTAGATTGTAGTACATAACAGGATTTTCGGGATCTTCTTTTACGATTTCCTTCATCAATTTATTGTAGGTGTCAATTTCCCCCATTTTGTAATACATATTGGCTTCAACCTGCCTCAACCCTAAATCATCGGGGTTTGCCGCTTTCGCCTCTTTCATGGCTTGAATTGCCATATCTGGCTTATCTTGTTGCACATAAATCAATGCAACATTTCTTGCTATTTCGCCTCTTTTAGATGGACCCAGTTTTGTTTCGGGTTTAATATATTCCCCACTTTTCACGAATAAATCCCGCTCTTTAGGTGAATTAAAGTTTCGTACTTCGCCTGTTTCTTTATCCAAGGCGGTATAAGTTGTTTCCGCACCATCATAGCCCAAGTCCATCAGCTCCATATAATACTTCAAAGCCTTGTCATAATCTTTTGCGGTTACTTCATTGGAAGCTGCGTAATAAAGATATGAAGCTGCGTAATAAAGATATAAAGTATCTTTTTTTCCGCCCAGTTCATAGCTTTTGTAAAGCTTGTCGGCGGCTTCGGTGTACTTTTCATTGTTGTGATCGGCAATTGCTGAATTGACCAACGCATTGCGAACCGCCAAAATTCCGGAATCGGCGGAAGTATTTCCCATATCCTTTGCTTTTTGAAATGCTTTCACAGCAATCAGTAAATCTTCCATGGAAGTATTTTCGCCATCTTCGGCACCCAAATAAGCTTGACCTTTGGCGAAGTAATAATCTGCTTTAACATTATCTTTTTCGCCTGCAATTTGCGGCTCTGCTTGTTTCAGTAATGAAATAGCTTCGGAATAATCGCCTTCTTCAATGGCCTTTCCCGCATTTCTAATTTCCTTTTTTTGTGCAAAAGAAACCGCGGTCACCAAAGAAAGGGCAATAAGTAAGAATCGTGTTTTCATTTTGTTGTTTTTTGGTTTATTCTTCTTCTTCTTCGATATTTCCAATATTCGTGCCATCTTGAATTTCGTCCCCTTCTTCAGTCAAGTCCACAATATCTTCCACTTCATCTTCGTCCGGCATTACTTTGGCAACCGCAGCAATCGCGTCACTTTCGCGAAGGTTTATGAGTTTTACCCCTTGTGTGGCGCGCCCCATAATTCTTAGATTTTTCACAGCCATACGAATGGCAATCCCAGAACGGTTGATGATCATTAAATCATCTTCATTGGAAACGTTAAGGATAGAAACAAGTTTACCAGTTTTCTCGGTTATGGAAATAGTTTTCACCCCTTTTCCGCCGCGGTTTGTGATTCTATAATCATCCAAACTTGAGCGTTTTCCATATCCATTTTCTGAAACCACTAAAATATTGGTTTCCATATCGTTCACTGCAACCATTCCAATGACCTCATCATTTTCGTTGGCCAAACGGATTCCCCGCACGCCGGAAGCATTTCGGCCCATCGGTCGGGTTTTACTCTCTTCAAATCGAATCGCTTTTCCGCTTCTGAGGGCCATCATTACTTGACTATCGCCAGTGGTCAGTTTTGCCGAAAGCAACTCATCGCCTTCCCGAATTGTAATTGCGTTGATTCCATTTGTTCTAGGACGTGAATATTGTTCCAAAGAGGTTTTTTTCACTTGTCCTTTTTTGGTGGCCATAATCACATAATGACTATTGATATATTCACTGTCTTTTAAATCTTGTGTACAGATAAAAGCATTTACTTTATCGTCCGGATCAATATTCATTAAGTTCTGAATAGCCCTTCCTTTGGAGGTTTTGCTTCCTTCTGGAATTTCAAATACCCGCATCCAGTAACATTTTCCCATTTGGGTAAAAAACAGCATATACTGGTGATTGGTTCCGATGAACAAGTATTCCAAGAAATCTTCATTTCTGGTGGTGGAAGATTTTTGACCGACCCCACCCCTATTTTGTTTTTTGTATTCGGAAAGTGATGTTCGTTTGATATATCCGGCATGTGAAATGGTAAGAACCATCTTTTCATCGGGGATCATGTCTTCCATACTAAAATCACCGCCTGCATATTCGATTTCTGAACGACGTTCATCGCCATATTTTTCCTTTACCTCGAGCAGTTCATCTTTAATGATTTGCATCCTACGTTCACCGCTGGCCAAAATTTCTTTTAAATCTTCGATGGTTTTCATCAAATCTTCATATTCTGTTCGCAATTTGTCTTGTTCCAGACCGGTAAGTTGTCGCAAGCGCATTTCTACAATTGCCTTGGCTTGAAGTTCGGAAAGCGAAAAGCGTTCTATTAATTTTGAACGCGCTTCATCGGCATTATTCGAAGCACGGATCAAGGCAATTACTTCATCAATATTATCGGAAGCAATGATTAAGCCTTCCAAAATATGTGCCCGTTCTTCGGCTTTGCGCAATTCATATCTTGTCCGACGAACCACAACTTCATGGCGGTGGTCCACGAAATGTCGAATCAAATCCTTTAAGTTCAGCATTTG
Source organism: Flavobacteriaceae bacterium (assembly GCA_041689995.1). GTDB lineage: Bacteria > Bacteroidota > Bacteroidia > Flavobacteriales > Flavobacteriaceae > DASSWG01. Next base: position 64,903 of record JBDNFD010000077.1, on the reverse strand, counting down.
CGGCCTTCCTTTAACCAAGGCAATGTTATTCACACTGAAAGAAGATTGCAGTGCTGTATGCTTGAACAAGGTGTTCAACACAACATTCGGAACTGCATCGCGCTTAAGGATATATACGATCCGCATTCCCTTTCGATCCGATTCATCGCGAATCAATGAAATACCTTCTATTTTTTTATCATTCACAAGATCGGCGGTTTTCTTGATCATATCCGCCTTGTTGACTTGATAAGGAATTTCGGAAACGATGATGCATTCTTTGCCATCGACAGTTTCCATGGTTGTTTTTGCCCGCATCACAACGCGTCCCCGCCCCGTTTTGAATGCTTCTTTTACGCCTTCATATCCGTAAATAATTCCACCGGTAGGAAAGTCCGGGGCTTTGATATGCGTAATCAGTTCGTCTATTTCAATATCATTATTTTCAATATAGGCAATTATTCCATCCACCACTTCCGTTAAATTATGTGGAGGCATATTGGTGGCCATTCCAACTGCGATCCCGCTTGCCCCGTTCACCAACAAATTGGGAATACGGGAAGGCAGGACGGTGGGTTCTTTCAAACTATCATCAAAATTCAGTTGGTGATCCACGGTTTCCTTGTCGATATCAGCCAACATATCCTCACTGATCTTGCGCATTCTAGCCTCAGTATATCGCATGGCAGCCGGTCTGTCGCCATCCACCGAACCGAAGTTACCCTGCCCATCGATCAGCATATACCGAAGGCTCCACTCCTGAGCCATTCGAACCATGGTGTCATATACCGAAGTATCGCCGTGCGGGTGATATTTTCCTAATACTTCCCCAACTATCCTCGCCGATTTTTTATGGGATTTCGAGGAGGTCACCCCCAACTCATGCATGCCAAACAAAACCCTCCTATGAACGGGCTTCAAACCATCACGAACATCGGGAAGTGCACGTGACACAATGACCGACATCGAATAATCGATATACGCGGTCTTCATTTCATCTTCAATATTGATAGGAATTAACTTTTCTCCTTCGGCCATAAAATTCTTTTTTTTCTGATCCTAATTTTTAACGGGGCAAGTTAAGCAAATTATCCGGCAATTCCCATAGCAAGCCCTTTCTTCGCCCAGTTTTTATTAACAAAAACCTCTTTACTTTCCGTTGATAACTTCTGGGGAATTTTCTTTGGGAACTGACATTATTTTTGTCAATTAGCTATAAGTATGAAAAGGTATGGTTTTTGAACCAGTGGAAGTGAAAAAAACAGTAATTTTGAAGAAACAAGGAGCATAAAAGATGGACGATAATTTTTCACCTAGAGTAAAAGACGTAATCACTTATAGTAAGGAAGAAGCCTTGCGATTGGGACATGACTTTATTGGCACGGAACATCTCATGTTGGGGATGCTTCGGGATGGCCAAGGAAAAGCCATTGATATATTGGATGCATTGGATATTGATTTGAACCACTTGCGTAAAAAAGTAGAAATACTCAGTCCAGCAAATCTCAATTCAACAACAATTTCAAATGAAAAGAAAAACCTGCATCTGACACGTCAGGCCGAACGTGCTTTGAAAACCACTTTTTTGGAAGCTAAACTTTTTCAAAGCTCGTCAATTAACACCGCGCATTTATTGTTGTGCATCTTGCGGAACGAAAATGACCCAACAACTAAACTTTTGAATAAATTGAAAGTTGGTTACGATAACGTTAAAGAGGAATTCAAATCAATGATCACGCAAGACGATGATTATTTGGCACCTCCCACTTCCGAATCTTTTTCAGAAGAAACTGGCGGCAACAGTGATACTTCCAAGAACAATCCTTTTGGCAATTCTGGAACCACTACCAAAACAAATAAAAAATCGAAAACCCCTGTCTTGGACAACTTCGGAAGGGATCTCACAGTGATGGCCGAAGAAGGAAAACTTGATCCGGTGGTAGGTCGCGAAAAAGAAATCGAACGGGTCTCACAAATTTTGAGCCGTAGAAAAAAGAACAACCCGTTATTGCTCGGTGAACCGGGCGTTGGAAAAAGCGCTATTGCTGAAGGATTAGCTTTACGGATCATTCAGCGGAAAGTATCGCGCGTATTGTTCGATAAACGCGTGGTAACATTAGATTTGGCAAGCTTAGTAGCGGGAACAAAATATCGCGGACAATTTGAAGAACGCATGAAAGCGGTTATGAACGAGCTCGAAAAAAATGACGACCTCATTCTCTTTATTGACGAAATCCACACCATTGTAGGTGCTGGTGGCGCCACGGGAAGCTTAGATGCCAGCAATATGTTCAAACCAGCCCTGGCGAGAGGCGAATTGCAATGCATCGGCGCCACCACTTTGGACGAATATCGTCAACATATTGAAAAAGACGGCGCTTTGGAGCGCAGGTTTCAAAAAGTGATTATTGAACCAACTTCAGTTTCTGAAACCATTGAAATACTGAACAATATTAAAAATAAATATGAGGAACATCACAATGTAACATATACAGATGAAGCGATCGCAGCTTGCGTGAAACTTACAGATCGTTATATGACCGAACGTTTCCTGCCGGACAAAGCCATTGACGCAATGGATGAAGCCGGTTCGCGTGTGCATATTACCAATATCAATGTGCCAGAAAAAGTGCTGGATTTGGAAAAAAAGCTGGAGGTTGTCAAAGAAGAAAAAAACTTGGTGGTCAAAAAGCAAAAGTATGAAGAAGCAGCAAAATTAAGGGATGACGAAAAAACCCTTGAAAAAGAGCTGGCAATCGCCCAGAAACAATGGGAAGAAGAATCCAAACAACACAAAGAAACGGTTTCGGCAGACAATGTTGCCGATGTTGTTTCCATGATGACCGGAATCCCCGTCAACCGAATTGCACAAACAGAAAGCAATAAGTTGGCAAAATTGGACGAGCTCATTCAAGGAAAAGTTATTGGCCAAGATGAGGCGGTACACAAAGTCGTAAAAGCTATTCAACGTAACCGTGCAGGATTGAAAGACCCCAACAAACCAATTGGTTCCTTCATTTTCTTGGGGCAAACAGGGGTTGGAAAAACACAACTTGCAAAAGTTTTGGCACACGAACTTTTTGATAACGACGACGCGTTGATCCGAATAGATATGAGCGAATACATGGAAAAATTTGCCATATCGCGATTGATAGGCGCTCCCCCTGGATATATTGGATATGAAGAAGGCGGACAGCTCTCGGAAAAAGTACGGCGCAAACCTTATTCGGTCATTCTTTTGGACGAAGTGGAAAAAGCACACCCCGATGTGTTCAATATGTTGTTGCAGGTTTTGGATGACGGATATTTGACCGATAGTATGGGGAGAAAAATCGATTTTAAAAATACGATTATCATCATGACTTCCAACATTGGTTCCCGAAAATTAAAAGATTTCGGACAAGGAGTGGGGTTTGGCACGGCCGCACAAAAATCACAAGTGGATGAAAACGCTAAAGGAGTGATTGAAAACGCCTTGAAAAAAGCTTTTGCACCAGAATTTTTGAACCGGATTGATGATGTCGTTATTTTTAACGGACTTGAACGGGAACATATCCATAAAATCATTGATATTGAATTGGAAAAACTCTTTAATAGAATCGATGATTTAGGTTACAAGCTTGAATTGAGCCCAGAAGCCAAAGATTTTATCGCCGAAAAGGGTTTCGATAAACAATATGGCGCAAGGCCTTTGAACCGAGCAATCCAGAAATATATCGAAGATGCCCTGGCGGAGGAAATCATTACTTCCAAAATTTCCGACGGAGATAAAATTTATATGGGCTTGGATGAAAATAAAAGTGAATTGACCATTAAAATTATCAAACCGAAAACCAAAACAGAAAGTTGATTCTAAAACACTGGATTTTAAAGCCAAACCCTTTGCGGAGTTTGGCTTTTTCTATTTTTATTTTGACAAGCACTTAAACAAAATCGAGATATATTATCAAGAAATTCTTGACTTGAATTCCAATCGAAGTTTTACCGAAATCATGGAAATAGATAAAACGGAAGAATTATTAAAAAAGTTTGATTACGAGTTCAAAAAGAAAAATAACGAACTTTGATTAGCTGGAACGAATCATAAACCGAAAAAAGCATTTACGAAAACAAGCCATTTCAGGCCGGTTTGAGCGGCTCGTTTCCCGGCCTATAAAACCCGAGCCAATTTTGTCCACTTTTATCTGAATTATAGGCTTTTCTAATCGAACAAAAATTCATTTTTGATCTCAATATTTTTCAAGAAATTTTTTGAAGCGGCGATTTCCGTGGCCATTATTTTATCGGTTTTAACGAGCGGAATTCCCTCGCGGTAACGGTTAATAATTTCCAATAAAAATGGAGACGTTTTTAAAGGTTCACGATATGACAATGCTTGAGAAGCATTGAAAAGTTCGATGGCCAAAACAGTGTTCACATTTTCCAAAACCCGAATCAATTTTGTAGCCGCGTTCGCCCCCATGCTCACATAATCTTCTTGGCCGTTGGAAGACACAATGGAGTCTACACTTGCGGGCGTGCACAATTGTTTATTCTGACTTACAATACTTGCGGCGGTGTATTGCGGAATCATAAATCCACTGTTCAGCCCGGGATTTTCGATCAGAAAAGCTGGCAATCCGCGCGCACCAGAAACCATTTGGTAAATTCTTCGTTCCGAAATATTGGCCAATTCCGCCATGGCTATCGCCAAATAATCCAGCCCCAAAGCCAAGGGTTGTCCGTGAAAATTCCCCGCGGAAATAATTTTATCGTCTTCCACAAAAATATTCGGGTTGTCCGTAACACTGTTGATTTCCGTTTTCACGGTTTGGCGCACAAATCGAATGGTATCTTTCGTCGCCCCGTGAACTTGTGGAATGCAGCGAAAAGAATATGGATCTTGCACTGAATTTTTGGTTCCATTGGCTATTTCACTATCCTGCAGGAAACTTCGGATACGTTCGGCTGTTTTCACCTGACCCCGATGTGGCCGCACTTCATGGACCAATGGATCAAAAGGTGACAGATTGCAATTGAAAGCATCGATGGAAACCGCGGAAATCATATCTGCCAAATAAGATAATTTATATGATTTCAACAAAGCGAAAACGGCATGAGCACTCATAAACTGCGTGCCGTTCAGCAAGGCCAATCCTTCTTTTGATTGCAATTCCAATGGTTCCCAACCAAATTTAGCCATTACTTTTTCCGCAGGAACAATTTTTCCTTCAAAGAACATTTCGCCTTTTCCCAAAAGAGGAAGTGAAAGATGGGCCAACGGAGCCAAATCGCCCGAAGCGCCCAAAGAACCTTGTTCATAAATGACAGGAAAAGCCTTTTCGTTATAAAAGTCGATTAATCGGGAAATAACTTCGATGGAAATACCGGAATTCCCATAACTCAATGATTGGATTTTCAGGAGTAACATCAATCTGACTATTTCTGGTGAAATCTGTGGCCCCGTTCCGCAAGCATGCGAAACCACAAGGTTTTCTTGAAGTTGTCGTAAATTTTCAGTAGAAATTTTTACATCGCAAAGCGAACCAAAACCAGTATTGATGCCATAAATGGGAAGATCACTTTCCAGAATTTTCTTATCCAAATAATTCCGGGATTTCTGAATGAAAAGCTTCGCCTCCTCGCTTAAGGCCAATTTTTTGTCAGTGGCCAGTAGCTCCCGGATCACTTCCAAATCTAAGATATCGTTACTTATATAATGTTGTTCGGGCATAATTTAATAGCATTATTTTCAGATTTCAAAAGTCCAATTATCCTTCCGAATAAAAAAGAATTTACCGAATATTTGACTTTTTACTTTGTTCAAATTATTAAATCCGTTCAACAGAGACATTTAAGGTGTTTCCTTTTTAAGAAGATCGATGATTTCATCTTTTTCCCGCAACCTCGCTTCCAAAATTTCAATGACTTTTTCATTAAGGTGGTTAATGGTTTTTATCCTACCGTTGTTTTGCAAAGCCATGCCGCCCTTTTGATGCTCGTTTTGTTGCGTATTGTTTTCATTTTTCAAAAATTCTTCTGGTTCCACTTCAAAAATATGGCTAAGGTTCTCCAATTGATTGGCCCAGGTATGGCTTTCGCCATTTTCCATTCGAACCAATGCCGAACGGGAAATATGCAATTTTTCCGCTAATTCTTCTTGGGAAAGACCTTTTTCATTGCGCATTTTCCGAATTTTGTTTCCGATAAGTTCTTTCATAATGGTTGGTTTTCCTGCAAATATAACCTTTGTCCTAAAAAAGGGCAAACATGTCCAAATATAGGACAAAAAACATCACTTATTATTTTTAGGTTTGCTTTAACGTTTTGCATGATTTTGTCAAATTTTGTTAAGTGCACGTAACAAATAAAAATTGACGATAACAAAATGCAAACTTAAAATTAATGTTTAACTTTAAATTTTTAAATTATGAACAAATTAACCTTAGATGCCCTAAAACAACGGGCAGACGCAGTGGCAACCGATGAGTTGCTGGGACAAATTTCCGGGGGGACGGAGAATGCTTGTCATGATGAACCTGAAGGACCATCTGGATGGGAAATCGCAGCAGGAATTATTTATATTATAATTACAACTCCAGACAGTTAAAATACAATTTAAATCAAAAGTATGAGAGAGACTTATTCTCTCATACTTTAATTAAATTGATACAAAAATATCCACATTTGAAAATTATAAAAGAGTACTTTAGGTTTATAATAAACCCGAAAAAATTAAATAAAAGTAAAATAGATAAAAAAGAGATCGTTATTTGTTTTCTTTTTTTTGTGATTAGCTATCTAATAATTTCTTTCTTTTTTTCTTATTTAATTTCCTTTTTTGCTATTCAAATTAATTTTAATTCACATGTAAAAAAAGTGCTAAATGGAAATGTTTTATTTTTAGTTATGATAATTGCTCCTGTCTCAGAAGAATTATTATTTAGAGCCATATTAAGACCTAGTAAAATCAACTTTTCTCTTTTCTGTTTTTCAATATTATTTTTTTTGTTTCAATTTCTTGAAATATCTTTCTACCTAAGTGTTATTGTGTCAATTTCATCTGCGGTAATAATTTATTTAGTAGGAATTAATATAAATTCATTCATTCATAATAATTTTATAAATATAATTTATATAAGTGTAGTTATATTCGCATCGTTACATATTTTTAGCTTTAAACTAACGTATTCTTTATTAGTTGCATTACCATTACTTATGCTTCCAAAAATATACTTAGCATTCGCACTTAGTTTTTCAAGAGTGAAATATGGTCTTTTTAGTTGTATATTTTTGCATTCCATAATAAATGGAATGTCAATCTATTTAGGCACTTTTTGAAACCGAGCTATCCAAATAATAAAAATTTTAAAAAATCAGAATACTATTTTAAATACTGTAATGCTCTGAACATGCCCTGTTAAATAGTCTGACGAAGTTATAGATAAGATTTATCATTTATGAATACAACTTTATACAACACTATCAAAATTTTATTTTACAAAGAAAACCCTTCTATACTGAACCAGTTAGATTTTGACAATGATAAGGCATTTTTGGAGCCTTTATTATTTGCCTATTTCAACAGCAGGAAAGAAAACCTCTTTTCGCCACAATTGTTGGAAGAAATCATGCAGGGGTATTTTGTAGAAAAGAAACCTCCGCAAATAGCCCATTCCTACAATAAAAACGGAAAAGCTTATCTACCAGAAATAGGCTATTTCAAGAAAAGAACTACCGAAATGGTCGAACCCATTCTAAAAATAGAGGATTTTGAAATTTTAAAAGAAATACATCCGGTGCTTGAAAAATATTTTGTGGAATTTTATAAGGGGCATGTTTTAAATGAAAACCCTGAGCATGAGCCAAAGTGGAAAGAAGGGTTTGAAGATTTATCGAACGCGATTGGAATTATAAAGAAGCATCTTCCTAAATTTTATCAAGAACTAATTTTTGCCAACAAAAAAATATACCTGCACGACAATCCTAAAATACTCAATTTCACTTCTGTAGAAACCTTGGGGATGTTGTATTTCTATATCATTGGAAAAAATAATTTGCTCTATTTTATCGAAGAACTGATCCATCAAGGTTCGCACAACTATTTGTATTATGTGATCCATAATCGAAAAGAATATTTCAAAGTGGATGTGGACAATCTCGTCATGCGCGATTTCACAAAGCAAAACTGGGACTACCGCACCATATATGGCGCTTTCCATGGTTTATATACAGTTACAAAACGAGTGGAATGTTTTGATGTCTTACTGTCAAAAAATGTATTTTGTGGTGAAGAAAAACATGAGCTATTGGGAAGGTTTAGCGATCAATTCTCAAGATTTCGGACAGGCTTGGAACTGCTGGATCAAGATGAAATTCTCACTGAAAAAGGAAAAGAATTTTATCGGAAATTAGACACCAAATGCGCAACCATACTGAAAAAATATTCCCATTTGAAAAATATCTTTGATTTGAGCAACCGCGATCTGGATTTCCGATATGACGATTTTTGCATACTCAATCCATACCATGATTTTTTGAAATTAGATGAACAAAATTATTTTAACCCTAAAACAAGCATTTTATGAAAAGATTTTTTATGACCATTTGTTCTTTGTTGTTTTTACAAACTGCATTTTCACAGACGACGGTAGATTACATTATCCAAGACATTTCCATCGTTCCCATGAATGAAGAAACGGTATTACAAAACAAGAATTTGGTGATTAAAAGCGGAAAAATCATTGCAATCACCGACGCTAGAAGCGAAGAATATGATTCAGAAAAAACCATCGATGGCACGGGAAAATACCTTTTGCCCACTTTCGGGGATGCACACGTGCATTTGCCCAGGGAGGGGAATATGACTTTCGAAAAATATTTGACGCTAAATTTTATCAACGGCGTTACCAAGCTCCGGTCCATGCGCGGGGCATGGAAAGATTTCCAGACAAGGAAAAAATACGATTCATTATCTGATTATTCCCCTTGGCCGAAGCTATATATATCCCCACCACCATTTTATCGAAGTTATGATTTTACGGAAGAACAACTGTCCCAATATGTGGAAGCGACAAAAAAATATGGGTTTGATTTCATAAAAATAATAAGCATCAAAGATGAAACCCTTTTTCAGAAATTGAACCAATTGTGCAAAGAGAATGGCATTTACATCGCCGCGCATTTTCCAAAAAATCTGTCAGACAGCATTATTTTTAATTCACAAATCAATTGTTTTGAACATCTTGGTGGATTGATCGGCATTGAAGAAAATCTGCTCAAAAAACGAATGAACATCATAAAAGAAAACGGAATTTTCATCGACCCAACCTTGAGTTGGAACGTCATTGGTTCCGGGCAATATAATGTTGAATATATGACCAACCAACGGGGAATGGAATTTATTGCTCCAGAAACCTTGCAGGAGTGGACCGCCGGCACTAAAAAGTATCGAGAAGAAATGGGTAAAACAGCTTTTGAGGCCGAAGTGGCAACCTATGCCCAAGAAATTCAAGAACGACTGGCGGTGATAAACCAGTTGAACGAGATGGGCGTGAAATTATTGATAAGCCCCGATGCGAGCTCCAAGTGGGTTGTGCCTGGTTTTGGTTTGCTGGAAGAAATGAAACTTTATAAAAAAGCAGGGCTTTCCAACTATGCTATTTTGCGTGCCGCCACGGTAAATTTCGCTGATTATTTTGATGGGAACTATGGCACCATAGAGGTGGGAAAAGATGCCGATTTTATGTTCCTTTCATCAAATCCTATGGAAAACTTGGAAACTTTGGAAAACATTGAAGGGATTTTCTTGAATGGGCAATATCTGGATAAAATGGCCTTGGAAGAAATGGCGGAAGGAATTTTGCCGGAGCAATAGCAACAAAGAGGAATGATCAAAAAGAAGTTTCCTTTTTACAGGCAATTGGACTATAGGGATTGCGGCCCTACCTGCTTACGAATGATCGCCAAATATTACGGCAAAACTTTTTCAAGGGAATATCTCCGCGATAAAGCGCATATCACAAAACTTGGGGTCACATTGGCCGGGATTGCCGAAGCTGCCGAGGATATTGAAATGCGGACGCTCGGCATGCGGGTTTCCCTGGAAAGTTTGATCAATGAAGTTCCACTTCCTGTAATTGTCCCATGGCGGCAAAAGCATTTTGTGGTGGTTTATAAAACCACGAAAGACAAAATCCACGTTGCGGATCCTGCTTTTGGATTGCTCCAATATTCCCATGAAGATTTCCAAAAAGCCTGGGCAAGTGGAAAAGAGGATGATACAGGATTTGTGCTTATTCTTGAGCCCAATACGAAGTTTTATGGCCTCGATGAGGATAGAGAAAAAGCGAAAGGTTTTTCTTTTTTATTGCCCTACCTAAAACCTTACAAAAAATTGATCCATCAATTGATGATCGGGCTTTTGATTGGCAGCATCATTCAGTTCATCTTTCCTTTTTTGATGCAATCCATTGTGGATTACGGGGTGTTGAACCAAAACATCAATTTCATTTATCTGATTTTGATCGCGCAATTGGTGCTCTTTTTGTCACAGACCTTGGTCACTATTTTTAGGCAATGGTTGTTGTTGCATATCACGAGCCGCTTCAATATCAAAATGGTTTCCGATTTTTTGGCAAAGATGCTCAAACTGCCAATGACATTTTTTGAAACCCGGAACACGGGCGAACACTTGCAACGCATCACAGACCACCGACGCATCCAAAATTTTATTTCCACTTCGTCTTTAACAATGATTTATTCGATCATTACCTTCATTGTTTTCAACATTATTTTGGCATATTACGATTTGCAGATCTTTTTGGTTTTCTTTATTGGAGCAATCCTATATGTGGCCTGGGCAACTTTTTTCCTAAAAAAAAGAGAAGAATTAGATTATAAAATGTTTGACCAGCAAGCAGACAGCCAGACTTCATTGGTCCAGATCATCAATGGGGTCAACGAAATTAAAATCAACAATTCACAACGGAAAAAACGCTGGCATTGGGAATACATCCAGATCAGTTTGTATAAAATTTCCATCAGTTCCTTAAAATTGACCCAGTACCAAACCATTGGTTCCGGTTTTATTAATGAACTTAAAAACATCATCATTACATTTTTGTCCGCCACGGCCGTGGTAAATGGCGAAATTACACTTGGGATGATGCTTTCCATCCAGTATATTATCGGACAGCTGAACTTGCCGTTGAGCAGTTTTATCGCTTTTCTCCAACAGGGCCAAGATGCGAAAATAAGCTTGGAACGCCTGTCGCAAGTTCATTCACGTGATGATGAAGATGAGGTTTCGGAACATAAGGTCAAAGAAATCCCGGAGGACAAAACCATTGCCATTGAAAATTTATCCTTTCGTTATGGTGGAAAATCTACTCCCTTGGTGCTGAAAAACATTAATTGTACCATTCCCGAAGGAAAAACCACCGCCATTGTTGGCGAAAGCGGAAGTGGGAAAACCACTTTGGTAAAATTGCTTTTGAAGTTTCGCAATCCCATACAAGGCAAAATTTTGGTCGGTGGAATTGATCTGGACAACATCCACAACGATTTCTGGCGATTAAATTGTGGTGCGGTGATGCAGGAAAACTTTATTTTCAACGACACCATAGGCGGGAACATTTCGGAAGCCGAGCAGAATGAAATCATTGACAGGAAACAGCTGCGCAAAGCTGCAGTGGTTTCCAATATAGAAAATTTCATCCAAAAGCTTCCCAATAGATTCAATACGGAAATCGGTTCATCGGGCATCCGTTTGAGCGGTGGGCAGCAGCAACGAATAATTATTGCGCGAGCCGTTTATAAAAATCCAAGTTACTTGTTTTTTGATGAAGCCACAAGTGCATTGGATGCAAACAACGAACGGGCAATTATGGAAAATCTTTCAATATTTTTGGATGGAAAAACTTCAATAATAGTCGCACACCGATTAAGTACCGTCAAAAATGCAGATAATATCCTCGTGTTGGAAAATGGTGAATTGGTGGAACAGGGAAATCACACCGAATTGACCAAATTGCGGGGGAAATATTATGAACTGATAAAAAACCAACTAGAATTGGGCAATTGAAATGGAAGAGGAAAACGATGATTTGAAAATATACAGCGAAGAGGTCCGAGATGTACTTTCGGAACCGCCGAAATTCCTTTTCCGGTGGGGAAACACGATGTTGTTCGGGTTTATCTTTTTGCTGCTGCTACTTTCTTATTTCATAAAATACCCGGATATTATCACGGCTCCAATCGTGATTACAACAGAAGTTCCACCGGAAAAAATAATTGCGAGAAGCACTGGTTCCATTCAAAAAATATTTGTGAAAGACAGGGTGAACGTGAAAGAGGGTACGCGGCTGGCAATAATAGAAAATACAGCAGATTATCATGATGTATTCATACTCAAAAACATTATCGATACCTTAAGGATAAATAGGGATGACTTCATTTTTCCCACAGAAGAAACGCTGTTTCTACAATTGGGCAATATCAAAGATGCTTTTGTGCAATTCGAGAAAGACTATTTGAATTATCGTTTAAATAAAAATTTGGCTCCCTATGAAATCGAAAGCATGGCCCAGCGATCTGAGATCCGGCAACTACACCAAAGGCTGGAACTTTTAAAACAACAAAAAACCATCGGAGAAAAGGAATTGGAGTTTAAAAGAAAAGAACTGAACCGATTCGATACTTTGTATCACAAAGGCGTCATATCCGCACAGGAATGGGAAACCAAGGGACTTGAATATCTTCAGAATGAAAAAGAACTTAAAAACCTTGGCTTGCAGATTTCCCAATTGCAGTCTGCAGTAATCGATCTGAACAGGAACAGTAAAACCACTGTGGTGCACAAAAAAATGGACAAGATAAATTTGTTGCGGAACGCATTGCAGTCTTTCAACCAATTAAAAAAAGCAATTCAAGACTGGGAATTGCAATATGTTCTCAGCTCTTCCCTTTCGGGAACCATTTCCTATCTGCAAGTCTGGTCGAAAAGCCAGGAGGTGAACGCAGGAGAAACTATTTTTACCATTATTCCCGCAAAAAATGGCAAGTATATCGGCAAAGCATTGGCCGCGGCCCAAAATTCGGGGAAATTGAAAATCGGACAAAAAGTGAATATTCATCTTGATGCTTATCCATACCGTCAATTTGGAATATTGGAAGGAAAAATAACATCCATTTCCCTTACGCCCAATAATGAGGGTTTTTATCTTATTGATGTTTCCCTTCCCCCAACTCTCGAAACGAGTTATGGTGAAAAAATCGATTTTCAACAGGAAATGACTGGCACCGCTAATATCATTACGGAAGATTTGCGCCTAATCGAACGCTTGTTTTATGAAATCAGGAAGATTTTTAAAAGATGAAGACATCGACGAAAAATTATTGAAGGATTTTGAATTGCCCATAAGAAAATTTCATTCTGCTTCATCTTCCTTCACCGGCAATTTTTTGAACAAATCTAAATATGCATTTCCTATATTTTCCAAAATATCTCCCGACATCAAGGCGTCCACACCGTTTTTCGCTGCGGCAAAATCCCCTGCGGTTCCATGCAAATATACCCCAAATATTGCAGCCGATAAAGGTTGATAACCTTGCGAAAGCAATCCTGTAAGAATGCCCGCCAAAACATCGCCACTTCCAGCGGTCGCCATTCCGGGATTCCCACTGGTGTTGATGAATAATTTATCGTCATTCACCGTAATCGTATATGCGCCTTTGATCACAACAATCAAATTGTACTTTTTTGAAAATGCTTTCGCCTTTTTCAACTTGTCAAAATCATCTTTCCAAGTTCCCAACATCCGCTCCAATTCGCCTGGATGTGGAGTCAAGATGGACATTTTAGGAATTTCATTCAAAAGTTCCCGATTTTCTGAAAGAATATTCAAGCCATCTGCGTCAATTACCATTGGCTTCTTGGTTCGCTTCAAAAGATCATGAAAAGCTTCGACCGTTTCCGGCTTTTTTCCTGCGCCAATTCCAAAACAAATAGCCTCCGGCTCAAAATCGAAGTCTATATTCGTCAGTAATTGTTCATTTTCCGAAGTAAGAACCATTGCTTCCGGCAAAGTATTTTGTAAAATTTCATAGCCACATTTTGGAACAAAGGCCGTAACTTTTCCCGCACCAGATTTAAACGCACCTGAAGAAGCCAAAAACACGCTTCCCATTTTCCCATAAGAACCACCGACAATAAGACAGTGCCCATAAGTTCCTTTATGTGAGAATTTCATTCGATGACGGTAAAATGGCAATACTTCCTGTTTTCCCACAAGTTCCATATTTGTTTCCGTTTCGAGTAGATATTCCGAATCCAAACCAATATCGAGGACATGGAAATCACCTACAAAAGCAGCTGTACCTGGCAAAAAAAACACAAGTTTAGGCATTTGAAAAGTTAAGGTTACAGCAGCCTTCACGACTTTATCTTTTGTGGATGGAGCCTTGTCGATTAAAAGTCCGGAGGGAAGATCAATCGAAAGTACAAAAGCTTGCGAGGAATTTATATGTTCGACAAGATGATTCACCCAAGTTGGCATCGGCCGATTTAAGCCTATTCCAAAAATAGCATCGATCACAAAATCATCTTTTGAAATTTTTGAGAAATCACTTTCTTCTGTCAACAATTCCGGCCAATCAGTATCCATTTCTTTGATCTGCTCGTAATTGTGCAAAAATTCTTCGGAGCGATTTTCACTGTAATTCACTACAAAGGTTTTTACTCTATATTTTTCAGCCTTCAACAAACGGGCAACCACCAAACCATCGCCACCATTGTTCCCCACGCCGCAAAATATTTTTATTTCGGTTTCAACCCCTTGCAAGCTTGCGTGAATTTCATTGAAAACAAGAGTTGCAGCCCGCTCCATCAATTCCAATGAGGAAATTTTCTGTTTTTTCAAGGTGATGCGATCCGCTTCTTTCAACTGTTCACTGGTAAATAATTTCATTCTTCCCTACTTTTATGATGCGTAAAGATAACACATGCATTTTTCTTCCCGAAAGCAAAACAAAACGCGAGTCGGTTCACAGTCATTTTTGTCATCTTAATTTTGCGTCATTCCTTTTCTAACAGATAAAAATTGGATAATTTTGCGGAAGTTTTTAAACGTTGAAAAGAATGAAAGAAATAGCATTAAGTGAAGTCCATAAGGCCTTGGGCGCGAAAATGGTTCCGTTCGCGGGATATAATATGCCGGTTTCCTATGAAGGCGTGAACATCGAACACCAAACAGTTCGGGAAAATTTAGGGGTTTTTGATGTTTCTCATATGGGGGAATTTCTTATTTCTGGTCCAAATGCATTGGCGCTGATTCAAAAAGTTTGTTCCAACGACGCTTCAAAACTTTCAGAAGGGAAAGCGCAATATGCTTATATGCCAAATGAAACTGGCGGTATCGTTGACGATTTGATCATCTATTGTTTTAATCCTGAAAAATTCATTTTGGTGGTAAATGCCTCCAATATTGACAAAGATTGGAATTGGATTTCGCAGCATAATGAAATTGGCGCGGAAATGAAGGATATTTCTGATGATTTTTCCCTTTTGGCAATCCAAGGACCTAAAGCGGTGGAAGCCATGCAATCATTGACCGAAGTAAATCTTTCTGCCATTAAATTCTATCATTTTGAAGTAGATGAATTTGCCGGAATTGATAAGGTAATTATTTCGGCAACAGGATATACCGGAAGTGGCGGTTTTGAAATTTATTGCAAAAACGAAAATGTGCAGCAAATTTGGAGGAAGGTCATGGAAGCGGGAGCGGATTTTGGAATAAAACCCATTGGATTGGCCGCTCGCGACACACTGCGTTTGGAAATGGGCTTTTGCCTATATGGAAATGATATTGATGAAACAACATCTCCTTTTGAAGCCGGATTAGGATGGATCACGAAATTCACCAAAGACTTCATTAATTCCGAAGCCTTAAAACGGGAGAAAGAAAATGGTCCAAAGCAAAAATTGATAGCTTTTGAACTCACTGAAAAAGGAATCCCTCGACACGATTATGAAATTGTGAATGCGGAAGGAACCAAGATCGGAAAAGTAACTTCCGGCACCATGTCACCTTCCATGGGAAAAGCGATCGGATTGGGATATGTAAAAACAGAAAACAGCAACTTGGGAGATGAAATTTTTATACAAATCAGAAAAAATGCAGTGCCGGCCCAAATCGTAAAACTGCCATTTTATAAAGCGTAAATTCTTAAAATGTTCTATGTCCATTTTTTGGAAAAACCTTCATACGGGTTTTCCGATCATTGCGTTCAATAAAAAACCTATAAGAAAGCGATTATTCCAAAAGCAAAACAAATACTTATTCTTGGTGCCAGCGGATTTCTGGGAAATTCGCTATATAAAGAACTCCGAAATTATTTTGACGTTCACGGCACATATTTCACTAAATCTTCTTGTGCAAAAAATAAAAAATTCCACCATTGGGATTTGGAAAGGGAATCCCTTTCACCAATTTTATGGAATTTAAAGCCAGACATCATCATTTCGGCACTTCACGGAAATTTCAACGCACAAATTGATGCCCACCGTGAAATTGAAGATTATATATTACGGAATACGGCAAAACTTATTTTTCTGTCTTCCTCAAATGTTTTTGATGCTTTCACCAATTTTCCTTCTTATGAATATGATAAAACCCTTTCCGACAGCGTTTACGGAAGGGTGAAAATTAAAATTGAAAATGCCCTTCTCCGATTGCCTTTGGAAAAATATATCATTGTGCGATTACCGATGATTTTCGGAGCAAATACCCCACGAATCCGAGAATTAAAGCAACTGGTAGAACTGCACGAACCCATCAATGTTTTTCCGAATGTGGTGATCAATGCGAATTCTGTTCAGAAATTCACGCAGCAAATCCATTTTCTTATTAATCACGGAAAAACCGGAATATTTCATTTGGGAAGTACGGATTTGGTTCATCACAGCGAATTGATGGAAGATATTTGCATGCAGATCCATTTAAAAAATTCCATCTTCCGCCGAAATTATAGTTCGAATGAAGACCGATTTTTAGCTGTTTTGCCAAAAGACCAAATCTTACCCAAAAATCTGCAGATCACCATTCAGGAAATAATTGAGAACTGTGTTTAAAAAGCTGTTAATCTTATATTAAACAGGCTTTTAATATTAATTTCCTAATTTTATAGCTTATCTTTAGGCAAAATAAAAAATTATGGAAAAACCTAATTTTGAAAATTTAAAAGCCTGTTTTGTCAATTGTACGTTGAAAAAAAGTCCGCGGATCAGCAATACCCGTGGATTAATGGATGTTTCTGCGGCAATTATGAAAGCGGAAGGGGTAGAAGTGGAAAACATACGCTTAGTGGATTTCGATGTTCCCGTTGGAGTGCAACCGGACATGACCAAAGAGGGAGCTGAAAAAGATGAATGGCCAAAATTATTCGAGCAAATTATTTCTGCTGACATTCTGATAGTTGGTTCCCCAATTTGGCTCGGGGAACGCTCTTCGGTTGCGACCAATTTGATAGAACGCCTTTACGCGATGAGCAGTAAACAAAACGAAAAAGGACAATATATTTACTATGGGAAAGTAGGCGGTTGTGTCATCACCGGAAACGAAGATGGCGTAAAACATTGCGCCAGCGGAATTCTTTATTCTTTGTCGCACATCGGCTATAGCATTCCGCCGCAAGCCGATTGCGGCTGGATCGGTGAAATCGGTCCCGGACCAAGTTATCTCGATAAAGAATCAGGTGCAAAAAACCATGAATTCACCAATAAAAACACTACGTTTATGACTTATAACGTGTTACAATTGGCGAAATTATTAAAAGACAACAACGGCTATTCTTCCTACGGAAATTCTGTAAAAGCCTGGGAAAATGGTGAACGATGGAATTTCAAAAAACCAACTTATAAAAACTCCGACAACAAATCTTAAAAATTATGGCACAGAAACTCACCCAAGAACAAATAGACAAAAAGCTCGAAGGCCTGACGCAGTGGAAATATAAAGAAAATACGATCTGCGCATCTTTCAAATTTCAAAACTTTAAAGATGCCTTCAGCCAAATGGTGCGAATCGCTTTTGAAGCTGAGGCACAACAACACCATCCGGAATGGACAAACGTTTACAACAAGCTATCCATTTCCCTTTCCACACACGATGCCGGAGGAGTGACACAAAAAGATGTTGACCTTGCAGAGGCAATAAATGCGATTATCAAAACCGCTTAAAATTATATTCCAAATTTTATAAAAACAAGCAGTCGGTTCATCATTGGTGAATCGACTGTTTTTTTTATTTTTACACTTTAATTATACTTATCAATGGGAAGAGCATTTGAATTTAGAAAAGCACGAAAAATGAAACGTTGGTCCGCCATGGCCAAAGCATTTACAAGGATCGGAAAAGATATTGTGATGGCAGTGAAAGAAGGAGGACCCGATCCGGACACCAATTCCCGACTGCGGGCGGTGATTCAAAATGCCAAGAGTGTAAATATGCCCAAGGAAAATGTGGAACGCGCCATAAAACGTGCCACTGAAAAAGGACATGGCGATTATAAAATAGTGCTTTTTGAAGGCTATGCTCCACACGGGATCGCTGTGCTAATCGAAACTGCGACCGACAATAATAACCGAACCGTGGCCAATATTCGTTCCTATTTTAACAAATGCGATGGAAACCTCGGCACCTCTGGCTCGGTGGAATTTATGTTCGACCATACCTGTAATTTCAGGATTCCTGCCGAAGGATTGGATGCGGAAGAACTGGAACTGGAATTCATCGATTTTGGTGCGGAAGAAGTTTTTGATGACGAAGATGGAATTTTGATTTATGCCCCTTTTGAAAGTTTCGGTGCCATCCAGAAAGAATTGGAAGACCGCAGTATTGAAATCCTTTCTTCCGGTTTTGACCGTATTCCACAAATTACAAAATCACTTTCGCCTGAAGAAGAAGCCAATGTTGAAAAACTATTGGAAAAAATAGAAGAAGATGACGATGTGCAAAACATCTATCATACGATGGAAGAAAAATAGCATTTTTGAAAATTTTTCTTCATCTGAAAACCTCGTAGTTTTGTGACTTATTTTTATAAGCTATCTTTGCCCTTTAACAGTAATCGCATTCCATGAACCCGCTTTTGGCCATTTCCCCTATTGATGGAAGATATTCTTCCAAAACCAAAGAACTTTCCCTTTATTTCAGTGAAGAGGCGCTGATAAAATACAGGGTTCGTATTGAAATCGAATATTTCATCGCTCTCTGTGAACTGCCGCTACCTCAGCTTTCTGGTATAAAAAGTGAGGTTTTGAACGATCTTCGAAAAATTTACCAAGAGTTTTCTTCGGAAGATGCGACTGCTATTAAAAACATCGAAAAAACTACAAATCATGATGTGAAAGCCGTGGAATATTTTCTAAAAGAAAAATTCGACGAACTGGGACTCGGAAATCACAAGGAATTCATTCATTTCGGATTAACTTCCCAAGACATCAATAATACCGCGGTTCCGCTTTCGTTGAAAGAAGCGGTTGAAAACGTGTATTTGCCCCTTTTGAATAAAGTTCAACATGCTTTGGAAAATCGAAGCGAAGAATGGAAAAATGTTCCCATGCTTGCCCGAACGCACGGACAACCGGCTTCCCCTACTCGTTTGGGAAAAGAAATACAGGTTTTTTCGGTTCGTTTAAGTGAACAAGTAAAATTGCTAGACCGGATTCCTCATGCTGCCAAATTTGGTGGCGCCACCGGAAATTTCAATGCGCATCACGTCGCATATCCAAATTTCGATTGGAAAAAATTTGGATCTAATTTTGTACAAAATTTAGGTTTACACCATTCTTTCCCTACTACTCAAATTGAACATTACGACCATATGGCTGCATTGTTCGACTGCCTGAAGCGCATTAATTCCATTATCATTGATTTAGATCGCGATATTTGGGCGTATGTTTCAATGGATTATTTCAAACAAAAAATCAAAGAAGGGGAAATTGGTTCTTCGGCCATGCCCCACAAAGTAAATCCCATAGATTTTGAAAACAGCGAAGGGAATTTGGGACTCGCCAATGCAGTTTTTGAGCATTTCTCCGCTAAATTACCCATCAGCAGATTACAACGCGATCTTAGCGATAGTACAGTATTGCGAAATATTGGTGTTCCAATCGGCCACACATTGATTGGGTTCTATTCTACTTTAAAAGGCCTCGAAAAATTATTGCTGAACCAAGAAAAATTAGAACAAGATTTGGAAAACAATTGGGCGGTCGTAGCTGAAGGGATTCAAACAATTCTTCGGCGAGAATCCTATCCCAACCCTTATGAAGCCTTGAAAGAACTTACCCGCACCAATAAAAAAATAAATGCGAAAAGCATGGCGGAATTCATAGAAAATCTTTCAATTTCAGAAGAAATAAAGACGGAATTGAAAAAAATATCCCCGCAAAATTATACGGGGATTTAAATTCTATTGACGATCTTACTTTAAATTTGGCTTCCGGTTCTCAGAAAGTCCAACTCATGGATAACGGAATTAAATAAGCGCACAGAGTTACAAACTATCTTTTTCCGTTTTGGACCGGATGATATTTTTCAATTTCTTCATCCCATCGATGTTGATAGTGGTGCTGTCCAGAGATTTCATCAAATTCATAATCTCGCCTGGGTTCATATTTTTACCTAAAATGCGCGCCACGCCAAAACCCATTTCATCCGAAGAACCAAAAACGACCATTTCGTCAATGGATTCAGGATCACCTTCATACATTAACCTGAACTGTTTGTCGGAAGACCCAAATTTCATCAGCAGTTTATAATTTTCATTCTTCAAAATATTTTCCAAATCTGCTTTTTCTTTCTCAAAAGCCGATTTGTTTTTATCGTTTAACGGATAAACCAAAATATTGGCTTTTTTCATACTTTGCAATGTCTCAACTTGTTCTGCCGAAAGTTTTGATGTATCACCGATCAATGTGCTAGTAGGAATATTCACTACCAGAAAATTATCTTGATTTTCGTGGTTCACATAATATTTTTCCAAAGATGGCCCATCACAAGCAATTAAAGATAAAAAGAGGATTGCAACCAAAGATTTCATTGTTGTATTCATAATTTCTAATTTTCTTTAATATTTTCCAATTCCTTTGCTCCAGGCACTTTCAGGTCTTTCGCAAGCTTTGAAATTTGTTTTAAATCTACATTTCCGGTGATTCGCATTATTACCGCTTTGGTTTCGCCATCATCTATTCCGCTCATGAACATAAGCAACTCGCTTACATAAGAATCAGATTTACCTGGTTTTGAATAAAATTCCACAGATTTTCCATCTTCCTTAAAACTCATTAATTTCTTCATGGAATGCGTACTCAAATAGCCTTGAATATCCACGGCCATTTTCGCGCCAATTTTTGCATCGGAAGTCGAGTAAACCTGAATATTTTTAAGGCTTTCTATCAAATTGGCATAAGCCTGCGTTTCCGGGTCGGAACTGTCGTAATCAATCTCTGTCAGCAGTTTGAACATTTCGCTGGTGACCAACATGGAACTTACATTCTTCATGTTGTTATATTTGTCGAAGTTTTGTGCTTGCGATAAAAATGGGAACATTAAAATGGCAATGCCGAGAATCACTGTTAATTTTTTCATTATTTCTATCTATTAATTGTTTGTTATTAATACTTTTTTGGTGCTTTCAATTTCTGTGAGGTACACCAATCCTCCTTTTCCTTGGTTCATTTCCTTTGAAATAAAGTTCAAAACTTCTTTTGTTTTTTGAAGTGCAAGTTCTGGGTCTTTAATCGTTCCCAAGTCGTTTTGCTGCTTAGGCTGGAAGAAGAAAATCCCAATTATGATCGCAATTCCTGCAGCGATCCCAAACCACATATATCTATCGTTCTTGGAATTTTTCTTTATTTTGGGTTCATAATTTTTTGTGCGCTCTGAAGCAAAAAATCCAAATAAAGGAGCATATTCCATTAATTCCGGCGCGATTTCCTCGGAAGAAAAATAAGCTTTTAATTCTTTTTCTTCAGCCAAGGAAGTCGTTCCTTCCAAGTATTTTTCAATTAGAATATTCATTTGTTTATGCCGTTCCATAGTTGTGTTTTTTTAATATTCCGTCCCTTAATTTTTTTCGCCCCCGGGATAAAGCAACCCGCACCGCGGTTTCGTTCATTTCCATTATTTGGGCGATTTCGTGATATTCCATTTCTTCGATATCGCGCATTTGCACAATGGCTTTTTGTTGTTCATTCAGGTCTTCCATTAATATTTGGATCCATTCAAATTCATTTTTGACTTCCAATTGTTTTTGTAGCGAGGCACTTTTTTCCTCATAATTATTATGAACGATTCGTAAATTATTGTTCTGTCCTAATTTCAATTGATCCAAACAATAATTTTTTGTGATGGTCATCGCATAAGCTTCGGGACTGTTATAATTTCCGAGTTTTTCTTTGCGTTCCCAAAGTTTCAAAAGAACTTCCTGTGTTGCATCTTCCGCCGCTTCCCTCGAAACCAGTAAGCGTAAGGACAATCGATAAAGCTTATTCTGTATCGGGTCAAAAATTTTCAAGAAAGCGTACTGGTCCATTTAATTGTCTTTTGCCCTTATATAATGATGACGATTTGCTCTATCTTTTGCTACAATATAGCTCAAATTTCTAATACAATCCTTACTTTTAGGGCAGAATTTAGAAAGCGCTTTGATGAAAAAAGTAAAATTCCTTTTAATTGTCCTCTTTATCGCCACCATATTTACTTCCTGCTTTAAAGATATTGATGATGAAGCTAATAATGCCAGCACACTCAACGTCCAAAATTTCATCTATCGCGGACTGAATTATGTTTATTTATACAAAGCGGAAATTCCCGCCTTAGCGGATGCTGCTTTTGATTCGAAAGCAGAATTGAACGGATTTTTAAAAAGTTTCAACAGTCCTGAAAGTCTTTTTGAAAATTTATTGGCACCAGAAGATAGATTCAGTTTTCTTATAAGTGATTATCGGGTTTTGGAAAATTTGTTGGACGGAATTACGCTGCACAACGGAATGGAATTCGGCTTGGTTCAAATTCAAGCAACCAGCGAAATATTCGGCATTGTGCGGTATGTTCTTCCAAATACTTCCGCAGATGAAAATGGTGTGGAACGAGGAATGATTTTCAACAGTATCGATGGGGAAAATCTTACCGAAAACAATTATTCGGAACTGATTTCAAGAACTTCCTACAGTATCGGCTTGGCCAATTTGGAAGGTGTCGAATTAATCCCAACTGGTGAAAATATTGAATTGGTGAAAAAACAATATACGGAAAACCCAATTTATATCCATAAGGTTTTAAACGTGAACGGGCATAAAACTGGATATTTAATGTACAATGCTTTTACCGCCGAATTTGACGATCAACTCAATGCCGTTTTCGCTGATTTTAAGGCGCAAGGCGTAACGGATTTGGTGTTGGATGAACGTTATAATGGTGGGGGAAGCATTGAAACTGCAAATGACTTGTCGAGCATGATCACGGGACAATTCAATGGGGAACTTTTTATCACCCAAGTTTATAATGAAAATTTTGAACCAGAAAAAAGATTTTTCAATAATAAAACAGGCTCAGGAACAACTATCAATAGTTTGAACCTCAGTAAAGTATATATCCTAACCACCGCCAGTTCCGCTTCGGCGAGCGAATTGGTGATCAGCGCATTGATGCCTTATATTGATGTGGTTCAAATTGGCGATTATACCACTGGAAAATTCCAAGGGTCAACAATTGTTTACGATTCGCCTGATTTCACAAAGCATAATGTTAATTTAGGCCATCGATACGCGATGCTACCATTGATTCTTAAATCGGTAAACGCCAATGGTTTCACAGAATATGCGAATGGAATTGAACCCGATATCTTTCTGAAAGAAGATTACACAAATTATGGAGTTTTGGGCGAACAAAACGAACCGCTTCTGGCAGCTGCTCTATCTGAAATCGCCCAATTACCAAGACATTATGAATCTGAACCAAAGGAATGGCACCAATTCAGCAGCATTGGGGAAAGCAGCATGAACTCTCCTATTTTCCGCAGAATGTTGACGGAATATCCAAAAAGGGAATGACGAGCTATTTGATATAAACGGTTTTTTTATTGACGAATTCCAATATCCCATAGCGAGAAAGTTCACGACCATAACCAGAAATTTTCGTGCCACCAAACGGCAAACGCGGATCGCTTTTCACCAGTTCATTAACAAAAACAGCACCATCATCGAAATTTGGGATCATGGCTTTGGCGCGCTCCATGTCTTTCGTGAAAATGGAAACCCCTAATCCAAAATTCGATTTGTTTACCAAATCCATGGCTTCCATATCGGTTTTGAAGGGCATCACAGCCATCAGTGGACCGAAAGTTTCTTCTTTAAAAATGGGCATTTTTTTCTTCACATTAATTACGACGGTTGGCTCAAAAAAAGCTCCTTTTCGTTTTCCTCCCAGCACAACTTTAGCACCTTTTTCCACAGAGATTGCAAGTTGTTCTTCCAATTTCTTGGCCAAATCTTTTCGTGCCAAAACCCCGATAAATGTTTCTTCGTCCATGGGATCACCAATTTGCAGTGCCCTTGCTTTGCTTAGGAATTTTTCGAGAAAAATGTTAAAAACGGATTCATGAACCAACAATCTTTTTCCGGCAATACAACTTTGACCTGTATTTTGAAAACGAGCCATGATGCATGTTTCCACCGTTTTATCCAAATCGGCATCTTCAAAAACAACCAACGCATTGCTGCCTCCAAGTTCCAAAACAGATTTTTTTATCTCTTGTCCAGCAATTCCCGCCACCGATCTTCCTGCTGCTTCACTTCCGGTGAGCGTTACCGCTTTCACGTATTTGTTTCGAATAATATGTTCAACTTTTTTATGTTTAACGATCAGGTGTTGAAAACAACCTTCCGGAAATCCAGCTTCCCGAAAGGCTTCCTGAATATTTTCCGCGGACTGGATCACATTTCCAGCATGTTTCAAAACCGCAACATTTCCGGCCATTAATGCAGGTACGGCGAAACGAAAAACTTGCCAAAACGGATAATTCCATGGCATCACGGCCAAAACGACACCCAGTGGTTCAAAACTGATATATGATTTTCCAGCATCTGTTTTAATGGGTTCGTTCTTTAAATGCTCCTTTGCATTTTCCGCGTAATAGCGGCAGACCCAAGCACATTTCTCTATTTCAGAAACAGCTTGTGAAATGGGTTTTCCCATTTCTTGAGTAATGGTTTCGGCATATTTCCGCTTGTTTTTTTCCAAAACCTTTTCTAAACGTAACATCAAATCGGCTTTGTGGGCATAACTTGTTATTCTCCAAGATTGAAAAACGCGATCTGCATGCTTGAGCCTCGTATTTATTTCCGATTTGGAAAGTTCACTGAATTTGGCAATTTGTTCACCGGTATATGGATTTATGGATGCTAACATGGGTTTTTCACTTTCCGTAAAATTACGAAATAGGCCTTGTAATCTAAGGAATTAAGACCAATTTAACGTCCAAAAATTGTTGAAAACCCAGTTTATAAGTCTTTTCGTCCATGTTTCATTATGTGATCTTATTGCTGTATCTTTCATAAAACCCAGAACACATGAACCAGCGCAATTTACATTTATTGGAAATGAGGCCCGAAATTCTATCTGCAAGGGTTTCCCCAGATATGAGTCTGGAAGAACAATTTCAAAACCAAACACTTCGGCCAGTAATTAAACTTCAGGCCGATTTGTTGCTGATGGTTTTCAGAAATTATATTGAAAAGCACAAAAATGTTTTTTATGATCTTTCTATTGAAAAGCGGTTGGATTACGTAGAACACGCCATCCAAAAAGATATAAAATTCCGAAATAGCCTGAAAGGAATGATCATTGGGCAGTTTACTTTGGAAGAATATGGTATTTACATCCAAAATTCTTCGGCTTTGAACAAAAGAATGATGGGAATTGTCATTGAAAGAATACGTGGAAATATTCAGTTATTGGAAGAAGAATACTCGTATTAGGAAACCGATCACAATACTGATCGCAAAACTCATCAATGTTCCGATCAACACGTATTCAGTTTGTTTTCTGGAACTTTTCCCTGATTTTTCATTGAATCGTAAAATCGATTTTGCCGCGATCAGAAAACCTATGGCCGAAAAATTACCGATCAGAATAAAGGTAATGACAAGAATGCGTTCAAAAATACCAATGTAACGGCCCGCATATTTTAAGCTTTCTTCCTCCCCTTCATTTTTTTCCAGATCATCCCGCCATCGTTTGGTGCCTTTTTCAACAAGAAAACCAACTGGGAAAATTATCGTCAAATATCCGATGATCAATGCAAGAATTTTTGGGGAATTAACGATATTTCCCAAAAACTGTCCGACTTCACCAAAAGCATCTACCAAAAACAACCATGCCAAAACAATAACGACAAGATGAAAAAATTGGTCCCATAAAAAATAAACGAGATTATCCTTTCTGGCGTTCAATTTCCATAAATCGATAAAATAATGACTTACGAAAATTATAAGTGGAACCACCCACATTTCCCATTCTTGCAGGAACAAGTAAGTTAACATTCCGGCAATCAGCGCATGCAATAATAAATAAATGGATTTTATTTTGTGTTTGCGCTTATGCAATATCCACGAAGTAGGTTGCAGCACAAAATCGGTTAGAATATGAGCAATCAGCAATTGTAAAAGAACGAGGATGGTGTAGTTCATTCTTTCCCTGTTTTCGCCACAACTTCCTTATAACGGATCAATAATTTTGCGATGGCCTCCCATCCGCTGGCTTTTTTGCGCGAATTCACCGCCGACTGGCTGATTCCTGTTTTTTGGGCAATTTCGGTTTCCGTCATATTTTGCAACAGGAAATATACCACTTCTGCTGCGGCCAAAGACCATTTTTCGGTCAGTAGATCAAAAAATTTAAAATGCACCTCAAATTCATGATCTATATTTTCATCCGCAGTTTTCAAACTGGTTTTCTGTTGCTTACTTTTCATTGCATCCAAGGTCCTTCCTGAAAAAATAAAAGCTTGCCCATTGGCTTCTTTCAAATTTTTTGGGATTCCATCAATTTCCCCAATTCCTATTGCCATTCTGAAATCGATCAAACTTTTTGTTGCTTTTGAAATCTTTTCCCTTTTGAAAGCAAATTTTTTCACACTGCTTTTCAGTAAAAAAGCAATTGTTAAGGCGTTGTCCAAATCTAAAACTATTCCTTGAAAACCATCGCCACGATAAATTTCGAAATAGGTTGTCCCTTTTTTGAAATGCTTTTGAGAATTTAAAAACTCTTTTTGCAGAAGTTGCTGCACCAGTTCCAGTTCCTT
Organism: Flavobacteriaceae bacterium; assembly: GCA_041689995.1. GTDB lineage: Bacteria > Bacteroidota > Bacteroidia > Flavobacteriales > Flavobacteriaceae > DASSWG01. The sequence goes on along the minus strand of JBDNFD010000077.1, from coordinate 37,576 downwards.
CTTTTTCAGTTTGGAAGAGTTTATAAGATCACAGGTTAAGATAGCTGCACGCATGTTGGGAATTATTCAGATAAAACAAATATAGGTGAAAAAGCTTATAATATGAAAATATAAGCCCACAGGCTTATAATAAGAGAATATAAGCCCACGGGCTTATAATATTGAAATATAAGTCCACAGGCTTATAATAATAAAGAAAAAATGTTGAAATTAATAGGTGCTTTGGAACGTAAAAAAACAATATATTTAAAGATCGAAACAAAAAAACAATGAAGCTCCAACCCTATAGAAAAAAGTCCGTCAAATATACCTCGTTACATCAAGCTCCTGGCGAAGTTACCTATGTAGGTACAAAAGAAGGAGTTTCTGTATTGGATATAATTCAGTACAACGAATCGGAATATAAGCATTATACAAGCGATCGTTTGCAAGATGCGATTCAATTTAAAGAAACGGATAAAATCAGTTGGATAAATATTAATGGATTGAACAACACGTCCGATATTGAAGAATTGGGAAAAGAATATGGGTTGCATCCGTTGCTGCTAGAAGATATTGTGAATACACAACAACGACCAAAAATTGAAGAGCATGAGAATTATTTGTTTCTGGTGCTCAAAATGCTTTATCACGATGAACAGGGAAAATTCATCAAAGAACACATCAGCATTGTGCTCGGAAAAAATTATGTGCTCACATTCCAGGAAGCCAATGAGGATGTTTTGGACGGGCTACGGAACCGCATTGCCAATGCAAAAGGAAGGGTTCGCTGGCGCGGTGCCGATTTCCTCATGTATTCCATTTTGGATGCTATTATCGATAATTATTTCATTATCATCGAAAATCTAAGTGATAATATCGAATTTTTGGAAGATGAATTGCTAACGAAAAATCCGCGTGAAAATATTTCAAATGAAATACAACGTTTGAAACGAAAAATTTTAAAGATCAGAAATACAGTGTTGCCTTTGCGCGAAGTAATCAAACAACTTGAAAGAGACGAAAATCAGCTCATCCATAGCAAAACAAAAAATTATATACGTGATCTATTGGATCATATCGTGCAAATTGGGGAAAGTGTGGAAATTTATCGGGAAATGACTTGGGGTTTGATGGACATGTATATGACAACCATCAGTAATAAAATGAATGAAGTGATGAAGGTTTTGACCATAATGTCGAGCATTTTCATTCCACTTACATTCATTGCCGGAGTATATGGAATGAATTTCGATAATATGCCGGAACTTCATGAACCGTATGCATATTACTTTGTTTTGTGCGTAATGATCTTGGTTTTCTTGGGAATGCTTTGGTTTTTTAAACGAAAAAAATGGTTTTGATCATAAAGTTTGAAAAAACAACTAAACCAAACCGCTGTATTTTCTAAAAAACCATTCTATTGAAAGAGAAAGAATAATGATCGACAACAAATAATACCAATCAATGATGGACATGAGTTTTTGCGTGCTTTTTTGAACGGGCAGAAAAGCATCATTTTCCAATAGATCCTTTCTTAAAATTTCTGGTCCATCCAAAAAATAAACCTTACTGCCTAGATTGTTGGCCACTTCTTGCAACCGATTTAAATTGGCATTCATAAACTGCTTTTCCGGTTCAAAATCTATCAGGGTAAACTCGCCGGATTTTGCCAAATTTTGGTCTTCAACACTTACGGTAAAAGCGTATTTCCCCGGTGGAAAATCACTGAGATTCACTGCGTAATCTGTATTTTTTAAAAGAAAGGGACGTTGAACATTTTCTCCCGAATCTTTATTTTTTGCGGACAACATTAATTTTGCCCGTGGATCGAAAACAAAATTCTTATCAAAATATTCAGCCTGAATGGTCAACTCATCGCCTTTATTGTAAAAGGAATTATAGGTGAGCTCAAGGCGATCACGCTTTTTTGTAGAAGCTATATATTGAATTAATTTTCCCATAAATCCATCGAAATTTTCGAACGAATGGAAATCCAAATAACTTTTGGCTCGCCATTTCCAAATACCTTCCCCGAAAAGAAAAGCTTTCCGGCGACCGTCTTGTTCTTCAGCTGTTGCCAACAAAGGTGTTTCGGTGGAGATTCCTTGAATATTCTGAAATAAAATTGGACGAATGGAATTTTGGAAATCAATTCCACCAAATCCATCTTCAAGCGGAGGAAAATCATTGAAACCAATATTTTCAATCTGAAAAACACCATAATTCTTATTAAAAGTAGGCAAATAATCTTCAAACTGAGCACTGATCCTTTTCTGAAAATCAGTTTGCGCAGCGTTTAAAAAAGTATAATCCGTTGCCGTTCCAGTAATTGTGAAACTATTGATTTTCAAATCTTTCAACTGTTTAAAAACAGACTGAAAAGAAGAATTTGGTTGATACAAAATCACCAATTGATATTCACCGATACTAAAATCATCCTTCGTGGTTTTTATGGTAACGGAACGCTGTTCATTACTTTCAATAGCTTTTTTCAAAGCGCCAATGTCTGGATGTAAAATCCCGGCCAGAATTAATATTTCGGTTTTCTGACCGATGGTTTCAATCGCAAATTGACGTTGATTATTAATTTTATTTTTTTCTTGATCCAGCGGAAGGACTTTTGCCGTGTAAGTCTTTACGCCGATACTATTGGCCGGAAGTATAGCTGAAATCCGTTTGGATTTTTTTTCTGCGGAAAAATGCAATTGTTCCCGAAAAACGGTTTTGTTCCCTTCCTGAATGATGAATTCACTTTCAACATTTTCAGCTCCAACATAATTAACGAAAATTTCAACAGGAAATTTATTGTTCAAAAAAGTATAGCGATTCACGTTCAATTGCGAGATTTCCAAATCGGTATATTGGGTTGTATCGCCTACAGCGACCGGATAAATCTTAGAATATTGGTCTTTTACCGCATAACGATATTCTTCACCAAAAGTCTGATTTCCATCGGTCACGAGTACGATTGGTGTCGATTTTCCTTTATGGATTTGCTGCAATTCGCGCAAAGCTTTTCCTATTTCGGTCTGTTTCTCGTCAAAATTCAATGAATCTGCCGCCTGAAGATTTTCGCCAAAGGAATATATTTCAAGATTGAAACGTTTTGTAAGTTCCGCATTGTTCTTAAAATCAGCGACAAACTTTCTAACTTCTGTCGCCTTTTCAAAATATTCAATGGAATTTGAATTATCTACTGCCAAAATCAACGGGGATTTTTCAATATGATAGGATTTCATTGAAAATTGCGGATTAACCAACAGCAGCAATAATCCAAACCATGTAATGAAGCGCAATAATGCGAACCACAAACGATTTTTGGACTTTTTTGTCTTTCCAAAATAATATTGGAACAAGGAAAGCCCTAGCGCAACAAGTGCGGCGAGGATAACCCAAAAAATTGTTTGTGTGGTCATTTGGTTAAAAAAAGGCACTTTTATGGTTTGATGAAACCAATTGATTAAACTCAATAAATCGCTTTTCGGCGAAAAAAATTAAGTCAACATTCCTCCATCAACGTGAAGCACTTGTCCCGTAATGTAATCACTCAGATCACTGGCGAAAAACAAACAGGCGTTTGCAATATCTTCAGGTGAACCGCCTCGTTTCAAGGGAATTGCTTCCCGCCAGCCGGCCACTATTTTTTCATCTAATTTTGCCGTCATTTCGGTTTCAATAAAACCAGGGGCAATCACATTTGTTCTGATATTTCGAGAGCCAAGTTCCAGTGCCATGGATTTTGAAAATCCAATTATTCCTGCTTTTGAAGCCGAATAATTTGCTTGTCCCGCGTTTCCTTTTACCCCAACCACCGAACTTATATTGATGATGCTACCTTTGCGTTGTTTCAACATAGGTTTAAGGACCGCTTTGGTCAGGTTGAACACCGATTTTAAATTCACTTCCAGCACTTTATCAAAATCCTCTTCGCTCATTCGCATCAAAAGATTGTCTTTGGTGATTCCCGCATTGTTGATCAAACTATCTATTCCACCGAAATCCGCCAAAACCTGCCTCATCAATTCTTGCGCTTCTTCAAAATTTGCTGCATCGGATTTATATGCTTTGGCTTTTATCGAATATGAGTTCAATTCTTTTTCCAGTTTTTCAGCGGCTTCCACAGAAGAACTATAAGTGAAAGCCACATTGGCCCCATTTTTTGCAAAGATTTCGGCGATCCCTCTCCCGATTCCTCGACTGGCCCCGGTAATTAATACATTTTTTCCTTCTAAAAGTTTCATCTTTCTACTTTTAATTCTTTGATTTTTTGATTTCCAAATATAGGAAAACATCGGGATAACAACGAGTTTTAAATCAATCTTAAAGATTTCCTTTTATTTTATGAAAAATACCAGTTGATGGGTATTTCCTAGAACATAAAGAAGGAATAGTTTTACACTATAACAAAAAACAAAGAAATTCAGTATTTTGATTTCTATGTTAACCAATCAGAAAAAAATTCATTAAAACCAAAAATACAATTCTTAAAAATCAAAATCATGAAAACCAAAATAACCAATCAAATTAATTTCCAAAAAATCGCACTACTACTTGTGATCTCATTAACCATTATTGCTTGTGGCAAAGATGATAATCCGGACAAAAATCCAATAGCCGACACAAACTATCCAAAAACTTATTTCGATATTCCCGGAGCTGGATTTTCCGATGAGAAATTACCTGTGAGCAATTCCAGCACATTAATGGTGGAAGAAGTACAAGGAAATGGAATTGTTTTGGCCGGGGGGAGTAATTCACTTGCCATCACGGCCAGTGGAGCTCCTTCCACATTGATAATTGGTGTGCAGGATGTGCAGGGTTTTTATTTCGCCACGTTCGATGATTTGGGTGGAAAAGGCGTCAATATAGAATCGGTCATGGCATCGATACAATTACTGATCGGACAGGAAGCCGCATCAAATTTCACACTTGCCATTGCTGTGGGAGATGGAGAAGGAAATTTCAGCGAATATTCCTATTTGCCGGTAAATTTAATGGAAGCGGGAACCGGATTGCTTCAAATTAGTATGTCTTGGAATCAGCCCAATGATGTCGATCTTCATTTAATTGAGCCCAATGGTGAAGAAATATATTATGGCAGTTCCATTTCCGGCAACGGTGGACAATTGGACGTGGACAGCAATGCGGCGTGTTCTTTGGACAACATCAACAACGAGAATATTTTTTATGAAGATAATTCATCGGTTACCATCGAAGAAGGCGAATATGAAGTCCTGATCAATTTGTGGTCGAATTGTAGTGTAGATGGCAACACCGATTATATTGTAACCGTTTATTATGATGGAGCTCTGATAGCCACCACTCAAGGAATAAACCCATACAATGGAAGTTTTTCGCCAGATGATGATATGAACGATCCAACTTCCGTCTTGAAATTCAACATTAGCGGTACCGCACCAAAAGGAGTCGCAGGAACGGAGTCATCACAATCCATTAAAGCCTATAAATTCAATTTTAAGAGTTCCGATCACGGAGGCGTATTAAGTCCTGAAAAAATGTAATTTTTAGTTAATGATGAGGAAAGGCCATCCAATTGGGTGGCTTTTTTGTTTGGAAACCAACCAGAAAATAATCAGTCACGCGAAAGTTCATTGATCCTCGAGCGCAGTTTCCGATTGTAATCTTCGTTCAACCAATCTTTATAATTTTTGGTGTTATTGATAATGCAATAAGAATAGCGGCGAATCCGGTCTTGAATATCCTCTTTGAGTTCACGGGCAAGCAAGCGTGCATCAAATACATCCTCGCTGTTTTCAATGCACATTTTGGCGTGTTGCTCAATCGATCGCTCCAAAACCGCCTTGGATTTTTCACCATTATTCGTCGTTTCATTATATACTTTCTTAATATCAAATTCAATATTTTCAGAATTGGCGAAAAGTTTTCGTGTTTCTTCCGGCATGGAATAAGAGAAATTACGTTCTATATCTTCGTCATCGACCATATTATCCAGAAAGAAATCGGGATTTTTGAATATTTGCGCCCAATCTACGGGAGCGTCCCAAAGTCCGAACCGGGCGGCATTGTTTCCCAGATCGATCACATTGAAGACATTCTTTTTGGGAAGTTTTCGTGAGCCGCGACCAATCATCTGATAATATAAAGTCAGCGATTTCGTGGCCCTGTTCAGAATGATGTTTTCTACCGTGGGTTCGTCAAACCCAGTAGTGAGAATACTTACGGAAGTTAAAATGGCATCGGGCTTTTCGTTGAACCATCTCAAAATATCCTTGCGTTCTTTTTTGCTATGCGTGTTGTCCAAATGACGGATTTCGTAACCGGCATCCAAAAAAGTTTGATAAACATACCATGACGTATTGATACCATTGTTGAAAATAAGCGTTTTTTTCCCTTTGCATTTTTCCTCATAAGCTTGTATCAACTTTTCTTGCATGGACATATTGGTATAGAGATCTTCGGAAGATTTCACGGTGTAATCACCATTCATACCAACTTGCAGTGAACTTAAGCCCACATCATAACGAATCGTATTTGCTTTGGCCAAATATCCTTTATCAATAAGGGAAGAAATGGAATCCCCAACGATCAATGCTTCATAATTATCTTTCATGGGAAGCTTGATATTAGAACTCAAAGGAGTTGCCGTTACCCCAAGAATAAATGAATCTTCAAAATATTTGAACAATTTGGTGAAAGAATTGTAATGTGCTTCATCAATAATCACCAAACCAACATTTTCCACTTCCAATTTTTCATCGTTCAAACGATTGTTCAAAGTTTCGACCATCGCGACAAAACATTGATATTCGTGCTGATCGGGAAGTTCCTTTACCTTACTATTAATAATCTTGTTTCGCACACCAAAACCATTCAACATTTTGGAAGTCTGCTTACAAAGTTCAATGCGGTGCGTCAGAATGACCACATTTTTATTGGTTTGTGCAATATATCGTCTAACGATTTCAGAGAAAACCACGGTTTTTCCCCCACCTGTGGGAAGTTGATACAATAAATTACTATTGTGTTTGGAAGTTTCAAAACAATTAAAAATCTTTTCCAAATCCTTTTCCTGGTAATCATACAATTCTTTCTCCACTATCTTTTCCATCCTAAAACCCTTGTTCTTTTTGGTGCATTAAAAAAATAAAATCTTGCAAAATTACGTCGTTTTAAAGGTTTCCCGAAATTTTTCATACCAAAATAAAACCGTCAAAACTTAGTCCTTTCACAATAAGTGGATTACAAAAATCAGATCTGTTATTTTTGACCTAAGAAAAAATGATCTGTAATTTCCCATTAAAATCCATGCGATATTCCATTTAAAAATATATTTTTGTCTTTTAAAACTATTTTCCCTTGAAAAGTCCTAAAGCGCAAAAACTCATAAAAAAAATCTTGGATGACCTAAACCATGCCGGGATCATCACTAATATCTTAATAAACGATTTGCAACGATTACGCCCTTTTGCGGTAGAAGAAAAGGAACCCGTAATCGCAAAAGCAATACGCTTAACCTGCGAGCATATCGAAGCCTATGACACTTTTAACATTCCGATTCCAATAGATGAACCAATCGACGATTTGGAAGTGGATTTTGAAATGCAAGATGATCACGATCTGGAAATTGACGTAAAACCAAAAGAGAGTTTGTTCTACTTGGTTTCATTGATGAAAGATGCCGACAATCGTCTGAACCTTCTGGAAATTAAAGAATTCAACGAATCATTGACCGCTTACGCAGAAGAAAATTAATGGTTTAACGAATTTGTAAAAATTTAATTTTCAATTCCCTTTCTATTTTCCGCAAAATCAATAATTCTTTTTGGTTTACCAAAGCCAACGAAAGACCTGTTTTTCCGGCACGGGCAGTTCTTCCCGCGCGATGTGTATAATATTCTGTTTGATCGGGCATTTGATAATGGACCACAAATGCCAAATCGGCGATGTCAATTCCCCTGGCGGCCACATCTGTGGAAACCAAAAATTGAAGGTTTTTGTTTTTGAATGCACGCATTACTTTATCTCTATCTTTTTGCGTCATATCGCCTTCCAACAAACCAACCGTCTGATTTTTTGCTTTTAATTGTTTCTCCAAAGTGCGTGCGGTCACTTTTGTTCTGGTAAAAATAATCCCACGGTCTTTTTCGTGATATTTCAGAAAATAAACCAACGTATCCAACTTACTATTGTCATCCTGAACCACAAATTGGTGGTCAATATTTTTATTCACGGCATCTTCTTTATCAATATGCACGCGCACGGCATTTGGTTTAACATAGCGTTTGACAATGTCGTTCAATTCCGCCGGCATAGTGGCAGAAAAAAGCCAGATACTCCGGCTGCCCTGAGTTTTCCCCAAAATTGAGGTCAACTCTTTTTTAAAGCCCATGCTTAGCATTTCGTCCGCTTCATCCATCACCAATGTTTTGATGGTTGAAATATCTACTGCCTTTCGCTCCAACAAATCAATTAAACGCCCTGGTGTGGCAACCACTATTTGTGTTGGCCGGTTCAGGCGTGCAATTTGAATATCTATTTTTTCTCCTCCATAAACCGCTTCCGTAAAAATCTTATCAGAATATTTGGTGAATTTGAAGAGTTGTTTTGCTATTTGTTGCCCCAATTCACGCGTGGGAGACAAAATCAGTGCTTGGACCACATTCTCATCCGGATCTATTTTTGCTAATAACGGTAATCCAAAAGCCGCCGTCTTTCCAGTTCCAGTTGGAGCTTGGCCTATGAAATCCACATTTCCCTGGGATAAAATTGGGATTGCGGCCTGCTGAATTTTTGTGGGCTCAATTATGCCCATTTCTTTCAAGCCTTTTATTAAGTTTTCCGAAACCCCTAATTGTTCAAATGTCATCGCTATTTTTTTTGACAAAAATACTTTATTTAAACGCATCAGGGAATTTTTGTTTTTTCCAGAACCCGAAAGAAAAAGAGAAACAAGGCTAAAATTCTGGGTCATTCACGCCTTTTGGGTCACAAGCAAATAATTATTGTTTTGCTTGCTGTTGTTCCCATTTCCAAGCGCTTTCCAGCGCATCGGCCAACCGCAGTTTTGTTTTCCAACCCAATTCCCTGTTTGCTTTGGTGGTGTCGGCATAGGCGGCCGTGACATCGCCCTTTCTTCTTGGCGCAATTTTATAGTCGAGTTTTTCACCGGTGGTTTTTTCGAAAGTATCGATAACTTCCAACACGGAATTACCTCTTCCGGTCCCCAAATTAAAAACCTCATAATTTGATTTTTCCTTGGCTTCCAGCAATCGCTTAAGAGCTACCACGTGGGCTTCGGCCAAATCCATCACATGAATATAATCGCGAATGCATGTTCCGTCTTTGGTGGAATAATCATCACCAAAAACCGATAATTCCTTTCGTTTCCCGATCGCTGTTTGGGTAATAAAAGGGATCAAGTTTTGTGGCGTGCCAATGGGCAACTCGCCAATTTTTATACTAGAATGAGCGCCAATCGGATTAAAATAGCGCAACGAAATTGCTTTAAAATTCGGACTGATCTTACAAACATCACGGATAATTTCTTCCCCAATTTGCTTGGTATTCCCATAGGGCGATTCCGCTTTTTTTACCGGTGCGTTTTCAGAAATTGGCAATTCATCGGCTTGGCCATAAACGGTGCAGGAAGAACTAAATATAAAATTGGCCGCCTGTTTTTTTTGCAGTTCCTGTAAAATATAGATGAGCGTGTTCAAATTATTTTCATAATACAATAGCGGCTTTTCCACACTTTCGCCCACGGCTTTGGAAGCGGCAAAATGTATCACTCCTTCGATATCAGGATTTTGGTCAAAAAAAGAGCGCACTTTTTCCTTTTCACGCAAATCGAATCTATGAAATTCCGGCGCAATTCCAGTAATGGAGGCAATCCCTTCCAGAACAGTAATGGAGGAGTTTGACAAATTATCAATTATAACCACCTCAAAACCTTCGTTCTGCAAAGCGACCACAGTATGGGAACCAATAAAACCAAGCCCCCCAGTAACAAGTATTTTCATCTATAAACAGTTGTTTTTCTCGTATAAAAAATTCAGTGCAAATTAATCAGTTTTATTTGAATAATAACCGGTAAAGATACTATTATTCAGGATAAACCAAATCCACTTTTACGCAAAACTATTCGACACCAATACGTTTTGAATGTGCGATGGCTTCGCTACTTTTTCTGAAATAGCAGACGCTCACCCCCATGGATTCCATATTTTCCATCATTATTTTGACTTTTCTATCTGGCTGCGACCTGGTTTGCCGGATATAAACCGCCGTGGTGTTTTCAGAAAATATTTTACATATTTGTTCATAAATATAAGCATCTTGCTGCGTGTCATCGCCCAGAAGAATGAATTTCAATTCTGGATGAAATTCCATTATATGCTTTATTTTAAAAAATTTGTGGTTATGATCAGTTTTCACTGCGGTCAGAAAATCAAAAATCCCTGTTTTTATGGATTTCAATTTGAGAACCCCTTTCGGCATTTCATGCAATTTCATGAAATTTTCAATAAAATTATACAAGTTCCATTCGCTGCTTGAAACATAGTAAAACGCATTGCTTTTATCCCCGTCCCTTCTTCCTGCCTTGTCCAATAATTTGTAGTGCGAAACCACTTCCGCGAAAACCTTGCGCTTATTAATGTTTTTTGTTAGAAGAAGATATAATTTCTTGAAAATATTTCCGCTGTGAGAAATTAGAAACGTATCGTCAATGTCGGAAATAATTCCATATTCGCCAGGATGTGGTTTGATGAATTCACCTTCTTTCTCCTTAATTTCCCCGTCTTGGTTCACCGAAACCGTTATCTGGTGCCAGCCACTTTCCAAAACACCTGAATAGGGAATCGTGAATTGAAAATAACCATCGTCCAAGGTTTTCGTTTTGTAAATTTTATCGGCAAAAGCCAACTGAACATCGGCATTTTTAATGGTTTTGATACTAAACATCCGAATCACGGACCAAGCATGTTTGAATCTGCCCTTGTTTAAACCATATTTGTCCGGAGTATTTTTTTTGAAAACATGGCCGGTAATAATAACCGTTTCGTTATTGGCATAACCGCGATATATTTTCAGGTTGAGTTTCAATTGAATTATTTTATGAAAAAATCATTTGAAAACAAAAATAAGTTTCTTTCTTTCCAAAAAAGAATATCATCGGACATTTGTGAAAATATTAGATCATTTATCCGACGTAAATTCTTAATTTTATGGGCGTAATGAATCAACTTCAAACTATTTTACTGGTTGTAAATCCAATCTCCGGAAATTCGGACAAAACCGTTTTTATCGACCTCATAAAATCTAAATTACCAAAAGGTTCCAACTTACATATATTCCGCACCAGCGGGAAAGAAGACAAGGAAAAACTTGCCCAAAAAATTGAAAAATATGCCCCGGAAAGAATTTTGATTTTGGGCGGGGACGGAACGATAAAAATGACCGTGGAAACGCTGGGTGAAAATTCCATTCCGTTGGGAATACTTCCTGCGGGTTCGGCAAACGGACTGGCGAACGACCTCGAACTTCCTTTCGATGCAAAAAATGCGGTCGCCACTGCCTTAAGCAATAAAATAAAGGAAATTGATGCCATTAAAACAAACGACCAATTGTGCCTGCATATCAGCGATTTTGGGGTAAATGCAGAATTAATTAGAAATTATGAAGAAAGTAATTTCCGCGGAAAACTGGGATACGCTTTCAATTCCATTTCGACTCTGTACAATAGTGAAATGCCGTATGATTTCAAAATAGAAACCGATGGAAAAACGAAAGAATGCAAAGCCATTATGCTCGCTTTTGCTAATAGCAGGAAATATGGAACCGGTGCCGTGGTGAATCCGAAGGGAAAAATTGATGATGGAAAATTCGAAATACTTATTTTTAAACGTTTCGATATTTTGGAAATATTGAAAACACTTCGACAAGAAACGGAAATGTCGCCTGATTTTGTGGAAAGCATTAGTACCACTAAAGCAACGGTAACCGCTCATTTTCCCATTGATTTCCAAATTGATGGCGAATATTGCAATAAATTAAAAAAAGTGGAAGCAGAAATTATACCCAAAAAATTACGGGTTTTCGTAAAATGAACAATTAATTTTCCACAATAAAAATCCTTCCACCATATTAAAAACCCAACAAATATGAGTTTTGAAAAAGTCGTTTTCCTTAATAAAAATAACCAAGAATTAGAAGGAAGGCTGGAGCTTCCCGCAAATAGGCTTCCGCATAATTATGTAATTTTCGCACATTGTTTTACGGGGAACAAAAATTTTTCGGCAGTTGTGGATATTTCACGAGCGCTCATTGCTGAAGGTTTTGCGGTTTTGAGATTCGATTTCACCGGATTAGGCGATAGTGAAGGTCAATTTGAAAACACCGATTTTTCACATAATATTGACGATTTAGTCGCCGCTTCTGATTTTTTATCTGAAAATTACAAACCTCCCACCATGCTAATTGGGCATTCTTTGGGCGGAACCGCTGCTATATATGCGGCGGAAAGGCTCGAAAATATCAGAGCCTTGGCAACAATTGGAAGCCCCGCGGAACCAGATCACATAAAACATCTTCTCAGGAACGACCTTGAAGAAATCCAAGAATCAGGAAAAGCCTTGGTGAATGTGGGGGGACGGAATTTCACCATCAAGAAATCATTTTTGGACGATTTAGAAAACAAGAATTACGAGGAAATTTTACAGGAACTGCAAAAACCCATCTTGATTTTTCATTCCCCTCAAGATGAAATTGTTTCCATCAGCAATGCCGAAAAATTGTATAAAATAGCGCATCATCCAAAAGGATTCATTTCATTGGATGGTGCCGATCATTTATTGACCAATGAAAAAGATGCTATTTATGTTGGAAAAGTCTGTGCAAGCTGGGCCATGCGCTATTTGGAAATTCCCCATGAAGAAAAATTGCAAAGCAAACACGAAGTCATGGCAAGTTTGAACCAAACCGATGGATTCACTACCAAAATGAAACTCGGCAAGCATTACATGACCGCAGACGAACCCAAATCTTTTAACGGGAATGATTTTGGCCCAAATCCGTATGAACTGCTTTCCGCCGGCCTTGCAGCTTGCACGGCCATGACCCTTCAGCTTTATGCAAAAAGAAAAAAATGGGAATTGGAAACCGTGGAGGTTCATATTAATTATGGACGAGAGCATACTTTGGACTGTAAAGAATGTTCCGAAGAAAGCGCAAAAATTGACACCTTCGGATTATTTATAAAATTGGAAGGAAACCTTGATGAAACCCAGCAACAAAAACTTTTAAATATTGCTAAAAAATGCCCGGTCCATAAAACCCTGATTTCGAAAACACAAATTAAGACGACGCTTTTGAAGTGAAAATACAATAAAATTGTGTTAAGCTTTATTAAATATTTTGTGCAGGAAAAATCATTATCGTAATTTCGTTACTTAATTTTAACCAAAAATTTCATAAAATGAAAAAAGTAAGTTTAATCTTGGCTACGGTTGCCTTGGTTTTTGCAAGTTCTTGTAAAGATAACAAGAAAGATGATGGAATGAATAATATGGACGATCAAACCGAAATGAACGCTGATCGCGATATGGACGAAAATTCCACTATGGACAATAATTCCATGGATGAGAAGAAAGTTGTGGTAGATCTAAAAGGAATGGATGGTTCCGATATTTCGGGACAAGTAACTTTTACACAAAAAAATGGAAAAGTTACCATGGAAGGATCCATCAAAGGATTGGCCGAAGGAACGCACGCAATTCACATACATGCAAATGCAGATTGCTCTTCTATGAAAGCCGCAGGAGGACACTGGAATCCAACAGAAGAACCGCATGGAAGATGGGGCTCTGACGAAGGATATCACAAAGGTGATATTGGCAATTTCAAAGTAAACAATGATGGCATCGGTGAAATTTCCTTTTCCACCGATGAGTGGTGCATTGGATGTGGTGATGCCACAAAAGATATTTTGGGCCATTCTGTGATCGTACATGAAGGAGTGGACGACTATACTTCGCAACCAAGTGGTGCTGCGGGTTCCCGAATGGCGTGTGGTACAATTACCATGTAATTTACCATTCCTATATCACTTCAAAAAATACGGCTTTTTGGCCGTATTTTTTTTTGGAAATTATAAGGTGCTTTTCTATTCACTTCTAAATTTTCCATGCCGCGGTTCATGCTCCATACTTTATTTGTATTTTTGCACTCCGTACGGACAATGTACTAAAAACGCTCAAAATGGCCCAAACAAAATATATTTTTGTGACCGGCGGAGTTTCTTCGTCCCTCGGAAAAGGAATTATCGCTGCATCACTTGCCAAACTATTACAAGCCCGTGGATATCGGGTGACCATTCAAAAACTTGATCCTTATATCAATATTGATCCGGGCACATTAAATCCGTATGAACATGGGGAATGCTTTGTCACCGAAGATGGAGCCGAAACAGATTTGGATTTAGGACATTACGAACGTTTTTTGAACGTAAATACTTCACAAGCCAACAACGTGACAACAGGAAGAATTTACCAGAGCGTGATTGAGAAAGAACGCCGCGGTGAATTCTTGGGGAAAACTGTTCAAGTTGTTCCACATATTACCAATGAAATAAAAGAACGCATTCAAATTCTGGGAAAAAGCGGGGAATATGACATCGTGATCACCGAAATTGGTGGCACAGTGGGCGATATCGAGTCGCTTCCTTATATCGAATCCGTGCGTCAGTTGAAATGGGAACTCGGCGAACACAATGCGCTGGTAATCCATTTAACGCTTATCCCCTATCTTTCTGCGGCCAAAGAATTGAAAACAAAACCCACGCAACACAGCATCAAAACTTTGATGGAAAGCGGAATCAGTGCCGATATTCTTGTTTGCCGAACAGAACATCATTTGAACGAAGAGCTTAAATCCAAACTGGCTCTGTTCTGCAACGTGAAAAAAGAAGCAGTGATCGAATCCATTGATGCTTCCACGATTTACGATGTGCCAAATTTGATGTTGGAAGAAGGTTTGGACAGTATTGCCTTAGAAAAACTGCATCTTTCGGACGAAACTCCGCCGAACTTGAAACAGTGGAACCAATTTTTACAGCGTCATAAAAATCCAAAAAGCGAAGTAACAATCGGTTTGGTAGGAAAATATGTGGAATTGCAGGATTCCTATAAATCCATTTTAGAATCTTTTATTCATGCAGGTGCCGAAAATGAAGTAAAAGTGAATATTGAGAGCGTTCATTCCGAATTCCTCGACAAACCCGTTAATGAAAAAATCAGTCATTTAGACGGAATTTTGGTCGCCCCGGGATTTGGTGAACGCGGAATTGAAGGAAAGATTGAGGCTGTGAAATACGCACGGGAAAACAAATTGCCTTTCTTTGGAATATGTTTGGGAATGCAAATGGCAATTATCGAATATGCCCGAAATGTCCTCCAATTGAAAGGAGCAAACTCCACCGAAATGTCCGAAAAAACTCCTTATCCCGTTGTAGATCTTATGGAGGAACAAAAAACCGTTATAGACAAAGGTGGCACAATGCGCTTAGGTTCCTGGGAATGTCAGCTAAAAGAAGGGAGTTTGATAGAAAAAATTTATGGAGAAACAATTATTCACGAGCGTCATCGCCATCGTTATGAATATAACAACCAATACAAAGATGCTTTGGAAAAAGCAGGAATGATCAGTTCCGGAATCAATCCTAAAACGGGTTTGGTAGAAACCATCGAGTTGGAAAACCATCCGTGGTTCATTGGGGTACAATATCATCCAGAATTCAAAAGTACCGTGGCCTGTCCCCATCCATTATTTGTAGCATTTGTAAAAGCTACCAAAGAATTTTCGCATAGAAAAGACGGGCTTAAAGTTTCATAAGACAAAATAGCTGCTGAAATTAAACGGAATATCAATGAAAAAACCGATTTTTGCAGCGAAAAGAGAAAAAAATCAAACCAAATTTATTTATCCACATTTCGGATAGGAACGTACAGTACAACTATGGAAAATAAAAAATTCGACGCCAATTCCGCTATTGGATTTTTGCTGATTGGCGCGATCTTATTGTGGTGGCTCTATCAAAGTTCTCAAAAAGAAGCTGCGGCCATTGATTCCAAAAAAACAGAGCAAGTCGCAAAAGACACGCTTGCTGATCAGAAAATCCAAGAAATTCCCAAAACTGCAAATTTTCAAACTGACTCCCTTCATAAAGTCACCAATGAAGAAAATAGCGGGACATTCGGATATTCCTCTAACCTTCCTTCTGCAAAAAACACCATCACCACATTGGAAAACAATGTGTTGAAACTAAAGATCAGCAATAAAGGTGGACAAGTTGTACAGGCCGAAATTAAGAAATTCCATTCCCATGATTCTTTGCCCATCTATTTGGTAAAAGACGGAAACGCTTCCTTCGATTTGACTTTAACCACCGCTGATGGAAAAAAAGTTCAAACAGAAAATCAATATTTCGAACCCGAGCTTTCAGCCGATGGAAAAAGCCTTTCCATGAAACTGAAAATTTCTGAAAATCAGTACCTGGAATATATTTATACGTTGCGCCCTGATGAATATATGCTCGATTTTGTGATTCGTTCACAAGGATTAAAAAACACCATCAACACTTCCGATCCGGCTATTTTGACATGGAAAATGAAAACATTTTCGCAAGAAAAAAGTCTTTCTTATGAAAATCGTTATACCGAAATCGCGTATGGATACGAAAACGGAAAAGACGATTATACCGGCCAAGGAAGCGAAGATGAAAATGATGATAAGGAGATAGAATATATCGCTTTTAAACAGCATTTCTTCACTTCCATACTTTTGACGGACCAGCCTTTTGAAACCGGAAAATTCATTTCCAAACATTTGGTTGAAGACGAAAAAACCGACACATTGTTCACGAAGGCTTTTACTGCTATAGTACCGATTCCGGCAGTGGGCGGCGAATTCAATAAAACCATGAATTGGTACTATGGCCCTACGGATTATAATATTCTGTCAAGTTATGACCGCAACCTGGATGAAATTGTTTCCTTGGGCTGGGGAATTTTTCAATGGATCAATCAATATCTGATCCTTCCATTTTTTGGTTTCCTAATGTCGTTTCTTCCTGCGGGAATTGCGATCATCTTTTTGACAATTTCCATTAAATTGTTGTTGTCGCCGGTGCAATACAAACAATATTTATCGCAGGCTAAAATGAAAGTTCTGCGTCCTGAAATTGACGAACTCGCCAAAAAATATAAGGACAATGCAATGAAAAAACAGCAGGAAACCATGAAGCTGCAAAACAAAGCAGGCGCGAGTCCGCTGGCTGGATGTTTGCCGGCCATACTACAAATTCCGATTCTCTATGCGTTGTTCATGGTTTTTCCGTCGGTTTTCGATTTGCGCAATAAAAGTTTCCTTTGGGTTCACGATTTGTCGAGCTTCGACGTTATTGCAGAATTGCCCTTCACAATTCCGTTTTACGGAAATCATGTCAGTTTGTTTCCAATTTTGGCATCCATCGCGATATTTTTCTCTATGAAATTGACCACCGGAAACAATATGGCAGCCTCACAGCCACAACAAGAAGGAATGCCGGATATGGGGAAAATGATGAAATATATGATGTTCCTCTCCCCTATTTTCATGTTGTTTTTCTTCAATAATTATCCAAGCGGATTGAGTTTGTATTATTTTATATCGAACCTGATCACCATTGGAATCATTCTTGTTATAAAAAATTATATCATCGACGAGGAAAAAATTCATGCTAAAATTGAAAAAAACAAGAAAAAGCCCAAAAAACAAGGAAAATTTGCTCGAAAAATGTCAGAAATGATGGAGCAGGCCGAGCAACAGAAAAAGACGCGAAATAAGTAGGAAGTTTTTTATACCAATCCAAAATAATGATAAAAGCTCCTTCAACAAGGAGCTTTCTGTTTATGACAAAATATATTTTCATTTGATGAGTTCATATGAATAAACAAAATCAAAACAATAATATTCGTGAAAAATCTGATGACTTATTTTCTTTTCTTTTTCATTACGACGGCATATTCCCAAGAAATCAATCAAATGGATTCGAATGGAAAACGGCACGGAAAATGGATGAAACTATATGAGGGAACAGATCAAATCCGGTACCAAGGAACTTTTGAACATGGTAAAGAAATTGGTGTTTTCGAATTTTACAAAATCCCGGAAGAAAAGGAACACAACAATAAATCTTTCCTATTCGCCACAAAAAAATATTCCAGCAACAGCGATTTAGTGGAAATCGTCTATTTTTCACTCAAAGGGGATTTACTGAGCGAAGGAGAAATGTTGGGTAGAAACCGAGTTGGAAAATGGGTTTATTTCCATCCTGGCACCGATAAAATTTTAATGACCGAATTTTATGAAAATGGAAAGTTGAACGGGGTACAAACAACTTATTTTTTAAACGGGAATAAGATGAAGATATCAACTTTTGAGGACGGAAAATTGAACGGGGAAGAATTTGTTTACACCGAAAATGGAACTTTGGTGAAATATTTCAACTATAAAAACGATGAACTCAATGGCATCGTGAAATATTTTGATGGCGAAGGAAATCTGACATCCACGGGACCTTATAAAAACAACCGAAAGGATGGGGAATGGAAAACCTATGAAAATGGAAAATTGCTGAAAACAACGGTTTATCCGTTACATTAGAATGAGATTTTTGAACAGCAAAGCCCATTTTGAAAAGTTTGATAATATAGAAATACCTTGAGAACCCAATAATTGAAAACGAAATGAAACGTGTTGTAGTTGGACTTAGCGGCGGAGTAGATTCCAGTGTGGCTGCATATTTGTTGAAAGAAGCAGGTTACGAAGTAATCGGATTGTTCATGAAAAACTGGCATGATGATTCGGTGACCATCAGCGATGAATGCCCGTGGTTGGACGACAGCAACGACGCGATGCTCGTCGCGGAAAAACTGGAGATCCCGTTTCAAACCGTAGATTTAAGTGAAGAATACAAAGAGCGAATAGTAGATTATATGTTTCGTGAATATGAGCGCGGACGCACCCCAAACCCAGATGTATTGTGCAATCGGGAAATAAAATTCGGTGTGTTCATGAAAATCGCTTTATCTCTAAAAGCAGATTTTGTGGCCACAGGACATTACTGCCGAAAAGCCGAAATCACCACTAAAAAAAATCCTAAAACACTATATCGCTTATTGAAAGGAAATGATCCCAACAAAGATCAGTCCTACTTTTTATGTCAGCTTTCGCAGGAACAATTGTCTCGAACACTTTTCCCGATTGGGGAACTGGAAAAAGCGGAGGTGAGGAAAATCGCAGCAGCGCAGGGTTTGATCACCGCTGAAAAAAAAGATTCCCAAGGCTTGTGCTTCATCGGAAAAGTGAGGTTGCCCGAATTTTTACAACAAAAGTTGAAACCCAAGCAAGGGAAAATCATAGAAATTTCCACCGATGATAAAATTTATGATCGCGTTATTCCGAATCTTGAAAATAAGCGGAAGGAGCTATCCTATTTTGCCGAAAAACATACTTATTCCCCAGAATTTGGAAAAGTTGTAGGAACGCATCAAGGAGCACATTATTTTACCAAAGGACAGCGAAAAGGCTTGGCGGTTGGGGGAACTCCCGAACCTTTGTTCGTGATAGAAACCGATGTGGAAAAAAATATAATTTATACCGGACAAGGAAAAAACCATCCGGGATTACTTCGGAAGGCTTTATTCATTAGCCAAGATGAGATTCATTGGGTACGAACGGACCTTCAATTGCAAGTAGGAGGAGAAATGGAAGTATTGGCAAGAATCCGCTATCGCCAACCTTTACAAAAAGCCAAATTATATCAAACTGAAAATGGTCTGTATATTTTATTCGAAGACTACCAAACTGCTATTACAGAAGGACAATTTGCCGCTTGGTACCTCGGGGAAGAATTGGTGGGTTCGGGAGTAATTTCTTAGTACTTTAGGGATGTTTTTTCGAATAAACTATCCTTCAGAATAGATCATACAAAATCAGAAATCCCATTTATTTTGTACCTTGTCGCACCTTGCACAAAGAAAAATCCAAGGAATAATATCTTCACAGAATATGAAAAAAATAGTACTCCCATTTTTCTTCCTGATCGGTTTTATCGTTTCCGCACAAACGGAATCAGCATGGATTTATTTCAATGATAAACAAAATGTCTCCGCCGCTTTGGCAAATCCCATTACCATATTGAGCCAAGCGGCACTGGATCGCAAAAATCTTCATGGAACACCAATCGATTCACGCGATGTTCCTGTTAATGAATCCTACATTTCTCAGATAAAAACAGCATTGGGAATCACGGTTTTCGCAAAATCCAAATGGTTCAATTGTATTTTTGTAAACGGTACACAGACCGATATTTCAGCTCTGGCAAGTTTTTCATTTGTGGATCATATTGAATTTGCAGATCCGGCGTTGAATGGAAATCCCCGTTCATATAAAAGACCAATCGCCACCAATGAAAACTTTAATAAATTTGGGATAACAACGGATTTCGACTATGGAGCCGCCGCGAATCAGGTTGAAATGCTTCATGTGGATTATTTGCACGAACAAGGATATACTGGTGAAGGAATTCTTATGGCAATTTTGGATGCTGGATTTCCAAATGTGGAAACCAACGAAGCTTTTCAACGCATGCGAGACAATGGCGATTTAAAAAATGGTTATGATTTTGTGGATCGTGAAACGAACGAGTTTGCCTTTACCGGCAGTTCCCATGGTGCCCAGGTCTTGAGTTGCATTACCGGTTTTATTACCGATGAATATACAGGCACAGCACCCGATGCTAGTGTGATTTTGTACAGGACGGAAGATGTGGGCAGCGAAATGCCGGTAGAAATGGCGTATTGGGTCGAAGCCGCTGAAAGAGCAGATAGTTTGGGCGTTTTTGTGATCAATTCTTCATTAGGTTATAATAATTTCAACAATTCGAATTACAGCTTTCAAACTACTGATATGGATGGGGAAACTGCATTTATTTCGAAAGGAGCAACGCTAGCTTTTGAAAAAGGAATGTTGGTTGTTTCTTCGGCCGGAAATTCAGGAAACAATGATTGGGGAATAATCACAGCTCCAGCAGATTCTCCTGGTGCATTTACGGTTGGTGCCGTAGATGCTGATGAAAATTACGCTTCGTTTAGTTCTCGTGGGCCGACAGCCGATGGTCGCGTAAAACCAGATGTCGCCGCACGCGGTTCTTCAGCGGCAGTAATTAACCCTTCGGGGAATATTTCCAGTGCCAGCGGAACATCTTTCAGTTCTCCCATAATGGCCGGGGCAGTAGCGAGTTTATGGCAAGCAGATCCTAGCAAAACCAATGCGGAAATCATGCAGATTGTTCGCGAATCTGCTTCACAATTCCAAAATCCTGATATATTTTTAGGCTATGGAATTCCGAATTTTCAAGTCGCGCTGGAAAATCTTTCTTCGGAAGAAAACATGATGCAAACTTCCATTTCCGTTTATCCCAATCCCGTCAATAATACCTTGTTCATTAAATCTCCAAATAAAAATAATTTCGCATCCCTCGAAATTTTTTCAATTACGGGGAAAAGAATTTTGCATTCGGTCCTGAAAAAGAATGTAATGGAATTCGATGTGTCAAATCTTGCTCCTGGAATTTATCTTGTGAAAATCAGTTCAAAGGAAAATAATTCAGTGATCAAAATCATAAAGAATTGATAAACTGATCAATAAAAATTACTTTTCCATGACAACCAACCGCATTACCCGACTTTTCAAAATTGAATATCCCATCATTCAGGCTGGAATGATTTGGAACAGTGGTTGGAAATTGGCCAGCGCGGTGAGCAATGCGGGCGGACTGGGAATTATTGGTTCTGGTTCCATGTATCCGGAGATTTTACGCGAACATATTCAGAAGTGTAAAAAAGCTACCACAAAACCGTTTGGGGTAAATTTGCCGATGTTATATCCTAATATTCAGGAGCATATAAAAAATATTGTCGACGAGGGAGTAAAAATTGTTTTTACTTCCGCAGGAAATCCAAAAACCTATACTTCGCGATTAAAAGCAAATGGAATTACAGTAGTTCATGTAGTGAGCAGTGTAAAATTCGCACTAAAAGCCGAAGCTGCCGGAGTGGATGCCGTAGTTGCCGAAGGATTTGAAGCCGGCGGACATAACGGTCGGGAAGAAACCACCACTTTTACCTTAATCCCAATGGTGAAGGAAAAATTAAAAGTTCCATTAATAGCCGCTGGTGGAATTGCAACCGGTCGTGGAATGCTGGCCGCCATGGTTTTAGGTGCTGATGCCGTGCAAATGGGAAGCCGTTTCGTCGCAACCCCCGAAGCTTCCTCGCACATAAATTTCAAAAATTTGGTGATCTCTTCTGAAGAAGGTAACACACAATTGACCTTAAAAGAATTGGCCCCAGTACGAATGATAAAAAATGAATTTTTCTATCAAATTACCGAACTCTACAAAAAAGGACCCTCCAAGGAAGAACTCGAAAAACTGCTCGGCCGGGCCCGCGCAAAAAAAGGAATGTTCGAAGGGAATTTAGAAGAAGGTGAATTGGAAATCGGACAAATCAGTGGACTCATTCGAGAAATAAAACCCGCCGCGGAAATCGTGCAAGAAGTTTGGCAGGAATTTTTGGAAGCGAAAAATGCCGTCAGGGATCTTTAAATGAAATGCTGTTTGCAAACAAAAATGCCCGCTTTTTAAACGCGGGCATATATTAATTAAATTGTGAATATTTCAACATTCACATCCTGAACAATTACAATCTGTGCAGCTACAATTTTTGCAATTTCCAGCATTGCACGACGCGCATTTACAAGTACATTCCATAATTATTACTTTTTAAATTACACTCAAAGGTATAAAAATTTCCCTTCCTATTTCAAATTAGTCCACCTTTTTAAAAATCAGTGAATTATCGGAGTTTGCCAAGGTCAATTTTTCGTCAGTTACTGAATATGTTAAACTCTGGTCAGAAAGTGCTTTTAAAAATTCCGTTTCCATTTTCAAACTCGGGCAAGCCATTTTTGTTGAAATAACTTGAGAAAATCCTATTTGGTTCGCTTCCATTAACTTCGCATTTCCCGAAAACTGATTACAGCCCGCATTTCCTTTCGCGCGATTTTCATCCAAATCAATTTCTAAGGTGGCTGGTTTAAATTCCTCATTGTCGGCAATATTCTTCCCGTTTAATTCTTCCAAAATCCATTTTCCTGTTATATTATTTGCTTCTTTCCGAACAACCGAATATTCACCACAGCCAGTGTAGGTCTTCGTTTGGTTCATTTCTGGAGTTTTAAAAGTAACGGAAACTTTGTGTGTGAACATTTCCCCAGACATTCCGTTCTGACAGGGTTCTTCATTAAGAATAATCACTAATCTATTCGGGGTCGCTTCGGGTCGGTAAACCAGTTTTCCCTCAGTACCTTGAGGTTTTGAAAGCGGAACAGTTATATCCGTACCTTCAGGTTCTTTAAAATTGATCGTGTTTTTTACTGGATCGATTTCCAAAGTCCAAAAAGGTTCAGTCCCGGTTGCATTAAATTTTTGGTGGGCCATCGGATTTTCCGGTTGATTTATGGCAACTGGTTTTGTCGTTTTTAAAATGAAATAATCTTTAAGTGGGGAAGTATTTTCCTTTCCTTCCCCATTCAAGATTTTCAAATTGCCATTTGATATTTTCAACCTGTAAAGCCCATTTTCGCCGGCAGGGGTTTTAAAAATAATCAATGAATCATCTTTTATTCTATATGTTCCATGCTCGATCATTGTGTCCACATCCGATTCTAAATAAAATCGCTTTTCGGAATAAGTAAAATCCGGATTGAACTCCAATTCGTAATAAATCCCAGGACAATCGGCGCACGGCAACATTCCATAATAGGTATCCACGATTTCCTCTGGTGCTTTTTCGGAATTATTGCAAGCAAAAAGCGAAATACATAAACCAGCTACTAATAGGAGGTTGATTTTCATTTGATATATTTTTTTCAATAATTTTTTGACAGTGCGCCAATTATTTACGCATCAAAACCCTATTGATTGAATGAACGACTCCATTTGAGGCATTCATATCCAAGGAAACCACGGTGGCTTGTTTTCCCATACCATCGGTTAAAATGACATTCCCAGCATCGTTCATTGTGGCGGTTAATTTTCCGTCATTCCCCGTCACCAAAACATATTTGTGATCCTTGCTTTCTTTGATTAGATCTTTCAATTTCGCAGAATCCACTCTTCCTGGAATAATGTGATAGCTGAGCACCCCTTCCAACTTCTCAGAATTTTCGGGTTTCATCCAATCATTAATTGTTCCTTTTGGAAGTTCACTAAAAGCAGAATTTGTGGGTGCAAAAACGGTATATTCATCCGGACCATCCAACTTTACGATGATACCAGCCTCTTTCATAGCTTTCAGCAAGGTGCTGTGTTCGTCAGAGCTTTCTACTACATCTGCTACTGTTGGTCCATTTTCCATATTATTGGCATCATTCCGCTTGTCATTAGTACGATTTTCATCAACACTATCCATTTTATTCATTTCGGTTGGATCCATATTCACCGCATCATCATTGTGATCCTTCTTATTATTGTCTTTACAAGAAAAGAATACAATTCCCATAAATGCAAGTAGCATCAAATTTTTAAGACTTTTCATAATTTAT
The DNA here is from genome assembly GCA_041689995.1 of Flavobacteriaceae bacterium. Classification (GTDB taxonomy): domain Bacteria; phylum Bacteroidota; class Bacteroidia; order Flavobacteriales; family Flavobacteriaceae; genus DASSWG01. Next base: position 12,907 of record JBDNFD010000077.1, on the reverse strand, counting down.
CTTTTTTTAGTTATGATTATTTAGCACAAATGTATATAACGAACAGGACTTTAACGTTTTGTTCCCGCTAAAGTTTCGTTAAATAGTGTGAAGAAAGACTAATACCGATCGAAAGGATTACTTCAAACGATATTATTTTCGTATTTTTGTATGGCAAAATCATCACGGAAAAATGCCTAGATTTCTTCGGTGAATGTTTTTTTGCAATTATTAAAAAAATTACAGAAAAAATGAAATTAGTAATTATCAGCATCGTATTATTGGCACTTGCTTTCGCAGGAATCGCCATAAAAATTTGGGCCAAGAAAGACGGAAAATTTGCAGGAACTTGTGCAAGTCAAAGTCCATATCTGAATAAAACGGGCGAATCTTGCAGTATGTGCGGAAAAATGCCGGACGAGGTTTGTGACGGACCCCAAAAATAATTTTTGTCATTCCGTTCCATTTAATCAATAATATCCCATAACCCACGACAACGCTTCAAAAAAACATTCAACAGGCCAAAGAAGGAAATCAAAAGGCTTTCAGCTTTTTATTGGATCAATTCTGGAACGATGTGCATGCCTTTCAGCTGCGGCGCACCAAAGATGAATATATCGCCGAAGAAATTACCATTCAGACTTTCTCCCGCGCATTTGACAAGATCAATACTTATAAAGAAGAATACAAATTCAGAACGTGGCTGCTCACCATTTCTAAAAATATCCATTTAGACCTTATTCGAAACCGAGGGATCGAAATTGCAAAAATGGGACGAAACGATGTGAAAAAAATCATAGACGATGCGCCCACCGCTGAAGATAATCTGATCACAGAACAAAATTTGACGAAATTGCTCTCTCACATCAAGCAACTAAAACCACATTATCAAGAGATGATCAACCTCCGCTATTTTCAGGAAATGAGTTACAAGGAAATTGCGGAAAAATTGGACAGCCCGATGAACAATATAAAAGTAAAGCTACTTCGCGCCAAAAAACTGCTCGCTGAAATTATCAAAGAAGACATTTGAAAGAATAAAAAGTGACCGTATTTCAGACGATTTTTCGCTTATTCGGCTTTCTCATTTTGTATCTTTGTTCTTCTGAAAATACAATATGGTCACTGAAACCCTTCCCAAACACACTCCAAAACCAAAATGGCTTCGTGTAAAATTGCCCACCGGTAAAAAATATACAGAACTGCGAAGTTTGGTGGATAAATACAAATTAAACACAATCTGCACTTCCGGAAGTTGTCCGAATATGGGTGAATGTTGGGGCGAAGGAACCGCGACTTTCATGATTTTAGGGAATATTTGTACGCGCTCCTGCGGATTTTGCGGCGTAAAAACCGGACGGCCAGAAAGCATTGAATGGGACGAGCCTGAAAAAGTGGCGCGATCCATAAAGTTAATGGATATCAAACATGCCGTAATAACCAGTGTGGACCGCGACGACTTGAAAGATATGGGCTCCATAATCTGGGCAGAAACCGTAAAGGCTATCCGCAGAATGAACCCGAATATAACTTTAGAAACATTAATTCCCGATTTTCAAGGAGTCGAAAGAAATATCGATCGTATTGTGGCCGTGAAACCGGAAGTTGTTTCGCATAATATGGAAACCGTCAAACGTCTTACCCGCGAAGTACGGATCCAAGCAAAATATGAACGCAGCCTCGGTGTTTTGGAATATCTGAAAAACCAAGGAATCCGGCGAACCAAATCGGGAATTATGCTCGGTTTGGGCGAAAAAGAAGATGAAGTTGTTCAAACAATGATAGATTTGCGAAGCGCAAAAGTGGATATTGTAACCATCGGGCAATATTTACAACCTTCGAAAAAACATTTACCGGTAAAACAATTCATCACCCCCGATCAGTTCAAGAAATACGAAAATATTGGGAATGAATTGGGTTTTCGTCACGTAGAAAGTGGCGCCTTGGTCCGGTCTTCATACAAAGCCCAAAAACATTTAATTTAAAAAACATTTCAAAATATGAGCACAAAAAAAATTCGGGTCGCTATCAATGGTTTTGGTCGAATTGGGCGCGGTTTATTTCGTCTCTTATTGGATCATCCGCAATTGGAAGTGGTTGTAATAAATGATTTGGCCGATGCTCACACTTTAGCGCATTTACTCAAATATGACAGCATACACGGAATTTTACAAAAAAATATTTCCACATCCGAAAATGAACTATTAATCGATAGCCATTCTATTCAGGTTACAAACCAGTCAGAAATCACCGAAATTTCTTGGGAAAAATTCCACGTTGATGTGGTTATTGAATGCACTGGAAAATTCAAAACCAAAAAACTTCTCGAAAATCATTTAAAAGGTGGAGCAAAAAAGGTAATACTGTCCGTTCCTCCTTCCGACGATTCCATTAAAACCGTTGTTATCGGCGTGAACGAATCTATATTGGACGGCAGCGAAACTATTATTTCAAACGCTTCCTGCACGACCAATAATGCCGCGCCAATGTTAAAGGTGGTGAATGATGCCTTGGAAGTGAAACAGGCTTATATTACCACAGTGCATTCTTACACTTCAGACCAAAGTCTTCAAGACAAACCACATCGTGATTTGCGACGGGCTCGGGCGGCGAACCTTTCCATCATTCCCACCACCACTGGTGCTGCAAAAGCATTGACCAAAATTTTCCCGAACTTGGCAAACGATATTGGTGGCTGCGGAATACGCGTTCCCGTTCCCAATGGTTCTTTGACGGATATGACTTTGATCGTGAAGGAAAAAACCAGCATCGAAGAAATCAATTCACTTTTTAAAACCGCCTCGGAAACAAATTTGAAGCGAATTTTGAGCTACACTGAAGACCCAATTGTTTCCATAGATATTGTGGGAAACACAGATTCATGCGTGTTCGATTCATTGATGACTTCTGTTATTGGTGGCAATCTTGTGAAACTTATTGGTTGGTATGATAATGAACGAGGATATTCGAATAGGATTATTGATTTGATTTTATATATCTTTAAGCCCTTGTAAAACACTGTTATAAGAAATCGCTTCATCAATGAAAAGCAAGCATTTTTTCCTTTTGTCCATCCTTTTATGTGGCAGGCTTGTTTTTTCACAAACCGAAACGAAATTCATGCCCCAAAATGCTTATGTCGCCGTTCATCAAAACACGGAGAAGGCACTTCAAGATATCAATGAAAATGGCGTGGAAGAAACTAGGGCCACCTTACTGTCCATCCTGCACAACACCAAAGTAACCAATGATAAAAACTTAACGGCTTTTGCACGCTATTCTTTGGCAAAATTCGATTTGGAACACGGAAAAATTCCGGAAGGGGAAAAATTTTTGGATAGTATTTTTAAGATGCATGCAGAAATTCAAGATCTTCATCTTTTGGAAATGAGCCATATTCTACAGGCCAGGGCAAACTATAAAAACGGTGATTTTCTTGAAGCTGAAATGCACCTTTCCGAAGCCCAACATCTAATTTATAGGATCGACCTTGAATATCGTCAAGAACAAAAAGACACATTTGAAAAAATGGCTTTCTTATCGGAAAAAAATTCCAAACAGCAGCGTTCTTTGGAATTCAACCAACTTGCCATTATTTTAGGGGTTACCATGATTTTGATTTTCTCACTTTTGGCCCTCGCAGTATTCAAAAACAGTCGAATTCGCAAGCAAACCACCAATTTGCTCCGTGCAAAAAACAAACAACTTACCGGCGAAAAAGAAAAAACAGAGGCGACAAACCTTGCCAAAACACAATTTTTGTCCACAATCACCCATGAACTGAGAACCCCAATTTATGCCATAACTGGATTGACGCATCTTTTATTAACCGGAAATCACAAAAAAGAACAAAAAGATCATTTAAATTCTTTGAAATTTTCCGGGGAACATCTCATAGATTTGATTAATAACATACTGGATTTCAATAAGTTAGAGTCTGGAAAAGTCATTATTCAAGCCACGCCTTTTTCTTTAAAATCTCGTTTGGAGAATATCGTAACCTCGCTCACCAAATCCGCCCAGGAAAAAAACAATAAACTTCATCTAAAGGTGGATGAAAACATTCCAGAAAAAATTATAGGCGATTATGTAAAACTCTCACAAGTAATTATTAATCTGACCAGCAATGCTATTCGTTTTACGGAAAATGGCGATATATGGATTCGGGTGAAAAATCAGGATATCGGCAATAATATGGTTTCTGTCTATTTTGAAGTGGAAGATAACGGCGTGGGAATTGCAAAAGAAATCCAAGGTAAAATCTTTGAAAACTTCGAGCAAGGTTCCGAGAAAATCAATAACAAATATGGTGGATCCGGTTTAGGACTTTCAATTGTGAAAGGTGTTTTGGAAATAATGGACGGCGAAATCAAAGTGGAAAGTACCCCCGATGTGGGATCGAAATTCTATTTTTCATTGAACTTCCCCATTTATGACAGCAGCGGTCCCTCCGAGGCTGAGGAAGAAGAATTGCAGAGCCAAAATTTGAAAAACTTACAAAAAGACCTTTCCGGCAAAAAAATCCTGATTGTGGAAGATAATAAAATCAACCAGCTGGTCACTCATGAAATTCTGTGCAAACATGGAGTGGAATGCGAGATGGCCGATAGCGGGGAAATAGCGGTAGAAAAAACCGGGACTACCCGTTTTGATTTAATTCTAATGGACATAAATATGCCAGGAATTGGAGGGCTCGAAGCTACAAGACAGATCAGGGAAATGGATTCTCAAATTCCAATTATTGCCTTAACAGCGATGGCTTTAGATGGAGAAACAGATAAATTGCTGAAAAATGAGTTTAACGATATCATTCCAAAACCTTATAATATCAACGTGTTTCTCCAGAAAATACATCAACAAATTCAGGCTTCAATGACTGTATGAATGTCGATAAAATCATGAATTTCTTTCTTGAAATTTTCTGCTTTATCCAGTAATTTCATTTGAATGGGAAGATAATATAATTGATCTTTTTCCAACTCATCTTTCAAACGCACATAATCCTTTTCCGTGGTCACGATTATTTTTTGTTTCCGAAGCATTTCCAGCTCAGAATCGGTGAAGTTATGATGATCCGGAAATTTCTTGTGGTTAAAACGTTTCTTTTTTCCCAGGAAATCAACCAACGGACGCGGATCGGCAATTCCAGTTACCAAAGTAAAACCATCTATTTCTTCCAACGGTTTTGTGGAAGTTTCATTGGTGATTTTCCCGCTATATTCTATACTGGAAAAATAGAGCGATTGATTTTTTTTGGGATCTAATTTCTTCTTTATCTTCTCTTGTTCCTTCGCGCTTAAATCCGCCGGACATTTGGTTACAACAATAATATTGGCCCGTTTCGCCCCGCTTTGTGGTTCACGTAAATTTCCTGCCGGAAGTGCATGATCATCAGTATAAAGATCACCGTATGAAGTCAATAAAATCGAAAGCCCAGCTCTCACTTTTCGATGTTGAAATGCGTCGTCCAATAAAATGATTTCCGGCGGATTTCCACTTTTTCGAAGCTCTTCAATTCCGTGTTGTCTTTTTTCATCCACCGCAATGCTCGCACCCGGAAATTTTCTTTTAAATTGTAGCGGCTCGTCCCCTACTTGTTTCGCGGTTTCTGTGCCTTTCAACAAAAAAAAACCTTTTGAACTTCGTTTATAACCTCGGCTCAAAACCGCAACAGGAGCATTTTCACCAATTAACCGAAGTAAATATTCAATCATTGGCGACTTTCCGGTTCCGCCAACACGCAAGTTTCCGACACAAATTACAGGAAAAGGATATGATTTGGAAGAAATTAGGTTTTTATCGTACAATTTATTCCTTAAAAAAAGTATTCCTTTGTAAATTAAAGCAAGTGGGGCCAGCATTTTCGTCAATAATTTCATCCACGAAGGTATAATTTTTATATTTACCCTTCCATCCCAAAGAAAATAAAGTCAAAAAGAAAAAAAACATGATCGTTCAAGATATAATCGCCCAATTGGAAAAGTGGGCCCCATTGGAATACGCCGAAGATTTTGATAATGTCGGCTTGTTGGTAGGAAAAAAAGAAACCGAAATCACCGGAATTTTAGTGACCTTAGATTGCATCGAGTCAATTATAGACGAAGCAATTACTAAAAGATGCAACCTAATTGTGAGTTTCCATCCCATTGTTTTTTCGGGTTTAAAAAAAATTACCGGAAAAACCTATGTGGAAAGAGTGGTGATAAAAGCAATAAAAAATGACATCGCCATTTATTCCATGCACACAGCGTTGGACAATTCATTTTATGGGGTGAACGCCATGATTTCCGAGCGCATGAATCTTTCCGACCGGAAAATACTGATTCCAAAGCGGGACAATATCTTGAAAATGACAACCTATGTTCCTAACAATGAAGCATCTGGTTTACGTGAAAAACTTTTTGAGGCCGGCGCGGGAAATATTGGAAATTATAGTCATTGCAGTTTCAATTTAGAAGGAACCGGAACATTTCAAGGAGAAAAAAATTCCAATCCGGTGATCGGCGAACGCGGAAAAATTCATTTTGAAAATGAAACACAATTAAACATTACTTTCCCCAAACATTTAGAGCATAAAATTTTATCGGCACTTTTCAAAAATCATCCGTATGACGAAGTGGCTTATGAAATCACTTCATTACAAAACGAAAATCAACACTTGGGAATGGGAATGATCGGGAACTTGCCAAAACCAATTTCCGAGTCCGCTTTTCTTCAAATTCTAAAAGAAAAATTCCAAACCGAAGTAGTGCGACATTCCGAATTTTTGGGCAAAAAAGTTCAAAAAATTGCCGTCTTGGGCGGAAGTGGTGCTTTTGCCATTGAGGCTGCAAAGCGAGCAAATGCAGATGCCTTTGTCACCGCCGATCTAAAATATCACGACTTTTTTAAGGCCGAAAAAAACATCGTTTTGGCAGACATCGGACATTATGAAAGTGAGCAGTGGACAAAAAATGGGATACATTCCTTTCTTACAAAAAAAATCCGTAATTTTGCGCCTGCCTTGCCGAAAAACAAGGTGATTTTATCGGAAATAAACACAAATCCCATTCAATATTTTTGAACTATGGCAAACAAAAAAGAGGTTAGCGTCGAGGAAAAACTAAGGGCGTTGTTCGATCTGCAACTGATTGATTCACGAGTTGACGAAATCAGGAATGTTCGGGGCGAACTGCCGCTTGAAGTAGAAGATCTGGAAGATGAAGTGGCGGGATTGAAATTGCGGATAAACAAAATGCAAGCCGATTTGGAGACGATCGACTCCGAAATAAAAGACAAAAAATTGGCCATGGAAGATTCCAGAGTGTCCATCAAAAAATATGCAGAACAGCAAAAAAATGTACGCAACAATCGGGAATTCAATGCTCTGTCCAAAGAAGTCGAGTTTCAGGAATTGGAAATAGAACTTGCCGAAAAAAACATCAAGGAATTCTATGTGCAGGTGGAACAAAAAAATGAAGTCATCGCTCAAACACAAGAACGCTTGGATCAACGCGAAAAACATTTGGGCCACAAAAAAAGTGAGTTAGATGCTATTTTAAAAGAAACTGAAGCGGAAGAAAAAGCCTTGATCAAAAAATCGGAAGAATTTAAAAAACAAATCGAGGAACGCTTGGTCAAAGCATATACGCGCATTCGCACCAACGTAAAAAACGGCTTGGCCGTCGTGCCCATTGAACGTGGAGCTTCTGGAGGATCTTTCTTCACCATTCCACCACAAGTTCAAGTCGAAATTGGCGCAAGAAGAAAAATTATCACCGACGAGCACAGTGGCCGAATTTTGGTGGATGAAGAACTGGCAAACGAAGAACGCGAAAAAATACATGCACTGTTCGCAAAAATATAAGTTTTGTCTTAACCTTTTTAACTCAACCCTTTCGGCACTTTAAATGCTGAAAGGGTTTTTTTAACTTCTAATTTGGTATTACTTCAATGGTTCGCTGATTCATTATTTTAGAACAAGTGTTTTACCAGTTGTTGAAAAAATAGGGATTTTTGGCCTATTTTTACCCAAATTCTAACCCGATGTACAAAAACCTGATCCGGAAATTTCTTTTTCTTTTCGACCCGGAAAAAATACATCATTTTACCTTCAACTTTCTTCGGAACATCTTCAAAATTCCGGGAGCATCTTTATTTTTTAAAACAAATTTTCAGATTGATCATCCTTTATTGGAACGCGAAGTTTTCGGATTGAAATTTAAAAATCCTGTTGGTTTGGCAGCCGGTTTTGATAAGGATGCAAAATTGTACAAAGAATTATCCCAACTCGGATTTGGTTTTATTGAAATAGGAACAATCACCCCAAAACCACAATCCGGAAATGAAAAAAAACGACTTTTCCGGTTGAAGGAAGATCAAGCTTTGATAAACAGAATGGGCTTCAACAATGAAGGAGTCGAAGCGGCTGTGAGGCGGTTGAAAAAAAACAAAAATGTGCTGATTGGTGGAAATATTGGCAAAAACAAAACCACTCCAAACGATCAAGCAGCGGCCGATTATCTGTATTGTTTTAATGCGCTTTTTCCGTATGTGGATTATTTTATCGTAAATGTAAGTTCGCCAAACACGCCAAATTTGCGGCAATTGCAAGAAAAGGCACCTTTAATGGAATTGTTGCGTCGGCTTCAAGAAAAGAACCACGAACAAAATATTCCAAAACCAATTTTATTGAAAATCGCCCCAGATTTGTCCGATTTACAATTATTGGACATTATTGAAATTATTGCTGAGATAAAAATCGCGGGCGTAATCGCGACCAATACGACAGTTTCCCGGGACGGATTAAAATCTGGAAATAAAAAAGAAACTGGTGGCCTCAGCGGAAAACCTTTAAAAGAGCGTTCCACAGAAATAATTCGTTTTTTATCCGAAAAAAGTAACAAGGCTTTTCCAATTATCGGCGTTGGCGGAATTCATTCGGCAGAAGATGCAATGGAAAAATTGAACGCGGGAGCCAGTTTAATTCAACTTTACACGGGTTTTATTTACGAAGGACCGGGATTGATCAAAGCTATTAATGAGAAAATAGCGATGAGGGAAATAGCGAAGAGGGAAGTAGCGAAGAGGGAAGAGCAATTAACCAAACACTGATCCCGAGTGCTCGGGACTGAATATTGAATAATGGATAATGAATAATGGATATTGAATATTGAATAATGAATATTGAATATTGAATAATGAATATTGAATATTGAATAATGAATAATGGATATTGAATAATGGATATTGAATATTGAATAATGGATATTGTATAATGAATAATGGATATTGTATAATGAATATTGAATATTGTATAATGAATAATGAATATTGTATAATGAATAATGGATATTGAATAATGGATATTGAATAATGGATATTGAATATTGTATAATGAATATTGAATATTGAATAATGAATAATGAATATTGTATAATGAATAATGGATATTGAATAATGGATATTGTATAATGAATAATGAATAATGATCCCGAGTGCTCGGGACTGAATAATGAATACTGATCCCGAGTGCTCGGGACTGATCACTGATCACTGATCACTGATCACTGATCCCGAGTGCTCGGGACTGAAAACTAAAATTACTACCTTTGGGGCTATGCAAAAAATCAAGCTTATCGAATGTCCACGTGATGCGATGCAAGGTATTCACGATTTTATTCCCACCGAAACCAAAGTGGCCTACATTCAATCCATTTTGCGGTGTGGTTTTGATACCATCGATGTCGGAAGTTTCGTGTCGCCAAAAGCCATTCCACAAATGGCAGACACGGCGGAAGTGCTTTCAAAACTTGATTTTTCATCTACCGAAAGCAAATTTTTGGCAATTGTGGCAAACAAGCGGGGTGCAGAAGAAGCTGTGAAATTTGCAGAAATTGATTATTTGGGTTATCCATTTTCAATTTCAGAAAATTTTCAGATGCGAAATACCCACAAAACAATTGCTGAATCTGTTGCAATTTTGCAGGAAATCTTGAATATCGCCGATAAAAAAGGGAAACAAGTCGTGGCTTATCTTTCCATGGGATTTGGCAATCCGTATGGCGATCCGTGGAATGTGGAAATTGTTGGCGAATGGACCGAAAAATTGGCTGCGATGGGCGTGACTATTCTTTCTTTATCAGATACCGTGGGAACCTCCACGCCCGAAAATATCACCTATTTGTTTTCACATCTCATTCCGAAATATCCCAACATTGAATTTGGCGCGCATCTTCATACAACCATGACTTCGTGGCACGAAAAAGTCGATGCTGCCTTTCAATCTGGTTGCAAGCGTTTTGATGGCGCAATTCAAGGATTCGGCGGTTGCCCAATGGCCAAAGATGAGCTCACTGGAAATATGCCAACCGAAAAATTGCTTTCCTATTTCGCCACAAAAAAAATGGACACAAATATTCGGATGACAAGCTTTGAGTCGGCTTATAATGAGGCTTCCAAAGTTTTCGGAATGTATTATTGATGGGATTTGTGATCTTCTGAATCAGTGAATTTGTGAATCAGTGAATTTGTGAATGTACGAGTTTCTATATTTGAGAGTTGAACAATTTCCAAGAAAAGATCCGATTTTCATCTCGTCACTCTTTCACGCTTTAACCACATTGCCACTTCCCGAATTATTCGATCACTCCACTAAAAAATTGTATTTTCGCAGAAAAAAGGTGAATTACGTTTCTATAGAAAACATTGCGAAGTCGTACGGGGAATTGGAGTTGTTTTCCCAACTTTCTTTTGGGATCAACGAAGGCCAAAAAATTGGTTTAGTCGCCAAGAATGGAACCGGAAAAACTTCAATTTTAAATATTATCTCTGGAAAAGATACGCCAGATGAAGGACAAGTGAATTTCCGAAAAGGGATTAAAACAGCGTTTCTATCACAGGAACCGGATTTAGATCCGAATTTAACAGTAGAAGAAACCATTTTTGCATCCGATAATGAAATCCTTCATATAATTGAACAATATGAAAAAGCACTTTTAAATCCCGATGATTCCGAAGCTTATCAAAAAGCTTTTGAACAGATGGAGGCCAAACAAGCGTGGGATTTCGAAACGCAATACAAGCAAATCCTTTCAAAACTTCGGTTGGACGACCTCCACAAGCAAGTGAAATTCCTTTCAGGCGGACAAAAAAAGCGTTTGGCTTTAGCGAGTATTCTTCTAAATTCCCCCGATTTATTGATCCTCGATGAGCCTACCAACCACTTGGATTTAGAAATGATTGAATGGCTGGAAGATTATTTCAAAAAACAAAATTTCACGCTTTTTATGGTGACGCATGATCGGTATTTTTTGGAGCGTGTTTGCAATGAAATTCTGGAATTGGAGGCTGGAATCTTATACAGTTACAAGGGAAATTACAGTTATTACCTCGATAAAAAGGAACACCGCATCGCCACGGAACAAACCAACACCGAGAAAGCAAAACAGCTTTATAAAAAAGAACTTGATTGGATGCGGCGACAACCCAAGGCCAGAACAACCAAATCCAAATCACGGATAGAATCCTTTTCAGATATTAAAGAACGAGCGCACAAACGTCGAAATGATCACGAAGTGCAATTGGAAATCAACATGGAACGCATGGGGACCAAAGTGGTGGAAATGCACAATATTTCAAAAAGTTATGAAGGAAAAACCTTGTTCCAAAATTTCGATTACAATTTTCAGCGTGGTGAACGTTTGGGCATCATCGGAAAAAATGGAACCGGGAAATCCACTTTTCTGAATATTCTTACCGGCAGTGTACAAACCGATTCCGGGAAATTGGTTCTTGGGGAAACCATCAAGTTTGGATATTACACTCAGCGTGGCATCATCATCAAAGAAGGACAAAAAGTCATTGAAGTCATCCGTGAATTTGGGGAATATATTCCGTTGAAAAAAGGCAGACAAATTTCCGCACAACAATTGTTGGAACGCTTTCTGTTCGACCGGAAAAAGCAATATGATTTTGTGGAAAAACTCAGCGGTGGAGAACGAAAACGCTTGTATTTATGCGCTATTCTTATACAAAATCCCAACTTTCTGATCTTGGACGAACCCACGAACGACCTGGATATTGTGACCTTGAATGTATTGGAGAATTTCCTGCTCGATTTTCCGGGCTGTTTGTTGGTCGTTTCGCATGATCGATATTTTATGGACAAAATTGCAGACCATCTATTTGTGTTCAAGAATGGTGAAATCCAAGATTTTCCAGGGAATTATTCTGATTATCGGGAATATTTGCTCTCTGAGCCTTCCGAAACCACAAAGGAGGAAATCCCGAGTAAAAAAGAAAAGCAGAAAACTGAAGTAACCACCAAATTAAGTTATAACGAGCAAAAGGAATTCAAAAAACTGGAACGGGAAATCGCCGATCTTGAAAAAGAAAAAATACGGCTACAGAATCTTTTCCTAACGGAATTATCGGGTGAAAAAATTGATAAAACTTCCTTGGAATTAAAAGCGGTTGAAGAAAAAATAGAAAAGAATACCGAACGTTGGTTCGAACTCTCGAATTGATTTATTTGGTTACTTGGTTATTGGGTTATTGGGTTATTCAGTTATTGGATTATTCGTTATTCGTTATTGGTTCTTAGACATTATACATTATACATTTATTGGGTTATTGGGTTACTGGTTATTCGTTATTGGTTCTTAGACATTATTCATTAAACATTATACATTTATTGGTTATTCGTTATTGGTTCTTAGACATTATACATTAAACATTATACATTTATTCGTTATTGGTTCTTAGAGATTATCCATTAAACATTATTCATTATACATTATACATTTATTGGTTATTCGTTATTGGTTCTTAGACATTAAACATTATTCATTAAACATTATACATTTATTGGTTATTCGTTATTGGTTCTTAGACATTATTCATTAAACATTTATTGGGTTATTGGGTTACTGGTTATTCGTTATTGGTT
>JBDNFD010000076.1:0-8111 GCA_041689995.1 Flavobacteriaceae bacterium | reverse complement strand
ATGGATACTTTGACGAATTTTGTTACCGATTGAACAGAAGTGGAAGCAAGAAAACTATATGGCACAACCTTATTTCTAGAATGATGGATAAACCTAAATTATATCATAGAAAATTAATATGCACTTAAGTAGCGACCTCTAAAATTTTAACCAATGATTTTCCCTTCCAAATCCAAGATAAACGCAAATTCTTCAGCGGTTTCTTTCAAGGCTTCAAATCGACCGGAAGCACCGCCGTGCCCTGCTTTCATGTTGGTGTGCAACAATAGAATGGAATTTCCGGTTTTCAACTCCCGCAATTTTGCAACCCATTTTGCGGGTTCCCAATATTGTACTTGCGAATCGTGCAAACCAGTTGTGACGAGAAGATTTGGGTAGTTTTTTTCAGAAACATTATCGTAAGGCGAATATTGTTTCATATACTCGTAATATTCTTTATCGTTCGGGTTGCCCCATTCGTCATATTCCCCGGTTGTAAGCGGAATACTGTCGTCCAACATCGTCGTCAAAACATCTACAAAAGGAACGGAAGCAATAATTCCGTTATAATGTTCTGGGGCTTTATTCATGATTCCACCCATCAATAATCCACCAGCAGAACCGCCCATTGCGTACAAATGTTTTGGGGAAGTATATCCTTGTTCGATCAAATATTTACTGCATGCAATAAAATCGGAAAAGGTGTTTTCCTTTTTCAATAATTTTCCGTCTTCATACCAATTTCTACCCAAATATTCACCCCCGCGAACATGGGCAATGACAAAAATAAATCCGCGGTCCAACAAACTCAGGCGCGTAGTGGAAAATGAAGGATCTTCCGTGTGGCCGTAACTTCCGTAGCCATATTGCAGCAACGGATTTTTACCATCTAATTTTATTCCCCCGCCCCTTTCGGTCGGGCAGGCCTTATAAACCACCGACATGGGTATTTTCACACCATCAGACGCTGTAGCCCATAATCTTTCGGAAAAATAATTCGTTTTGTCGAAAGAAGGGTCCAAAACTTCCTGTTCTTTCATCACCACACTTTCTTTGGTATCCATATTAAAATCGATCACCGAAGCCGGCGTGGTCATTGAATTATAAACATAGCGCAAAATATTGGTATCAAAATCAGGATTGTTTCCCGTGGAAGCCATATAGGTTTCATTGTCAAAAGGCAAATAATAATCAACGGTTTTGTCCCAACGCATAATGCGGATATTGTTCAATCCTTGGGAGCGTTCACTCAACACAAAATGGTTTTTGAAAAGATCAAAATCTTCCAACAAAACATCTTCCCGATGGCCGATAACTTCTTTCCAATTATCTGCGGAAGTCTTACCCACTGGCGTTTTCATCATCTTGAAATTTATCGCGCCATCTTTATTGGTCAAAATGTAAAAATGCTCTTCATAATGGGAAATTGCATATTCCAATCCTTTTATTCTGGGTTGAAAAACACGGAAATCCCCATTCGGATCGTTTGCTTCCAGAATATGAAATTCATCTGAAAGCGTACTATGCGAACCGATAATCAAATATTTTTTCGATTTAGATTTATAAATATGACTGTGGAAAGCTTCGTCTTTTTCAAAATAAACCAATTCATCTTTTTCGGGCGAATTACCTAAAAAGTGTTTGAAAATTTTATTGGAACGCAGCGTTTCTTCATCTTTTCGCGTATAGAACAACGTTTTGTTATCGCTGGCCCAAGTCGAACCACCAGTGGTATTTTCGATTTTCAACGCTAAAATTTTGTCCGTTGAAAGTTTTTTGACCTGCAAAATATAATTTCTTCTGCCAATAGTGTCAATTCCAAAAGAAACCATATTATTATCTTCACTAATGCTAATTCCCGCAAGGTGAAAATAGGCCTGTCCCCGCGCCATTTCATTACAATCAAAAAGCAATTCTTCCTGGGCGACCAAAGTCTCCTTTTTCCGAAAATACATGGGATAACCTTTTCCCTTTTCAAATTTCAAATAGTACCAATATCCATTGTATTTATACGGAACCGATTCGTCGTCTTCCTTGATGCGCGCTTTCATTTCCAGAAAAAGATCTTTCTGGAATTTTTTCGTGTGCGCGGTCATTTGGTCATTATATTCATTTTCCCGCTCCAAATAATCAATCACTTCTGGGTTGTCCCGATCTTTCAACCAATAATAATTATCGATGCGGACATCTCCATGTTTTTCAAGTTTCACGGGGATTTTATTTGCAGTGGGTGGAAGTTTTTGTTTTTTCAATTAATCGATTTTTGACATTTTATAAAGACGACAAAGGTATGAAAATTCAACAATGCTTTTTTTTTGCGGAACGCAGGTCTTTTCAAGCAAAACCCTATCTTTGCCAAAACTTTAAAAACAGAAAGTATGTTCGGAGATATGATGGGAATGATGGCTAAACTCAAAGAAACCCAGCAAAAAGTGGAAGAAACTAAAAAGCGGCTG
This sequence comes from Flavobacteriaceae bacterium, assembly GCA_041689995.1. Taxonomy (GTDB): domain Bacteria; phylum Bacteroidota; class Bacteroidia; order Flavobacteriales; family Flavobacteriaceae; genus DASSWG01. The sequence goes on along the minus strand of JBDNFD010000076.1, from coordinate 5,676 downwards.
GACGCCGTACTTTTGGACGAATCTTCCAGCGATGGTTTACTGAAAATCACCTTGACCGCAAATCGGGAAATTAAGAATATTTCCATTGCCGAAGAATTGTTCCAAGACAAAGACCAGTTGGAAGATTATCTTATTTCGACCTTGAATAAAGCGATCAAAAAAGCTACTTCGATCAACGAAAACGAACTTGCTGCAGTCGCAAAAGAAGGAATGCCGAACATTCCGGGACTGGGATAAACCGCCAAACAAAAAACAAAGAATGTGAAGGAAAAAACCGCCATAAGAACTATTTATTTTAGTCTTGTGGGAAATATCGGTTTGGCCATCATCAAAGGTTTGGCCGGATTTTTCGGAAACTCTTACGCGCTCATCGCCGATGCCATCGAATCCACCACCGATGTCTTTTCCTCACTCTTAGTTTTGTTTGGATTGAAATATGCCAGCCGGCCTGCCGACGAAAACCATCCGTATGGCCACGGAAGAATCGAACCGCTGCTCACTTTTATAATTGGAGCTTTTTTGGTTATTTCGGCCACAATTATTGCTTATGAAAGTATCCAAAACATTCAAGATCCACACAAAGCTCCAAAATCTTGGACATTGATTGTACTTGGTGCCATCATTATTTGGAAAGAAATTTCCTATCGAATCGTTCACAAAAAAGGCATTGAAACCAACAGCTCTTCACTTTTGGCCGATGCTTGGCACCACAGAAGCGATGCGATTACTTCCATTGCTGCATTTATCGGGATTAGCATTGCGGTGATTTTCGGAAAAGGATTTGAAGCAGCCGATGATTGGGCCGCACTTTTTGCCGCTGCATTTATCCTTTATAATAGCTATTTGATTTTCCGGCCAGCTTTGAGCGAAATTATGGACGAAAACCTTTATGAAGATTTAATTCAGGAAATACGCGAAATCTCCATGGAAGTCGAAGGGATTTTGGGTACCGAAAAATGCATGATCCGAAAAGTGGGAATGACATATTATGTCGATTTGCATGCCATTGTAAATCCAGATATCTCCGTCAAAACTGGGCATAAACTGGCGCATAATCTCAAAGATGTTTTGGAAAAAAGATTGCCCGAACTTGAAAATGTATTGATCCATATTGAACCCTATGAATAATCAAGAAAGAGCACTGTTTTCTTTCGGGAAGCACAAATAATGTTTGGTCACTAATTTCGACAAAGCCTCTATATTCAATTGATCTGACGCTTTTGCAACATCGCTCGTTTTTCCGTTTTTATGAAGAATAAGAATGTTTCCCTTTTTACGTTCGTAGGCCAAATTGGAAATTTCCCCAGAAAAAACAAAATAGGCGGCTTCTTCTCCTGAAATTTTATATTTCTCCTGTAATTTCTGAAGTTGTTTTCTCGATTTTTCAGGAAGGAAAGCATTTTTCTTCAATTTAACCTTCAACAAATTCCGATCGATGATCATTTTACACAAATTACGCAGGACAAAATCATCACAAAACATCCATTCTTTCATAGCCGAGATAATGTCGCTATCGTCCAAACGGGAAAAAATTTCCAATGTTTCCGTGGTGAAATTAAATTCGTCTATTTTCCGTTGCAAAAAATAGGAAAGTGTCGAAGTTGCCGGTAGGGATTTTCCTTCTGAAATCAAAAATTTCGCACGTTTCAAAATACGAATAAGCAGCTGTTCAGCGGCGAAACTCGTTTTGTGCAAATAAACTTGCCAATACATTAATCGTCTGGCGATCAGGAATTTTTCCACGGAATAAATTCCCTTTTCCTCTACCACCAATTCGTCGTTCACAACATTCAGCATGGCAATGAGGCGGTCACAATTAATACTTCCCTCGGAAACCCCCGTGTAAAAACTGTCCCGTTTTAAATAATCCAGCCGATCCATGTCCAGTTGGCTCGCGATTAATTGCGAAAAAAACTTCCGAGGATATTCCTCTTTAAAAACCTGAATGGCCAGCGTTAAACTTTGGTTAAAGTCCTCATTCATTTTCTCCATAAATTGGAGTGAAATCTGCTCGTGGGAGACGCCTTCCACAATGCTGTTTTCCATTGCATGCGAGAAGGGACCATGACCAATATCGTGCAATAAAATTGCGATCAACAATGCCTCTTTTTCCTCTTCAGAAATCTTGATCCCTTTCAGGCGTAGCACTTCAACCGCTTTTTGCATCAAGTGCAAACATCCCAAAGCATGATGGAATCTTGTGTGATGCGCACCGGGAAAGACCAAATAAGACATGCCCATTTGCGAAATTCGTCGCAATCGCTGAAAATATGGATGTGCGATCAAATCGAAAATGCGTTTTCCCGGGATCGTAATAAAACCGTAAATTGGGTCGTTTAATAACTTAAGTTTGTTTCTCAAGATTAGAGGTTCAAAATTTAAAATTCAAGATTCAAGATAAATAAAACAAATATACATATATGAACAAGATAAAGGTACTTTGGGTAGATGATGAAATAGATTTGTTAAAACCACATATTCTATTTTTGGAAGGAAAAAATTACGAGGTAACAACTTGTAAAAGCGGTATCGAAGCCATCGAAGAAGTTGAAAATCAAAATTTTGATATTGTTTTTTTGGATGAAAACATGCCCGGGCTTTCCGGCTTGGAAACCCTTTCTGAAATTAAGGAAAAACGCAGCAGTATTCCTGTTGTAATGATTACCAAAAGCGAAGAAGAATTTATTATGGAAGAGGCAATTGGTGCCAAAATCGCCGATTACCTAATCAAGCCAGTAAATCCGAATCAGATTTTATTGAGCTTGAAAAAGAATTTAGACCACTCCAGATTAGTTTCGGAAAAAACAACTTCGAGTTACCAACAGGAATTCCGGAAAATAGCCATGGAAATGGCCATGGTGAATTCCTATGAAGGTTGGGCCGAATTATATCAACGTTTGGTTTATTGGGAATTGCAACTCGAAAACATTGAAGATACCGGAATGTTCGAGATTTTGGAATCACAAAAAGTCGAGGCCAACACGCAATTTTGTAAGTTCATTGACAAAAATTATCCAACATGGTTTGACACCGGGCACTCGGGGTCTGATGCGCCGGTAATGTCGCACACCTTGTTCGCCAAAAATATTTTTCCCGAACTCAAAAAAGGGCAGCCGACACTTTTGGTGGTAGTCGATAATTTGAGGTTCGACCAGTGGAAATCGTTTGAGCCAATTATTTCGAATTATTATAAAAAGGAACGTGAAAGTATGTTTTACAGCATTCTTCCCACCGCCACACAATATGCCAGAAACGCCATTTTTTCCGGTTTGATGCCCTTGGAAATGGAAAAACAATTTCCACAATATTGGTTGAACGATACGGACGACGGTGGAAAAAATTTATTTGAAGCCGATTTTCTGGCGGCACAAATGAAACGCTTGAACCTTAATTTAAAAACGGAATATCACAAAATAACCAATTTAAGGAACGGAAAAAACCTAGCGGAAAATTTCAAATCGCAGAAAGACAATGATTTGACGGTTGTAGTTTATAATTTTGTGGATATGCTTTCACATTCAAAAACCGAAATGGAGATGATCAAAGAACTGGCCTCAAACGATAAATCGTACCGTTCTTTGACCGAAAGTTGGTTCAAAAATTCGCCTTTGTTGGACATCATTCAGCAAGCGCAACAGTTGGGTTTCAAGTTAATTATTACCACCGATCACGGAACGATCAATGTGAAAAATCCTTCCAAAGTAATTGGCGATAAAAACACGAGTTTGAATTTACGCTATAAAACAGGTAAAAGTTTGACTTATGAGGAGAAAGATGTTTTGGCCGCAAAAGACCCAAAAACCATTCATCTTCCACGGATCAATATGAGCAGTTCCTTTATTTTCGCAAAGGGAGACCTATTTTTTGCGTACCCAAACAATTACAACCATTATGTGAATTATTTTCGAAATACCTATCAACATGGTGGCGTTTCTTTGGAAGAAATGATCATTCCGTTTTCTGTATTGTCACCGAGATAGGAATTTTGCCCGTCAGATCGAGTGTTTTTCTTTCTTTTGAAGAAAAAGGAAAAATGTATCGAGATCTTTTGTTTTTAACCTTTGCGTAGAGCAAAACTTACTTGAAGTGACATTTTTCAATACGGTTTTACGAAAAAGCAAAACCTGCTCGAAGTAGTTATTAAACGATATAAAACGAATTATTTTTGCCGATTAAAGAACAATCTAAAAATGGAAATCAATTTTTCGCTGGATCAGTTAGAAGGAATCGCCACAAAAATTATTGAGCATTCCCAGAATAAAATCATACTATTTATTGGGGAAATGGGAGCCGGAAAAACCACGTTGATCAAAGAAATCGTGAAGCAATTGGGAAGTGAGGACCGGGTTTCCAGTCCCACTTTTTCACTGGTAAATGAATATAATTCCAGTTCAGGTTTGATTTATCATTTCGATTTTCATAGGCTCGAAAATGAAGAAGAAGCCTACGATATGGGTTTTGAAGAATATGTTTCTTCCCCGGCTTGGAAACTCATAGAATGGCCCCAAAAGATTGAACATTTATTGCCAAAAAATAAAACGATCATTAAATTGGAAAGTTTGGCAAACGGTTCTCGAAAAATAACTTTACTCTAATTTTTCAATGGATTTCCAGAAATCCTAGAATAAACCTCAAAAGAAAACAAATAGGATGTTGCCGGTTAAAAAATAAAGTTTAATTTTGCACCCGTTTCCGGCTCAACCTCTGGCGAAAATCGTGAATGTTGCGCAGGACTGTCCATAAAACCATACAAAAATGGAATCGTTAATTAAATTTGTTCAGGACGAATTCGTCGAAAAAAAAGATTTTCCAGAATTTAAAGCAGGTGACACCATCACTGTTTATTACGCTATTCGGGAAGGAGTGAAAACCCGTACTCAGTTTTTCCGAGGCGTGGTTATCCAGAAAAAAGGCACCGGATCTTCAGTTACTTTCACTATTCGCAAAATGAGCGGTACTATTGGAGTAGAACGTATTTTCCCATTAAGTTTGCCGGCTTTGGAAAAAATAGAAGTCAACAAACGAGGTAAAGTTCGAAGAGCCCGTATTTATTACTTCAGACAACTTACCGGTAAAAAAGCACGTATCAAAGAGCGTCGGTTTAAATAAACCTTCCTCTTATTTAGTTAGAAAACCTCCGAAATTGGAGGTTTTTTTATGGACAAACCCCAAGTGACATCTGATTTAAAGAAGATTTCAACAATTGTTAATAAGTCTGGTTCACAGTATGTTGAAAAATATAGTATTCAATTTTACTTTTTCCTCGAATTTTTTCCCTACTTTTATCTTGTTGAAGAAACGGTAAAATTGACACAAGGATTTTTACTGGAATCATCACCGTAGAAGTTTAAACTTTTACGTTTGTTTTTATCATTGCGATAAAAACATTTTTTGAAATGATCCTCTTTTTGATGAAGAATCAAAAAAAAAGGAATTGAAAAATTCCCAAAAGGTCATTTCACCAAAAGAAAGCCATTTCACTATCAGATGATGATGAAATGGCTTTCGCAATTTAGCCTATTTCCATTTTTCACCAACAGGGCAAACGCATTAAACTTTCATAAGTTCTAATACCTTGACAAGGTATGCATTGTCCCAGCCAGCCTTCATTCGTCTGCTCTTCACCCCAATATTAAGTGATTTCTCGTTTTTCAATAAATTCAGGGCTATTTTGTT
>JBDNFD010000075.1:0-2551 GCA_041689995.1 Flavobacteriaceae bacterium | reverse complement strand
TCACTGATTCACTAATTCACTGATTCACTAATTCACTAATTCACTAATTCTCTAATTCTCTAATTCACTAATTCACTGATTCACTAATTCACTGATTCACTAATTCACTAATTCTCTAATTCACTAATTCACTGATTCACTAATTCACTGATTCACTAATTCACTGATTCACTGATTCACTGATTCACTGATTCACTAATTCACTAATTCTCTAATTCACTAATTCACTGATTCACTTATTTACCAATTCCCCGATTGAACATTTTATCAATTTATCTCCTGTTCCGGTTCGTTCGAACTTTGTTTTGCTGCCTGTTGTTATTGTTTCTCTGCGGCCTTCCTTGGTTTTGGGTTTTTGGTGGAATTTCGAAGTTTTCCATCGGATATGGGTGATCCAAGACTTCGGGTATGCGTGTGCCGATAAGTTTTTGAATATCTTTCAAATAAGTTTGTTCTTCAAAATTACAAAAAGAAATTGCTTTCCCGTTGTTTCCTGCCCTTCCTGTGCGGCCAATGCGGTGCACGTATGTTTCGGCAATGTTGGGGATTTCATAATTGATCACCAGTTCCAGTTCTTCAATATCAATTCCTCGTGCGGCAATATCTGTGGCAACCAAAACGCGGGTAGTTTTTTCCTTGAAATTTTTCAATGCCCGTTGTCTCGAATTTTGCGTTTTGTTCCCGTGGATCGCTTCCGAATTAATTCCTTTTTTTAGAAGGTCTTTCACCACTTTATTAGCACCGTGTTTCGTGCGCGTGAATACTAAAACACGATCCACATCTGAATTTCCCAATAAATCGATCAGCAAGTTTTTCTTGTTGCCCTTGTCGATCGAGTAAAGATGTTGTTCCACCGTTTCCGCCGTGGTTGATTCCGGGGTGACTTCCACCCGTTTCGGATCTGTCAATATTTGGTTCGCCAGTTGGGTGATGGAACTGGGCATGGTTGCCGAAAAGAACAAAGTTTGCCGCTTTCTGGGAAGTTTGGCGATTACTTTTTTGACGTCGTGCACAAATCCCATGTCCAACATGCGATCTGCTTCGTCCAAAGTGAAGATTTCTACTTTGTCTAGTTTTATAAATCCTTGGTTCATCAAATCCAGCAACCTGCCGGGAGTCGCCACCAAGATATCAATTCCTCTTTTCAGGGCTTCGGTTTGTTTACCCTGCGGAACACCGCCGAAAATAACCAAATGTTTGATGCTTGTAAATTGGGCATATTCCCGAATATTTTCATCAATTTGAATGGCTAGTTCGCGGGTAGGAGTGAGGATCAAACTTTTGATTTGGCGCTTTCCGCTCACATTTTTATTTTTTTCCTCTAGCAATTGAATCATCGGAATGGCGAAGGCAGCGGTCTTTCCGGTACCAGTTTGCGCACAGCCCAGTAAATCTTTTCCTTTCAAAATAGTGGGAATAGATTGTGCTTGAATGGGCGTTGGGATTTTGTATCCAACGCGTTCGATAGCCTTTTGCAAAGGAGCTATCAAGGGTAAATCAGTAAATGTCATAGTATTAATTTAGGTTTGGACCAAAGATCGTCCATGTAGAAAGGTTTCGGTCTTAAAAAAATATGCGCATAGGAGAAGGTCGCATAGTGGCGGCAAAGATAGTCTTTTTATTCTATTTTATGGAAAATAAAAACAGAACGCTGAGAAGGCAGGAAAAAGCAGGTTTTTTCTCGTTTCTTACCCTTCCAAATGAGTAAATCTATATTTCGAGACTTTATGTTTTTTGGATCATTATGAAAAGCAAAACCAACTCGAAATGACAGGTAACGAAATGATTTGGCGAAAAGCAAAATCCTTTCCAGTGCGCGAGTCCTATCGCGTTCCATGATTTAAATTAGAAACGTATTCTTTGAGTTTTCTCAATACTTAATACCATTAATTCAATACTAAATACTCAAATTCGAATGCTCACCCCTGCAATAGGCCGTAGGCCACTGGAAAAAAAACTCTTGTCTCCGTCGTAAAGCACATTGTACATCAAGCCCACATAAAGTTGTACGGCGCCTCCGCTCCGATATCCACCTCCTATCCAGAGGGCATTTTCGCTGATATTCCGCGAATAGTTTGTGCTTTGCGATTCCAGCTTTCCGAAGTAGTATTCATATTGTGTGCGCAAAAAAAGATTGTCAACAGGATATATGTTTACGTACGGCCCGAAATGAAACAGGTTTTGCTGAATAAAATCACTCTTGGAATAAAGGTAGCCGGCCGTAATTCCGGGTTCCACTAAAGAAGATACACGATAACCCACAAATGGGGAAATGGAGAATCCGAAATAGTTATTGTTCCCAAAATTCACTCCGGCAGTACCACCCACACGCCATTCGTTGTTTCCATTGGCTTTTGGTAGGTTAATTTGACCAAAACTAAAAGCGGTATAGAAAAGGAAAATAAGAAAAATTGCTCTTTTCATAATTGGTTGGATTTTGACAACAAGATAGAATTGTTTTTTTAGGTCTTGCTATTTTATGTGGGTAAAGCTAAAGGCTATAGGCAATAAGCAATAGGCAATAAGCAATAGGCAATAAGCAATAAGCAAT
>JBDNFD010000074.1:0-19561 GCA_041689995.1 Flavobacteriaceae bacterium | reverse complement strand
TTGCAGCCAAAAAGAAAAACAGAAGCTATGAGTAGTATGGATTTTTTCATTTTTTAATCCTGGGTTACGTGTGGTTATTGGGTTATTGGGTTATTCGTTATTGGTTACTTAATATTCATTATACATTATTCAATATACATTATACATTATTCAATATACATTATACATTATTCAATATACATTATACATTATTCAATATACATTATACATTATTCAATATACATTATACATTATACATTATTCAATATACATTATACATTATTCAATATACATTATTCAATATACATTATTCAATATACATTATTCAATATACATTATTCAATATAAAATATTCCTTCATCCAAGCCACCCATCGCGATCCAAACTCCGGTATTGAATGGCCTCGCTTAAATGTGATCCGGTGATATTCTCGCTTCCTTCGATATCGGCGATAGTTCTGGAAACTTTCAAAATCCGATCATAGGCGCGTGCCGAAAGATTCAACCTTTCCATGGCGGTCTTCAGCAATTGTTTTGAATTTTCGTCAATTTTACAATAAGTTCCTATTTGTTTCCCGCTCATTTGCGCATTGTAATGAATATTTTTATTGTCGGCAAAACGTTTGGTTTGTACTTCCCGCGCTTGGGTTACTCGTTTTCTTATTTCCACACTGCTTTCCCCACTACGTTCCTCGCTCAATTTTTCAAAAGGAACTGGGGTAACTTCAATGTGAATATCGATTCGATCCAATAATGGTCCGCTAATTTTGCTCAAATAGCGCTGCATTTCTGCTGGTGAAGAAGTTACGGGCGAATCCGGATCGTTGAAATATCCACTGGGACTTGGGTTCATACTCGCCACCAACATAAAACTTGACGGATAGGTGACCGTGAACCTCGCTCTTGAAATAGTTATTTCCCGATCTTCCAAGGGTTGGCGCATCACTTCCAATACGCCACGCTTAAATTCCGGCAATTCATCCAAAAATAAAACCCCATTGTGTGCAAGTGAAATTTCACCCGGCTGCGGATATGCGCCACCGCCAACAAGTGCCACATCAGAAATTGTATGATGTGGACTGCGGAAAGGACGTTGCGCCATTAAGCCCATATTTTCTTTCATTCGGCCAACCACACTGTGGATTTTCGTGGTTTCCAAGGCTTCTTGCATCGACATGGGCGGCAAAATACTTGGCAATCGTTTTGCCAACATGGTTTTTCCGGCGCCGGGAGGTCCAACCAAAATAACATTATGGCCACCCGTGGCTGCGATTTCCATGCAGCGTTTAATGGATTCTTGACCTTTCACATCTGCAAAATCAAATTCTGGATGCGCTAAATTTTGATAGAATTCCTCTGTTGTATTTATAACGGTTTTTTCCAAAGGTTTTTTATGATGAAAAAAGTCAATAACCTCCAAAATATTTTCCACGCCATAAACGTTCAGCCCTTCCACAATCGCTGCTTCACGGGCATTTTGTTTTGGAAGAATGAATCCTTTAAAGCCTTCTTCTTTTGCTTTAATGGCAATTGGCAAAGCTCCTTTAATAGGCTGCAAACCGCCATCCAGAGAGAGTTCGCCCATAATCAAATAGTCGCCAATATTTTTGGCTTTGATTTGTGAGGAAGCAGTCAAAATTCCCAAAGCCAAGGTTAAATCATAGGCAGAACCTTCCTTGCGCAAATCGGCCGGAGCCATATTAATAATGATTTTTTTTCCCGGAAGTTTGTATCCGTTATTTTGAAGTGCCGCGGCAATTCGAAAGCTACTTTCCCGAATCGCGCTATCGGGCAAACCTACTAAGTGAAAAGCGATCCCATTTTCAATGTTCACCTCTACGGTGATCGTAGTGGCTTCCACTCCAAAGACAGCGCTACCATAAACTTTTACCAACATGCAACGAAAGATTTCCTTAAAAGTAACAAAAGTTTGCGAAATAACAGGACTTTTGAAAATTATAGATTTTTCCCGATAAATTATTTTTCAATTCTAAAAAAAAACAAATTGCGAAGAAGCTATTTATTTCCTGAATTCCTGCACCAAATTGATGGTTGAATTATCATGCTGGGAAGGAGGTTCAGTTGACTTAAAATCGTTCAGAATTGTTTTTGCCAGTTGCTTTCCATATTCTACTCCCCATTGGTCAAAACTGAAAATATTCCAAATTACCCCTTGTACAAAAATTTTATGCTCATACATCGCAATTAGCATTCCTAGGGATTTTGGGGTCAACTTATCTATTAAAATAGTGTTTGTGGGTTTGTTTCCGGAAAAAATTTTAAACGGGGTCAAAACTTCAATTTCTTGGGGATTTTTATCTTGTTCCTGCAATTCTTGTCGAACCTCAACCTCAGATTTCCCCTTCATTAAAGCCTCGGTTTGGGCAAAGAAATTGGACATTAGCATATCATGATGTTTTTTGTTGCCATGAAGCGATTTCTTAAAACCAATAAAATCAGCGGGGATCATTTTTGTTCCTTGGTGCAACATTTGGAAAAAAGCATGCTGTGCGTTTGTTCCCGTAGAACCCCACAAAATATTCCCCGATTGATATTTTATGTCATTCCCATTTCTGTCAACACTTTTCCCATTACTTTCCATGGAAGCCTGTTGCAGATATGGAACCAATTTTTCCAAAGCTTGGGAATAAGGAATAATGGCTTCGGTTTCGCACCCAAAAAAATTATTGTACCAAATACTTATCAAAGCAAGGATCACTGGGATATTTTGTTCAGTTTTTTCCTTTTCAAAATGTTTATCCATAAGTGCGGCACCGCGCAGCAAATCTTCAAAATGATTAAAACCTATGGCGCAACATATAGAAAGACCAACTGGGCTCCAGAGCGAAAATCGACCGCCCACCCAATCCCACATTGGGAAAATATTCTCTTTATCGATGCCGAATTTCTCTACTTCGGTAAGATTCGTGGAAACTGCGACGAAATGTTTTTCTATATTTTGAATAGCCGTATTTTCGATAAACCATGATTTTGCACTATTGGCATTGGCCAAGGTTTCTTGGGTAGTAAACGACTTAGAAACCACGATGCATAAAGTGGTTTCTGGATTTAATTCTTGCAAAATATCAAAAACATGATCGCCATCCACATTGGAAATAAAGTGGGTTCGAATTCTGGTTTTGTAATATTCCAGTGCATTGACGACCATTTTTGGACCCAGATCAGAACCACCAATACCTATATTTACTATATCGGTAATCGATTTCCCAGAATAACCTTTCCACTCACCGCTGATAATAGCATCGGAAAAATTTTGCATCTGTTTCTTGGAATTTTTTATTTCATCGGAAAAATCTTTCCCATCCAATACAATTTTCTTATCCAACTCTGCACGAAGTCCCGAATGAAATACGGCCCGATTTTCGGTTTTATTAATTTTTTCTCCTTGAAAATAGACTTGAATCGCTTTTTCCAAATGAATTTCTTTTGAAAGATTTATAAGCAAATCCATTGTTTCGGAGGTCATTCTGTTTTTGGAAAAATCGACCAAGAATCCGGGAAGTTTCAAATGAAACTTTGAAAAACGATCTTCGTCTGCAAATAAATTTTTCATCTCCACATCGTTTACCTTTTCAAAATGAGCTTCGAGGGCTGTCCAGGCTTCGGTTGTTAATGGATCAATAGTTGGGAAAGACATGAATGATAAAAAATTAAGAGTTGGTTAATTGGTTTTTATAATAAGCAAATAGCCCATCTATCGGACTTTGAACGATATTTCCAATTTTTAAATGATGCAATTCTGCAACTTCCAATAAAATATTTTTGGAAAAAAAGGCAATGGATCCGACAAAATGAACAGGAACGTTCTGCGCCTCTTTATAGCAAAGCACACGATTTTCGATAAAGTCCTGTATTCCGTTTGAAATGAGGTTGTAAAAATACTTGTTTTGTTCATTTACAAAAATAAATTCGGCGAATGAGGCCAAATAGGCATTCGGATTTTCCTTTTTGTATAGATTTTCTTTAATATGATCGGGATTCAAATTGAAGTTCTTTTCAAAATAATTAGAGATTTCCGCGGGCATTTTTTTATAGAAATAATCCCGTAGCAACTGCTTTCCAAAGTAATTCCCGCTCGCTTCGTCCATTAAGATATATCCCAACGAAGCTGTTTCCATGTGGATTTGCTTTCCATCGAAGAAACAACTATTGGAGCCGGTTCCCAAAATGCAAACAATTCCCGGCGAAGTCGTAACTGCATGAACGGCCGCCACCATATCTTCCGCGATGTGAATTTCATTCGATTTAGAAAAAAATTTCTGAAAAACGCTTAAAAGTCGAGCTTTCGGAGTTTCGGTGCCACAACCTGCACCGTAAAAATGTACTTTTTCAACTTCGTTTTTTAATGCTTCCAATTCCAAATTTTCGGATAATCCGGTACGTAAAACTTCATCGGAAAAAACACTCGGGTTCAGCCCTTTTGTTCGGGTTCTCATTAATTCTTCGCCTTTCACATTCATTAAAATCCAATCACATTTCGTGGATCCGCCGTCGGCTATTAGTATCATTTGCTTGTATATTTTGAAAAAATGACCTGAGCCAAAAGTAGTTTATTTTATCGAGCGGAAGCAAAATAGAATCAAGGGATGTGGAGGGATTTGGATTTATCTCCGTTCCAGCTTTATTCTGATTAAAGGGGTTAGAAACCAACAGCGCATCCAAGATGTTCAACTTTTATGCTAAATAGAAGTAATGTTTAATACACGCCTCAATTCCATATCCAAAGGTCGTCGTTTTTCTAGTATTTTTTTGAAATCCATCGTCGTTACTTTTTTATGAAGCGTTCCGATCATCACATTTTTTTCCCCTTTCAACAGGGCTTCCACCGCGCCGACCCCGAGTTTGCTGGCTAGCACCCGGTCAAAACAACTTGGTGAACCGCCGCGCTGAATATGGCCCAATACAGAAACCCTTATTTCATAACCGCTGGTTTTTTCTTCGATAAAATCTGCAAGTTCAAAAATATTTTTTCCACTTTTCTCTCCTTCGGCAACCACAATAATACTGGAAGTTTTTCCAGATTTCTTACTTTTTTCCAAAGATTTCAACAGGTTTTCAATTCCGTTTTTCTCTTCGGGAATTAAAATCTCTTCTGCCCCTGCTGCCACCCCACTGTTCAGGGCAATATCGCCACTTGCGCGACCCATTACTTCCACCAAAAATAATCGGTTGTGTGAATTTGCGGTATCCCGAATTTTATCGATGGCTTCCATGGCCGTATTTAGAGCTGTGTCATAACCAATCGTATAATCGGTGCCACTGATGTCATTATCTATTGTTGCCGGAACGCCCACAATTGGGAAATTATGTTCCGTTGCCAACGCCAATGCTCCGGCAAAAGTTCCATCACCTCCAAGAACCACCAACGCATCGATTCCAGCTTCCTTCAAATTTTGATAAGCTTTTTGGCGTCCTGAAACAGTTTTAAATTTCTCTGATCTGGTAGATTTCAGAAAAGTGCCGCCTTTATTTATAATATTTCGAACGGATCTTGCGGAAAGTGCTTCAAAATCGGCTTCTATTAATCCTTCATAACCACGATAAATTCCGATACATTCCAACTCATAAAAAGCACAGGCCCTAACCACCGCGCGAATGGCAGAATTCATTCCAGGAGCATCGCCACCAGAAGTTAAAACCCCTATTTTTTTAATTTTTGCTGCCATTTCTAAAAAATAAACTTAAGCGCATTGGTTATTTGCAATATTCTTTATTTCAGTAATCGAACTTCGATATATGAATCTCCGAAAACACGGTGGGTTTGCTTTTTATAATCACTTTCCTTTGCTTTAAAAATATTTGGTACAAAGGTTTGCGGATTTAAATTGATTAACGGAAACCAAGAGCTCTGAACTTGAATTTGGATTTTGTGTCCTTTTTTAAACGTATGGTTAACGTCTTGTAATTTTATCGCAATTTCCGTCTTTTTATTTGGCACCATTGGTTCCGGCTGTTCAAAACTATTCCGAAATCTTCCGGGCATTACCTCGCTGCGCACCATCATATGATAATTTCCCATGTGCAAACCTTCACGGGTTTCTGGATAATCTTCGGCATCTGGCGGATAAACATCAATGAGTTTTACGACCCAATCGGCATCATTCCCAGTTGTTGCCACTTGCAAATCCGCAATAATTTCACCCACCATTGTCACATTTTCGTCCAAAACTTCGGTTTCAAAAACCAACACATCTGGACGCCTACCAGCATTGCGCTGATCGCCCGTCATATAGGCTCGCGGTGTAAACACCACTTCTTTTTCCACATTTATATAAGGAACTGGTTTTTTGGGATCACTGATAAATTCTTGGACTTCTTCGGGATGGGATTTTTGAGTCAATTTTTGGTTATCGCCCAGATAGAATTTATGTTTTTCAACATTCTTTGGAGGCCATTGTGCATAGGATTTCCATTCGTGTGTTCCCGTATCGTACATTTTTGCCTCAGGAAGATCCATCGCTTCACCTTTCAAAAAATGATTGAAAAATGGTGTGATCACATTTTCTTGAAAGTCGCTATTTATATCATCACCAAAATATATATTACCCACGGCTTGGCGCTTGGCCATTCGCGCCCAGTCTCCATGACTCCAGGGACCATAAGCAATGGTGTTATAATTATCACTTGATTTCTCAATGGTTTGATAACTATTGAACGGGCCGTATAAATCTTCCGCATCGAACAAACCACCCACAAAAAGTACCGCTGGTTTTATGTCTTTCAAATATTGCAGAATATTCCGCTTTTGCCAAAATTCATCATAATTCGGATGATCTTTCAATTGTTCCCAGAAGAAATTATCTGGATAAAAAGAATCCAATTTGCTAATGGGTGTGTGATCGAGAAAAAATTGGTATTGATCATTACCCGGGAATTCCGGAATTTCAAACCAACGCTCGGTCACTGGTTTATCATTTTGATTTCCAAACAGGGAAACAGCCTTAAAATAACTCAACAAAAACGCTCCGTTATGATGAAAATCGTCAAAAAAGAAATCGGAAATACTTGCTTGAGGGGAAGCAGCTTTCAAGGCTGGATGCCCAGAAAGCAAAGCATAAGTAGTATAAAATCCGGGGTAGGAAATCCCCCAAACACCAACATTTCCGTTATTGTTTTCCACATGGTTCACCAGCCATTCAATGGTATCATAAGTGTCGCTTGCCTCATCGGTTTGGTTACCGGTTTTGTTTGGAATATAAGGTCGCATATTATCATAATCCCCTTCGCTCATCCAACGTCCCCGAACATCTTGGGAGACAAAAATATTCCCTTGTTGCATCAAAAAAGTATTTGGCCCCAACCGGCCCGAAAAATTATTTTCTCCATAAGGACGAGAACTATATGGCGTGCGTCTCATAATGATGGGATATTCTCGGGAAATATCTTTTGGCGAATAAATGGTGGTGTGCAATTTTATGCCGTCGCGCATTTCAATATTAACTTCCTGCTTGGTATAACGCTCCTGGACATATTCCCGTTGCGCAAAAAGAGAAAAGTTCAAAAAGAAAAACAAAAGCAACGTGAAAATGGAATGTAGGGATTTCATAAGGATTTTTATAGATTTTGAGTTTCAAAGATAATCATAGATTTCCGAAAATGTTTTTTTTGCCGAGAACTATTTCTTTTATTTTGGAAAAAGTGAAAATAAATATCATTTGAAGAAATTATCTTCATTGAAAGAAAGCTTATATCAAAAAACAGCATTCTGATCTTTAGCTTTTTTTAATTATTTTTTGTTTTCTTTAAGATATGAGTGTAACTTGCCATAAAAAAAAGCGGATGCGAAGCATTATTTTTTTGATCATTTTATTAATGGGATTATGTTCATTTTCCCAAACTGCTTTCCCTGTTGGCCCAATTCCAGATCAATTAAAAAACGGCGCAAATCTCGTAGTGCGCGAAGAACTTATAAATATTGATGTAACCAAACAAAATAAACTGATTTACAATCTTTATCAAGTAGTGACTGTGCTTAATAAAAGAGGAAATGAGCAACTTCATCTTTACGCCCAGTATGATGATAATCAGAAAATAAACAAATTAGAAGCCACCTTCTACAATATTTTCGGGAAAGAAATCGATCATTATAAAAAACGAGAATTTAATGATATGGCGATGGCCGATGGGTTTTCTTTGTATAATGACAGCCGCATGTTATATCTTGATTATGTTCCCACCACTTATCCATTTACAGTTGTTTTTACGTATGAAACCGAAAGTGGCAACACTGCTTTTATTCCTGCTTGGTTTCCGTTGAAAGGATATGCAACCGCAACTCAAAATAGTGTGTATAAACTTAGGTTCGATCCTGAAAATAAACCTAGATTCAATACCAAAAATCTGGAAAACTATTCCATTAGTGTTGAAGAAAACCCTACCGAATTTATTCTTACTGCCACGGATTTGGAATCAATAGCTTACGAAACCTTCAGTCCTTCTTTTCTAGATATGGCGCCAAATGTGAAATTTTCCCTCAATAAATTCTCGCTGGAAGGTGTCGCGGGAAAAGCCGAAAACTGGTCAGAATTTGGAAAGTGGATGAATGAAAATTTATTATCGGGAGTTGAGGAACTTCCTGAAAGCACAATAGCTGCAGTGAAAAATTTAGTGAAAAATGAAACCACCAACCTCGGTAAAGCACGAAAGATTTATTCATTTGTCCAAGATAAAGTGCGCTATATCAGTATTCAAATCGGAATTGGCGGATGGAAACCAATGCCAGCTTCAAAAGTAGATGAACTTGGTTATGGCGATTGCAAAGCTTTGACCAATTATACCAAAGCCTTATTGAATTCGGTGGATGTGCCGACCTATTACACTATTTTGTACGCTGGGGATGAAGAAAGGAATATTTCTGAAAATTTTTCTTCTTTGGAAGGGAATCACGCTATTTTGGGAATCCCAGACAATGAAAATATTATTTGGTTAGAATGTACTAGTCAAAAATTACCATTTGGATTTGGGGGAAATTTCAGTGACGATCGCGATGTTCTCATTGTTGCGCCCGAAGGAGGAAAAATTATCCATACCAAAAAATACGGATTTCAAGAAAACCTTCAATCAAACCATGCCAGTGTTGAATTAACAGCTAATGGAAAAGTGAATGCAATATTCGAAAGCAGTTCAAAAGGTTTGCAGTATGATGACAAATATTATCTTGCCTCCAAAAATAATAAAGAACTGGAAAGGCATTATAGAAATAAATGGAGCTATTTAAACGGAATCATTATTGACGAAATAGAACTGAACAACAATAAAGAAGAAATAGTTTTTGACGAAAAATTAAAGTTGAAAACACCAAACTATTGTTCGGCGGTTGGAACCGATTTACTGTTCTGTGCCAATATTTTCAATCGGTTTCAAAATGTTCCAACGCGATATGACGAACGAAAGAATGCTTTACAAATTAAAACTGGATTTACGAACATTGATTCTTTGAGAATTTCTCTCCCCATTGGTTTTGTGGCCGAGAGCCTTCCGCAGGAAAAAACCATCGAAGTGCCCTTTGGAAGTTATTCGGTAAATTATAAACGGAATCCTGATAATTCAATCGAATATGTGCGTCGTTTTATAATAAAAAAAGGGATTTTTCCTTCCGATCAGTATGAAGAATTTAGGTCATTTCTTCAAACAGTGGCCCGAAACGACAAAGCAAAAATTTTATTGAAAAAGAATTAAATCAAATATTATGAAAATTAAATTACTCATACTAGGACTGCTAATTTCACAAACAATAATGGCTCAAGATTTCAGATTTGGAAAAGTTTCCGAAGAAGAAGTTATGGAAAAAAAAGCATCCTTTAGACCCGACCGCAAATGCCGCGATTTTATATAGGGAAATCAATACAACATTCAACTATACGGAAGACGATGGGTTTTTTGCGGTCACCGAAATTTTTGAACGTATAAAAATATATAATCAGGAAGGTTATAAATGGGCTACCAAAAAAATAAGAATGTATAATCAAACTTCATTCAATAAAGAGGAAGTGAATCGCCTGAAGGCGGTAACCTATACCTTGAACAAAAAAGGTAAAATAGAAGAAGAAAAATTAAAGAACAGTGCTGTTTTTGACAAAAAAATCAATGACTTCCTGACCGTTGAAAATTTTACCATGCCCAATATACAAGATGGGTGTGTAATTGAGTTTAAATACACTTTTAAATCGCCTTTCATTTCCAATATAAATGAATTCCGCTTGCAGGAAACAATTCCCATAAACATGGTTAAGGTTCACTTTTCCAGTCCGGAATACCTTATTTATAAAGTGCACCAAAAAGGATGGGTACCTTTCAAAATTTTGGAAAGCAAAAAAAAACGAACCATGAAGTATAGACCCGGAGCGCCGGATGTCGTTTCAGATCCATATTCCGTCCAATCTGTTAGTCAAAAAATGAGTGCAAATGATATGAAGGAAACAACCTTCACAGAAAGCGTGTATGAAACCGAGCTCCAAGACGTTCCGGCATTGAAGCAGGAAGCCTATATTTCCAATATTGACAATTTCGCTGCAAATATAAAAGTTGAACTTTCCTTCACCAAGTATCCAAATACGCCCTTAAAAATGTTTACTACAACTTGGGAAGATGTTTCCCGCTCGTATTATGATTCAGAAAATTTCGGTCGGCAAATCGAAAAAACAAATTATTTTGAAGATGAACTAGATGCAGTTTTAAGTGGAATTAATGAGCCTTCAGAAAAAATAACAGCCATTTATGAATTCGTGAAACAACGCATGAATTGGAATTCCCACTGGGGCACTTACGCTGAAGAAGGAACCAAAAATGCTTTCAAAACTGAGCGCGGAAACACTGCGGATATTAACTTAATGCTCACCGGTATGTTGCGATATGCCGGATTTGAAGCCAATCCGATTTTGGTAAGTACTAAAAGTAATGGCATTCCTTTGTTCCCATCGCGCAATAGTTTCAACTATGTCATTTCTGGTGTGGAAAACGAAGGATCGTTGATACTTCTGGATGCGACGAATAAAATGGGAGAACCAAATTTACTGAACACTGAAATCATAAATTGGCAAGGGAGAATTATAAAAAATGACGGAACTTCAACTTGGATCTCTCTATTCCCCTCAAAATCAGCTGTTCAAAATACAATGCTTACAATGAATATTTCGTCTGATTTGCTTGTGAGCGGAAATTCACAAAATCGATTTACGGATCATTATGCCTTATCTTACAGAAACCAATACAACAATTTGGCGCCTGACGAAGTTAGAAAGAAATTGGAAGAAAAATTTGAACAAACTAAATTGACTGAAATAGTTTTTAAAAACCTCGATCAGTCATACGTTCCTGTGGAGCTCTCTTATGAATTCACTTCAGAAGGAGTCGAAGAAATCGGGAATAAATTATATTTTTCACCCATGCTTTTCATGACATTGACCGAAAATCCTTTCAAACTCGAGGAGAGAAAATATCCGATAGATTATGAATATCCACAATTAGATCGTTATATAATAAACATCACTATTCCAGAAGGATATGCGGTTTCCTTTCTTCCAGAAAGTATTTTCTTTAAAACAGAAAATGATATTGGAAGTTTCAAATACCTGATTTCTCAATCCGGAAACAACATTCAACTTTCAGTCGCATTTTCAATCACCCAATCGCTGGTGGCCGCAACAGAATACGAAGCCTTAAAAAATTTCTATGAACAAATAATCAAAAAGGAAAAAGAAAAAGTAGTGCTTGTCCGGCTTTGATTTTGATCGAATTATCCATTTGAAAAGCACAAAATTTCAACAATTATGGGATTGTAAAATCCTAAAATTATTCTGTGGTATTTTTAAAATTCTCCAAGCCTTCTAGCAACCATCTATGATATTCGTCTGCATCGGTATATCCGGTCGGTTCGTTCAATAAATTTAAATCTGAATCCAACAACACATAATACGGCTGCGAATTATTTTTAAAATTCACGGTTTGAAAAGTTGCCCATTTGTCGCCAATAGTTTCTATTTCTTTTACATTTCCGTCGAGTTTCACATAATTGAATTGCTCTTCTTTGCTCAATTCATTTCTGTCATCGACGTATAATGAAATTAGAATATAATCATTTTTTAAAATTTCATGAATCTGCGGTTCACTCCAAACATTTTCTTCCATTTTACGGCAATTCACACACGCCCAACCAGTAAAATCGACCATCACCGGTTTATTGGCTTTTTTGGCCGCGGCAATTCCCTTATCAAAATCATTATAGGCGGTTAATCCGAGTGGCGCTTCATGTTCCGTATTGTCATTATTGTAAATGCTGTAAAACATCGGTGGCGGAAATCCACTGATCAGTTTTAAATTAGCGTACTTGGTGTTTGTCAATCCAGGAATTAAATAAAGAACAAACAAAACCGTCAATCCACCCAAGATTTTTCGAGTGGCACTTATTTTTCCTTTTGGTCCATCGTGCTGAAAACGCAGTAATCCGAAAAGATATAACGCCAATCCAATTCCGATAATGATCCATATTCCAATGAACACTTCACGTTTCAATAAACCCCATTGGTTCACCAGATCCGCATTGGACAAGAATTTGAACGCTAAGCCCAATTCAATGAATCCGAGCACGACTTTTACGCTGTTCAGCCAGCCACCACTTTTAGGAAGGGAATTCAGCCAATTAGGAAAGAGTGCGAACAATGCAAACGGCAACGCTAGTGCTAGCCCAAATCCGCCCATTCCCACGGTAAGTTGCATTGCGCCGCCATCACTTGTCAGGGAGCCGCCCAGCAAAGAACCCAAGATGGGCCCGGTGCACGAAAAGGAAACCAACGCCAAGGTGAAAGCCATAAAAAATATTCCGATGACACCGCCGACACTCGTCGCTTTTTCATCCATTTTATTGCTCCAAGAACTCGGCAAAGTGAGTTCAAAATAACCAAAAAATGAAAATGCAAACACCAAGAAAATCACAAAGAAAATGACGTTTAAAGTAGAGTTCGTGGAAATATTATTTAGTATTTCAGGACTAATGGAATCCAGTAAATGGAAAGGCAAACTCAGCAAAAGGTAAATCACCAGAATAAAGAAACCGTACAAAATGGCGTTCATTGTTCCTTTTTTTCGATTTTTCGCACCTTTTGTGAAGAAAGAAACCGTTAGCGGAATCATTGGAAAAACACACGGGGTGAGCAGCGCAATCAGTCCACCGATAAATCCCAAAAAGAAAATGGTGAGAAAAGTCTCTTTTTCTTTGCTTTCCACTACGAAATTGTGACCTCCTTTTAGATCTAGAATAAGTTCTTTCGTTTTAGTGCGATCATGCGCTGTAATTTCACCCGTAAATCCGCTAGTGACCGCAGCAGCACCTTTTTTGGAAAGATCGATTGTCAATGTATGGCTTTCCGGAGGCAAACATTTTGAATCGTCGCAAACACTAAAATATACTTTTACGACAATGGGTTTACTTTTGTCGGAAACCTTAATTTTCTGACGGAAAATTGCTTCATGCTCAAAGGATTTGAGTTTCGCATCAAAAATGGGGCTCATTACCGCTTCCCCTTCCGGCTCAATTGTTTTACCGATCAGTGTAAAATTAGTTGCGGTGGAATCAAATTCGAAGGCAGTGGGAATGGGACCCACAGTCACTTCAAGTTGCGATGGCAAATGCCAACCATCTTCGAGTTCAGCTGTAAAAACAAGCGTATAAATACTGTCATTTTGCGTTTCAACAGAAGCTTTCCAAGTTATGGGATCATAAATTTGAGCGGTTTGTCCAAATTGTGCGTGCAAAGCCGAAAGACCAAAAAACACAATCAGTAATGCGGAAATTTTTCTCATGAAAGATACCTTTTAGTTTTATTTAAGATTCCTGTTTATTTGACGTCATAAAGCATCAAAAGTTAAATGAGTGGAACTGGAATTCTCGACTTTGGCAAGAATAGAATCCGCAATATATTTGAATTTTCAGAATTTATCCGAAAACGCTCATCGGCACGCTGCCCCACAATCCAAACGATTTTTTCTTCGGAAGTCAGCACCCAAATTTTTTCTTTGTCGAACAACGAAAATTTTTCATCTTTCAAATAGTTGCTGAGCTTCTTTTTGCCATCCATTCCGAAAGGGTAAAAATAATCGCTTTCTTTCCATTTTCTTAATTTTAATGGAAAATTTATTGAGTTTTTGTCCACATAAATTTGATCTTTTCCCGATTTTTGGTACTTCTGAGCACTTTCAAACAATAATTGCCCTAGCTCAAAATGAATTTCTGAATTAAATTCTTGAATTACGACTTCCTTATTTTCGGATTCTTCGGAACTATTTTTAGACAAAACAAGCATTCCCCTATTTTTCAGCAACCGATGTGAAGGTGAAAAAATTATTTTTCCGGTTTGAGAAGTTAATAAAGTATGAATATCTTCCCAAGCCGTAAATCCGAAATCTTTCAACAAATAATATAAAACCGCTTTAGGATTTAATTTTTCTTGAATCTTTTGAATATTGAATTCCAGAACCTCTCCTTTTTCTTCAACGATTTCTCGTAAAAGCACACTTTGATATTCGATTAGTAGATCAGATGAATCTTGTAAATGGTCTTGGGTTTTTTTAAAACTTTCCAATAAGTCCGGATTCTCCT
Source organism: Flavobacteriaceae bacterium (assembly GCA_041689995.1). GTDB lineage: Bacteria > Bacteroidota > Bacteroidia > Flavobacteriales > Flavobacteriaceae > DASSWG01. The sequence continues at coordinate 4,969 of JBDNFD010000074.1, read as the reverse complement.
TTTTCAAAATAGGAATCACTTGATGCCGCATTTTGTTCCGAAGGTATTTTGAGGAAGCATTGCTGCTGTCTTCCCGCCAAGAAATTTTGTGCAGTTTTGCATAAAATTCAATTTCCTTTCGGGAAAAAGGCAACAATGGCCTCAGGATTTTCCCGTTAATTTCTGGAATTCCGGTCAAGCCTTCCAAACCGGTGCCACGAAGGGTATTGATCAAAAAAGTTTCCAGATTATCATCCGTTTGGTGCGCCGTGAAAATATAATCAAAATTCGATTGTTCTGCTAACATTTCAAACCATTCATAACGCAGTTCCCGCGCCGTCACTTGGATGGAACATTTAATTTCCGCAGCAATTTTTTGAGTATCAAATTTTTTAACGAAAACCGTTTTCCCCCATTTTTCACCAAGATTTCTCACAAAAATTTCATCTTCATCACTTTCTTTTTCCCGTAAAGAAAAATTGCAATGTGCCAACGCAAAATCCAGTTCTGAATTTTGGCACAAATCACCCAAAACAACGCTGTCCATTCCACCACTGATGGCCAATAGAATTCGTTTTCCTTTTATAAACGGGAAACGTTGACTCAAATGTTCTTTGAAACGGGTTCGCATATTTCTTGTGAAATCAGATTTTTGGTGTTCAAAAATCTTTTCCTTTTTTTACTTTCACAAACCTACACTGTTTTTGAAGATGACCAAAAATTAATTTCTTTCGAATTCGTTCAAAATCTTCTCAATTCGGAATGCAAAAGCGCAAATCAGTCTCTGTATCCTGTTTCAAAAAAACATATCAAAAATCGTGATTTTTTGGTACAAAATATCGAATTCAGCGGAGCTTTACTTACTCAGGTACATCCTTCTTCTGGCGTACAGCTCATAAAACTGGTCATCGCGTAGATCGTCAATAAAAAGAATGCTTTCACCGGTGCTTTTCATTTCTGGGCCCAATTGTTTATTGACATTTGGGAATTTATCGAACGAAAATACCGGTTGCTTGATGGCGTAACCTTCCAATTTTGGGTTGAATTTAAAATCGGTCACTTTCTTTTCCCCCAACATTATTTTTGTGGCGTAATTCACATAGGGTTCGCCATAGGCTTTTGCGATAAAAGGAACGGTACGCGAAGCACGCGGATTCGCTTCGATGATATAAACTTTGTCATCTTTGATTGCGAACTGCACATTAATAAGTCCGACGGTATTCAGTGCCAATGCGATTTTTTTGGTGTGGTCTTTTATTTGTTGAATCACTAAATCGCCCAAATTGAAAGGTGGCAAAACGGAATGAGAATCGCCCGAATGTATTCCGCAGGGTTCAATATGTTCCATTATCCCGATGATGTACACGTTTTCACCGTCACAAATCGCATCTGCTTCTGCCTCAATAGCTCCATCCAAATAACGATCTAACAAGAGTTTATTGTTTGGGATTTTTCGCAATAAATCAACCACGTGTTCTTCCAAATCTTTTTTGTTGATAACAATTTTCATTCCTTGTCCGCCCAGCACATAGGAAGGCCTTACCAAGATCGGGAAATCTAATTCATCGGCTAAATTTAGAGCTTCTTCGGCAGTTTGTGCGACGCCAAATTCGGGATATGGAATGTCATTTTCTTTCAACAATTGAGAAAAGCTGCCACGATCTTCAGCCAAATCAAGGGATTCATAGCTGGTCCCCATAATTTTGATTCCGTAACGATCGAGTTTTTCAGCTAATTTCAATGCGGTTTGTCCGCCCAATTGAACGATAACCCCTTCAGGTTTTTCGTGACGGATAATATCATAAATATGTTCCCAGAAAACCGGCTCAAAATATAGTTTGTCTGCCACATCGAAATCGGTGGAAACAGTTTCGGGATTACAGTTGATCATAATGGTTTCATAACCACATTCCGAAGCTGCTAAAACCCCATGAACGCAGCAATAATCAAATTCAATCCCCTGCCCTATCCGGTTTGGCCCGGAGCCCAAAACCACAATTTTTTTCCGGTCGGAAACTTTACTGTCGTTTTCAACATAGCGTTTTCCGTCCGCAGTTTCTATTTCGGCTTCAAATGTGGAATAATAATAAGGAGTTTCCGCTTTGAATTCCGCAGCGCAGGTATCCACCAATTTATATACTCTATTGATTTTCAGTTCCTCCCGTTTTTTGTATACTTCGCTTTCGTAACAATCGAGCATATACCCAATTTGCCGATCGGCAAAGCCTTTTTGTTTGGCTTCCAACAACAAGTCCCGAGGTAGTGATTCGATGCTGTAGTTTCCTATTTCCTTTTCCAAAAAGTGCAGTTCCTCAAACTGTTTCAAAAACCACATATCTATTTTCGTGATTTCGTGAATGCTGCTCAACGGAATTCCCATTTGAATGGCGTCATAGATCACAAAAACCCGGTCCCAACTGGCGTTGGTGAGTTTGTCGATAATGAGGTCATAATCTTTGTAACCTTTTCCGTCGGCCCCCAAACCGTTGCGTTTTATTTCCAAGGATTGTGTGGCTTTGTGCAAGGCTTCCTGAAAAGAACGGCCAATGCCCATTACCTCTCCCACAGATTTCATTTGAAGGCCAAGGCTACGGTCGGAGCCTTCGAATTTATCAAAATTCCAACGGGGGATTTTCACGATCACATAATCCAAGGTCGGCTCAAACAAAGCGGAAGTGGATTTGGTGATTTGGTTTTCGAGTTCATCTAAATTATAGCCAATGGCCAATTTCGAAGCTATTTTTGCGATCGGATAGCCAGTTGCTTTACTCGCCAAAGCCGAAGAACGCGAAACCCTTGGGTTGATTTCAATGGCGATAATATCTTCTTTTTCATCAGGGCTAACGGCAAATTGCACATTGCAACCCCCGGCAAAATCACCGATACTGTTCATCATTTTAATGGCCATATCGCGCATTCGTTGATAGGTTTTATCGGAAAGTGTCATTGCGGGCGCAACGGTGATGGAGTCGCCAGTGTGGATTCCCATTGGATCCATGTTTTCAATGGTACAAATAATGACGACATTGTCATTTTTATCACGCAAAAGTTCTAATTCATATTCTTTCCAACCCAATAAAGCTTTGTCTATCAACACTTCGTGAATTGGAGAAGCTTCCAATCCTCGGGTCAATAATTCGTTGAAATCTTCCTCGCGATGAACAAAAGAAGCACCGGTTCCACCTAGTGTGAAAGATGCCCTGATTACCAGGGGAAAGCCAAATTCTTGTGCTACTTCTTTTCCTTCCAGATAAGAAGTCACCGTTCGTGCGGGAGCAACAGGAATTCCGATTTTCTCCATCAGTTGCTTGAACTTCTCGCGATCTTCGGTAATATTGATCGCATCTATATCTACACCGATTAATTTTATTCCGAAATCATCCCAAATTCCTTTTTCATCGGCTTGGATACATAAATTTAAGGCCGTTTGCCCGCCCATCGTTGGCAAAACTGCATCAATTTCTGGATGCTTTTTCAAAATCTCCACAATGGATTTTGTGGTCAACGGTTTTAAATATACGTGATCCGCCATGGACGGATCGGTCATAATGGTCGCGGGATTGGAGTTGATAAGAATTGTTTTGATGCCATCTTCCCGCAACGAACGCAAGGCTTGCGTTCCGGCGTAATCAAATTCGCAAGCTTGTCCGATCACAATTGGGCCGGAGCCGATAATTAAAATGCTTTTGAGGTCGTTATTTTTTGGCATTTGTTAAAATTGAAATTCTAAATTTATTATTGGGCATAAAAAAAGGCGTTACCTTTTGAAAAGTAACACCTTTATATTTTTAACTAAGGGAATCAGCATTTTTAGTGTTTGTGCCTAGTTTCCGAAGACACTGAAAGTTTCTTCCTGCCTTTTGCACGTCTTCTTGCCAGCACTTTTCGTCCATTGACGCTTGCCATGCGTTCCCTGAAACCGTGCTTATTTTTTCTTTTTCTCTTGGAGGGTTGAAACGTTCTTTTCATTTTAAATTATCTTCGTTGAATATCTTTTTACGATCTTGAAATTTCTCTAAAACCGGATGCAAATATACAATGTATTTTTGTTGTTGCAAATCTAAATCCACAGAAATTTTTTAACTCCAACGAAGCTCGAATTTTCAATCGGTTTCTATCTAATTTTACGAAGCTTTGCAGGAAACCTATGAACGATTGGGAATGCCTTATTGAGTCTGGCAAGTCGTTAATCGTTCAACAACAAATTTAAAATTTTTTACCTCAAACCATTGATCTTTAAACCCTTGGTTCAGTAACTACTCGATACTAACCTCTGCTTTTGGAATATCGCTGTCTTCAAAACGTTTACGACATAAATCCACGATGGTTTCCGCTGCTTTTACATCGCCCCAACCGCCGACATCTACTTTCTTTTCTTCCAAATCTTTATAAACTTGAAAAAAGTGTTCAATTTCTTTGATTAAATGGGGGTTCAGTTCGCACAAGTCCCCCACGCTATTTGCAATGGGATCGCTAACGGGCACACAGATTACTTTTTCATCAGGTCCTTTTTCGTCGGCCATGTGAAAGACACCAATGGGTTTCACTTCCATCACACAACCTGGAAAAGTAGGTTCGGTAACCAAGACCAAAACGTCCAAAGGATCTCCATCCAATGCCAGGGTTTCTGGAATAAATCCATAATCTGCAGGGTACATCATCGAAGAAAAAATCATCCGATCGTAACGGATTTTCTTCAATTTGAAATCATATTCATATTTGTTCCTGCTTCCCTTGGGGATTTCAATCAATACATCAAATGTCATCGAAACTGTTTTTTAATTTATCTTCAACTTTTTGGCCGGCAAATTTAAGGATTCTGAAAATCGAAAACTATTTTTTTCAAAACTAAAATGACTTTGGTTTTAAACCTCAAAGCAATTGAACCATTAAGAAGTTAAGGAAAATGAAGGTTTAACTCTGCTTAATTATTTCCACCATGATCTCTTATTTTGTAATTTTTTTTGAACTTTGAACTTTGAATCTTGAA
>JBDNFD010000073.1:0-9009 GCA_041689995.1 Flavobacteriaceae bacterium | reverse complement strand
TAGCAAATGGCCACTGGCGTTTGGCCATTAGCTATCGGCCAAAAGTTAACGGCTAATGCCAAAAAATTGCTTAACTTAGTCGAAGAAAAAAATCCAGTTATCATAAAATCACTACAAACACTTTCTTTTATTTTACTATGTTGTTTGGGATGCCAACAATGTTACGCTATGTCAATTAACGACAAGGGTTAACGGTCAAAGCCAATAGCCACACATCATGACATCGTTGCCAAAGTTTTATTCGAAAGTTGATTCGTGTATAATTTTTTGTATTCGATTTTCTTTTCGATAGAGCGGATGACGGTTGTCGTAAAATCGGGTAACCCAATTTCATGAAAATGATCCAGTCCGCCGGGACTGAGTACGTTGATTTCTATCAGCTTATCTTTCACAATATCGAGTCCCACCAAAAACAATCCATCTTTGACCAATTTTGGGGAAGTAAGTTCCACGATGCGTTTAATTTCATCGGTCAAAGCATTGCTATCGGCTTTCGCACCTTGGCTGAAATTACTTCGAAATTCCCCCTTTCCACTGACCCGTCTTATGATCGCATGTTTTCCATCTTCCTCCAGAATTTTTCCGTTCATCATAAAAACCCTCAAATCGCCATTTTTCACATCGGGCATAAATTCTTGGGCAATGACATAGCCACCTTCCATGATCGTGTCCAAAATTTGATTGATGTTTTTTTCGTGTTTATCGACCATGAACACATTTTTCCCGCCGGAACCTTCCAAGGGTTTCAAAACCATTTTTTGGTGTTGTTTTTCCCAAAAATCGAGGATTTCCTTTTTATTGCGGGTAATGATCGAAGCCGGTTTGATGCAGGCTGGCAATTCTTCAAAATACAGTTTGTCAATAAAAGCTTTTGAAAGTGCAAAGGCATCGTTTAAAACCAACACTTCTTCTTGTTGCATAATTCGTCCAAAAGCCACGCCGGATTGTTCCGCCCATTGACGACCGTAATCCTCTTCCGTGGGATTGTTCCGAAGAAAAAGTACATCCAGGTTTTTGGAATTTATTTTCTTCTTCTTGGCCTTTTTCGATTGCAATAGTTTCAAATATTCTTGAGGTGTGGTTGGCTTTTCGGTTTTGGCCACATAAGTGCAATTGATGGAAAGTAGAGAATCATAGACGAAACTGAAATTGCCGACGTCGGCCACCAAAACTTCATGCCCGCGGTCAAGGGCTTTTTTCATTAAATATACAGAGGTGCCACATTTTTCGGTGGAGATATCATTCAGGATAAAACAGATGCTGATTTTCATATTTTTTTTGATTTATGGATTAAATTCAGGATAGTTTGAATTAGTGTTCGGATGATTTTCCGGCATTGATCATTTCTGAAAGGGGAAGTCCTTCGCGGATTTGTTGCAATCGGTGTTGCGCATCGTCCGAGTTTAAATAGCTGGGTCGTAAAATCCCTTTTTTGAGAATGTTTCGTTCATAGAGTTCAAAAACCGCTTCGGATTGTTCCAACGAAAATTTTCCGATAAGCAGTGGTTCCAAATCGTTTCCTCCCCGCAGGTATTCCCGCAACTTCACCAAACCTTTTAAATAAATGATGTCTTTCAGGAATCCGCCGCCTTGCATGATTCGCGATGTAATGTTGAATGCCCTTTCTGGAGAAAAATTATGTTCCTGGTGCAAAACTTGAAAAATTCCTTTAAAATCTTTTCCATCCAACAAAGCGACACCGGCAATAACCCTTCCAGCAATTGTTCGCATTCGGTTTGCCGTCAATCCGCCTACCAAATATTCGACCATCACTGCGAGTCCTTCCTGCAACGGATCGTAATTTGCGAGTCCCACCGCCAACTGTTTCAAGGGCTGTTGCATTCCGTTGTGATAGGTGAGAATATGGGTGCCAACCTCGTGTTGTATCAAGGCCTTTGCCTCGCTCTTGTTCATGGTATATCGTGCCGGAATATATAATTCTCCGCGTGAAACCATAAGAATGTTGATGTTGTCTTTAATATGAATCCGGGTTTTGAATTCTGGATCTTGTTTCTGGAAATAATCAAATTCATCTTGAGCCATTTTGGCAAAATCTTTTGCGTCAACAAGTGAGTCTTCTTTAGTTTCGGCTTTTTCGGGCACATTTTTCAGAATGGATAATGCGGCTTCTTTCAAAAAAGGTTCAACCGTGTTGTACAAGCGAATGCTATTGTAAAAGAAATTTTTTGTACCTCTTTCGTTCAACATGGTAATTTGGTGGTCGAGTTCTTCGCGTTTTTCCCGGAACAAAAATGAAATGGTCGGATCATCCACTTTTTCGATCTTCAAATTGAACAAAGTCCGCTTTAAAATATCGGGGTCTATGGGCAAAAGTCGATAATGGTATTCCGGTACTTTTTCAAAATTGCTTTCAAAAAAGACCTTTTTCACCTGCTGAATGTTCACCGGGGCAACCAAAAGCAAAAACTGAAACGAACGCTCAATTTTGGAAAGTTTTTGATCGATATCAAAAACTTTCCGCTGCAAGAATTTTCTCCCTAAAGCGGTATAGCTGGCGACTCCACAGGAGGTTTGTACTCGAATAAAATCGAAAATGGTTTTGTGCACCGCTTTGATAATAAGGTCTTTGAAATTTCTGAAAAAGATGGGGAATTCCCCTCCTTCTTCGGTGTGATGAACCCACGGGATTTCCATACCTATTAGTAAACAACCGGCTTGGTGCATTTTGGTAATGCTCAACAATTCGCTTTTTCCTTCTTCTTGTCGTTTTTTGGTGCTCTCAATTTCAATTTGGAAGCCCATTTGAAAGAAATTGTTCTTTATTTCAGTTAATTCATTTTTTAAAACTTTGAAGGTGGAAGGCAAAAGTTCGGCTGGACCGCGAACAACGAATTTTTTACTGCTTAATGGACCGGAATAGATTTCGAAAAAAAGAAAAGATTTGAATTTTGCCGAAAGTTTTTCCCCAAGTGCGAGGATTAATCGTTGATAACCTTCAAAATCCAAGGTTCCTATTATGAGATAAAAAGCCTCGTTTATAACGATTCGCGAGGTTTGAGCATTTTGATTTTCATTTTTCAACCTGTGAATTACAAGATAGGGAAGCGTTTTGCTGATATGCAGAAAACCGCCGCCAGGAAGATTGCGATCGATTTTGTCCTTTTTTTCCAATTCTTCCAAAATATTCGCGTTGGAAAAATCATCTAACGGAATGATTTCTGGTACTTTATCGGTTTTCATATTCCTTGCGGATTTTATGTTGACGATAGATTTAAAGTTCGAATTTCTTCATTTTATTTAGTAAATCTAGAAATAAGAAATCTTCTTTTTCCTAATTTTAAGGTATTTGACTTTTATTTAGTATTTGTTGGGAAATGTTTTGGAGAAAATCTACGGAAGAATGGAAGGAAAGAGTTATAAAATGACGAATTAATTCTGTGGTAGACTTTGCTACGAGAAGAAAATTCTATTTGAATTTTTCACAAGAAAAGATACTAAATAAAAAAAAAGTCCCACGAAAAACTTTCCGTGGGACTTACATAACCAACCAAAAATCCAATCATCATGAGATAATTATCTTTTTGAAAACAATTATTATGCCAAATTAGAATTTATTGAATGTTTAGAGTTTGCTTTTAAGATATGGGTTTGTTTTTGGAATGCAACAGAAATTGCAGTTGGAAAGATGTTTTACAAAATTCAAATATTCAAATAATCTGATAATGTTATTTTCCTTTAAGTTGTATATTTTCCTCTCGTAAATGCGTATTTTCTTCTTCAAGTTTGATGATATATTTCTTCAAGGTTTCTAACACAAAATCAGAATGGGCATAATTGTGATAATTTCCAAAATTTTCATTTTCTTTGCTGTTGTTTATAATATATATTCCATCCAGCGGTTCATATATTTCTTCCAAACTGGTGTCTAGGATTTTGGCCAATTGGTCCCATTCCTTTTTAGATATTCCATAAATGCCATGTTCGCGACGGGAATAACCAGAGTGTCCATGTTCATTTTATATGCCATTACAGCTTGAAAAAATCCTTTTTCTTTCCTTTTCTGAATTAATTTTTGTTTTAGCATGATATTGGTTTAGTTTGATTAAAAGTACAATTTTTGTGCAAAATCACATAAAAATTGTGCGAAATAGCATTGTATGTTATTTTTAAAATCATGAGGTTTGTTTTGTATTATTTCATCGAAAGCATCTTTTTTCACTTTTGCTATCCGATATTTAAAATTTAAAGTCCAATTTAAACCCATTTAAAAATGAAAAAATTAATTTTATTGCCTATTTTTGTTTATTGTTTCGTCTCATGCAATAAAGACGAATTCCACGAAGAAAATCAACAAAATTATATTCAGGAGCCTTTGTTGGAAGATGAATATATTGTTCATAGCAATCTTGAAAATAGCTATGAGACAAATGCCTTAAAAGAGGAGAAAAGGAAATTGTGGAAGATGCATTAATGGAATATGTGAATACAGTCGCACCAAGTGAAATTTATAATGATTTTGTCAATTACCATAATGATATGATTATTGCAAACCCGAATTATGTTATTCCAGTAGAAGATGTAAATTGGTTAATTACTCAATTTCCGAGATTCAAAACTTTGTTTATTGAATTCCAAAACCTCGGTTTGACATATGAAGAGTTTTTGATTATAGCGAATAACATTGAACATGGCGGTAGTACACAGTCGAAGTCGAGCGGTGAACCAGAGGGAGATGGTTGCTGGATATGTAATGATGCAGCGTGTGCGGTTTCTCTTGTGCTCGATAACTCTTTCCCAGGATTAGGTTGGCTTGGGGAACAAATCCATTGTGATTAATCGAAAAAAAATATTTTCACCGGAGCAAATATTTTCAGTAAAAAGAATAGCTTGCCACTTGTTATCAAATAAATTATTAATCATGAAAAAAGTTGTTTTACCATTAAAAATCTGTCTGATCCTATTAATAGGAGTAACTATTCCTTTATCCCTATTTATGTTCCCGGCTTTATTATTCGGTTCAAGCAATAATTTAGAAATTCTACAAATCGGTTATGGATACTTAACTTTATTCATCCTTTCATGTATTGGCCTATATATACTTGTCAGAAAAGAATTGTAAAATGCATCTTTGTTATTATGAAATAATAGAATTTTTTGATTTGCCGAAATATGATAGAATAGGAAGAGTTACTATTAATGATTATTTGGAAAAGAGATGAAAATTTTGGTGTAGAAAAACGGTATTTATTTTAGAAAAATAACCGATGAATTTCAACAGCGGGTTGTCACTTCGAATATTAAAAAAAAATCAATCGATCTCCAATAACATAATGTGATTTGTTTGAAAAATTCTACAGTTTATTTTTTAAATAAGGAGCGGTTATGGAATTTTTGTTCTTCGAAACTTCTTCGGGAGTGCCTTGGGTTACCAAATATCCACCATTTTCGCCACCAACTGGACCGAGATCAATAATGTGATCCGCGCATTTCACCAAATCCATGTTATGTTCGATCACAATAATGGAATGGCCGTTGGCAAGTAGCGCATTGAAGGATTTCAATAATTTTTGAATATCGTGAAAATGGAGTCCCGTGGTGGGTTCATCAAATATAAACAAGGCTTTTTCTTTGGTAATTCCTTTCACCAAAAAGGAAGCCAATTTAATGCGTTGGGCTTCACCGCCCGAAAGTGTGGAAGAACTTTGACCAAGTGTAACATACCCAAGGCCAACGTCTTGCAGGGGTTTTAGTTTTTTAAAAATTTTGTCTTTCCCGTTTTTTTCGAAGAATTCTACCGCATCGTCAATAGTCATTTCCAGAATGTTGCTAATGGATTTTCCATCGACTTTCACCTCTAATATTTCTTTTTTGAAACGTTTTCCGCGACAGGTTTCACATTCTAAATGCACATCGGCCATAAACTGCATTTCGATAGTAACTTCGCCCTCGCCTTTGCAGGTTTCACATCGACCACCATCCACATTGAATGAAAAATGCTTGGGCTGGTAATTTCGGATTTTCGATAATTTTTGTTGAGAATATAAGATCCGAATATCGTCGTAGGCTTTGATGTATGTCACCGGATTGGAACGTGAAGAACGACCGATCGGATTTTGATCCACGAATTCGACATGTTTCACGCCCGCCTTGCCATTAGATAGGTTTTTGTAATTTCCTTCTATTTTAGAAAACTGACCTTGTTTCACGCCATAACCGCCCACTTCTTTCAAAATAGCAGGATATAAAACCTGTTTCACCAAGGTGCTTTTTCCGCTTCCGGAAACACCGGTAACGGCCGTGAAAACGCCCAATGGAAACCGGACATCAATGTTTTTCAAATTGTTTTCCCTTGCACCGATTATATCAATATAATACGGAGATTTCCTTCGGGTTTTTGGAACTTCTATTTTTAGTTTTCCGTTCAGATATTTTGCGGTTAAGGAGCCAGATTTGAGGATTTTCGCATAATTTCCAGTGGCAACCACTTCGCCACCAAGCGTTCCGGCTTCCGGTCCAATGTCGATAATTTCATCCGCGGCTTTCATAATATCTTCATCATGTTCGACCACGATGACCGTATTGCCCAAATCGCGCAGGGATTTTAAAACATCGATCAGGTTTTCGGTATCTTTCGGATGTAACCCAATGGAAGGCTCGTCGAGAATATACATCGAACCAACCAGACTGCTTCCCAAAGAAGTTGCTAAATTTATTCGCTGTGATTCCCCGCCTGAAAGACTGTTCGATTTTCTGTTCAAGGTCAGATAATCCAATCCCACATTCGAGAGAAATTGCAATCGGTTTTTGATTTCTATCAATAAACGTTTTGCGATTTGCGCATCGGTTGTGCTCAGTTCTATGGAATCGAAGAATTCCCGCACTTTATTCAGCGGGTTTTCCACTAAATCGGTAATGCTGGCACCACCAACTTTTACGTATTCGGTCTCGATGCGAAGGCGTTTTCCTTTGCAAAGCGGACATTTGGTTTTTCCGCGATAGCGTGAAAGCATCACCCGATTTTGGATTTTATATGCTTTTGCTTCCAAATGTTGAAAGAATGCGGTCAATCCTTCAAAATACTGATTTCCCGTCCAGATTAATTCTTTTTGGGATTCGGAGAGTTCGAAATAAGGTTTGTGAATGGGGAAATCGAATTTATGGGAATTATTTATTAATTGATCTTTGTACCAACTCATACTTTCGCCGCGCCATGGAAATATAGCTTCTTCATAAATGGAAAGCGCTGTGTTTGGAAAAACCAAAGCTTCGTCTAAGCCAATCACGTCGCCATATCCTTCACATTTTGGGCAGGCTCCATACGGATTGTTGAAACTGAACAAATGGACATTTGGCTCCTGGAAAACAATTCCATCCAATTCGAATTTATTATTGAAATTGGTGCGTTTCCCATTGGAAATTTCTTCGATGAAGAGTTGGCCTTTACCTTCGAAAAAAGCAATATCTACCGCATCGCCCAAGCGGTTATAAAAGTCTTCTTCCTCTTTGACCACAATTCGGTCCACCACTAAAAAAACATCTTTTGCCTTGGCTTTTTTTAACTCGGCTTCCTCGATGCGTACTACCTGATCGTTTATTTTTAACCGGCTATATCCTTGTTGGTGCAAAATTTTTACCTTTTGTTGAAGGTTCCTGCCTTTTTCAACGTGAATAGGAGCGAGCAGGAGTAATTTCTCTTTTTCCTTGAAAGATTTTAAAAATTCCATGACATCGGAAACGCTGTCTTTTTTGACTTGTTTTCCCGAAATTGGCGAGTAGGTTTTCCCGATACGGGCGAAAAGCAATTTCAAATAATCATAAATTTCCGTGGAAGTCCCGACCGTAGATCGCGGATTGGTGGAATTCACTTTTTGTTCAATGGCAATGGCCGGCGCGATGCCTTTGATATAATCGACTTTGGGTTTGTTCAGTCTTCCCAGAAATTGTCGCGCATACGAAGAAAGGCTTTCCACATAGCGCCGCTGGCCTTCAGCATAAAGCGTGTCGAACGCTAAACTCGATTTTCCAGATCCCGATAATCCGGTGATGACAATGAGTTTTCTCCGTGGGATCACCACATCAATGTTCTTCAAGTTGTGCAGTTTTGCACCTTTGATGATGATGTTTTCCTTTGGGTTTACTTTGGAAAGGGGAGTGGCCATATTAAAAAAAAATAGGTTGCAAAGATAATCCGTTCCATCAACAAAAGAAAGGACTTTTGCTTTTACAATTCATCTATTGAACTTTCTAAAGTTTTTAGGTTATCTTCGTGATCTAGGAGAAAGGTTATGAAAATAATTATAGCATTCATTTGTTTGATTATAAGCTTTAATGCGAATTGCCAAACTACTTTTTTAGAGGATTATACCTGGTATTTGGAGAAACTGAGCATCAACAATGATGACGTTTTCCCTCCGACAGGATATGTAGTAACCAAAGCGGTTACGCTCAATAATAATAACACAAGCGCTTTTATAATTGAGGCTTGTTGGAATATGATTGGCAATATTGATGATAATAAAAATGAGCAATCTTTTATCGTTTTGAACGCTTCAATTGCGGACAATGATGGTTGTGATAATACCTTTGATGAAGCTCTGTTTTATACTTTCTATGAATGGCAATTGAGTTTCCCTAATTCTTTTACCTATGCTTTTTCCAACCCGCAAAACAACCTCATTATCCTGACCATTACAAATGCCAATGGCGATCAGGCCATATACCGAAACCAAGAATTGAGTGTAAACAACATACAAAAAACAAATGTTTCACTCTTTCCCAATCCGGCAAATGAGTATTTCACTTTGGAAGGCGGGGAAAATGAGATACAAAAAATCATTATTTACAATTTGGTTGGTAAAGAAATAAAAACCTTTCGGGCGCAGGAAAACTATCATATCAATGAGTTATCAAACGGCATTTATTTTGTGAAAATTACTGATGTATTTCACCGAGAGATTATTCAAAAAATGATCAAAAAATAAATTTGCAAATCCCTTCACACGCATTTAGTTTGAACATTCTTAAAAGCCCGAAAATGTTAAATTTTTT
>JBDNFD010000072.1:0-37200 GCA_041689995.1 Flavobacteriaceae bacterium | reverse complement strand
CCAGCGTGTGTTGTACACCTGTATGGCTTTGTGAAAACTTAACCCCGTATCGGTAGACAGCAGAGTGTGCCACGCACCGTTGACACCTCGCTTGGTGAGGAACACCTTCACTTGTACGCCGTCGATTTCCCCTATATACTGAAAATAATAGAGCCTCATGGCTCTTGATCTTGACATTTTGCCACGGTGCTTTCTCAATTGTTTTATGGACATTTCCCTGCCATCAACGGTCAGCTTGCTATTGTACTTGTACATTCCTATAACATGGACCTTCTCGGCTACCCTGCGGAGTTTTTCTATGAGCCCCAAGCTGGTAAACCAACTGTCGAACAGGATGTAATCGACAGGGATCTTGCGCTGGCTGATCCTTTTGAACATTTCGACAACCACATCGGTCTTCTTCTTGTTGAGTTCCGCAAAACGCTTGCAGACGGGCAGCCCTTTGTCCCTATTTGTGGATTTTTGCTTTTTGCGTTCTTTTTTGGAGAGACCGTATTTTTTTGTCTTGCTGTCCTTGTTTTCTCGGTGCAGGCTAAAATCAACGGGGATCATCACGCTTCCATTCCAATAACCAGCCACCAAGATCTTATAGCCAAAGATAAAGCGCTGGGAGACATGGTTGTATATTTTAGAGATGCCCTCAATTTTCTGACCTCTTTTTTCTAGGTCGCTATCATCAAATATCAAACACTTGAAAGCATCTTGGGGCGCACTAAACCTATCATCGAGATCCAAGTACCGTTTGACAAAGAGCAACAATAGGTTGCGCCAATTCAATTTTTGATTGGACAATGCCCTGTAATAGCTGTCTTTTTGCCCTTGGCAAGAAACCGTAATATCGCTGAACATTGAACCCACGTTCTTTATATTCATAAAAGGGAGCACTATCAAAACTTTCATCAATTCCCAAAAGGGGATACCGCTTTTTTTGACGGCATTAAACAGCTTGGAGGATTTGGAAAATTTGAACAGATTGAGGTGCTGTGCGAAAAATTCCGGTTGTTTCCAAGTCTGCTGAAAAAGTGCTTTTATTTCTTGGGTTTTAGTAATATCTTTGTATAGTAGCATATTTGTATTTTTCTTGTTCGTACTATAAAAATACAGTAAAACCAGGCGTTAAGCAAGGTTTGTATGCTACTTTTTTTTGTTTTTATCCCTTTGTAAAATCAATGTTTTCGGGGTGCGAAACTTGAGTCTTTTACATCAAACCAAAATGTTCCCGAGACTATATGGTTTTCGAAATCCAATTTTGTTATTATTATTTTTCCAGAATAAATAGATGAAGTATAATTATTTTGAATTTCTCCTGTACTATCATTACCAATAAAATAGCCTCCAAAGGCGTTTCCATTTACTCTTTGTTTTAAAATATATGTATTATTTTCTGAAATTTGAAGTCTTTCTGTACCCAAATATATGCTCTTGGTAATACCATTTATTCTATTGGTTGCTGAAATCCAAAAATAAAACCCCCTGTCCACATATTGGTAAAAACAATTATAAGGTACATAAAGTGCACTTGGCAAAAAAGCCTGCCCATCCAACAAGCATCCAAAGGTATTTTCCCCGGTCTGTGTGTGTGTGGGTAATTGGCTTATTGGGTCGGAGGGAGCATCGTCTTTGCTGCAGCTTTTCAAGCCATTCGCAATGGGAAATGCTAAAATTATAACCAGAAAAAATGTTTTCACTTTCATGATTTGTTTTTTATGAAAGATAAAGATATGGTTTTCAGAAAGAATTACGACAGATTTTTTTCCTTTTAATCGGTTAGAGAATATTTTGGTTTTAAGATTACCATCTTGAACAATTCAACAATCAATTTTTTAAATAAAGAAATATCCTAGTCTCTTTTTTAAAGGAACTGCGAGGGAAAACACTATACATTACCAAGAGTTTATTTCTTTATGAAACTCTTTCAAACTCATTCCCTTTTCTTTCTTTTTATTGTTATTTTCTTTTAATATTTTTAAAGTTTCATTATTGGGAACATTTTTGGAAACCGGAAAATCTTCTATTCCTTCATTTTCCGATTCAATGATTTTCACCCCTTTTTGTCCTTCGGAAAGCATTCGTGCCAATTCAAGGAGCATTTTCCCAGCTTACTGCGTTCATTTACACGGATTGTTGTCAATTCAAATTTTTTATTTTGTAAAGTTACAAAAACCTTGCGATAATTGTTTTCTTAAAATCACCTCGGAATTTCCACAGATTGGGCAATGAGTTCAATGACTTCTTCCGAGCTTGCGCCTTCCATTTCGCGTTCCGGGGTCAGAATAATCCGATGGCGCAAAACTGGCACCAAGGCTTTTTTTACATCTTCAGGAATCACAAAATCGCGGCCCTGAATAGCAGCAAAGGCTTTTGACGCTTGCATAATTCCCAATGAAGCACGAGGCGATCCGCCCAGAAATAGGTGTGGATGATTCCGGGTTTTCACCACAATTTCGGCAATGTATTGCATGATTTTTTCTTCAATGAGAATTTGATGTATTTGACCGCGGAATTTTTGCAACAAATCGGGTGAAAGTACGGGCTCAATTTCTTCCAGTGCGTTTTTTTCCTTGCGATCATGATGGGTTTGTAGGATTTTTAATTCATTTTCAAGTGATGGATAATCCACATTTATTTTGAAAAGAAACCGGTCGAGTTGGGCTTCAGGTAGGGCATAAGTTCCTTCTTGCTCAATAGGGTTTTGTGTGGCCAAAACCATAAATGGCGGCGGCATATCGTATTGTTTTCCATCAATGGTAATTTGTCGTTCTTCCATCACTTCGAACAAAGCAGCTTGGGTTTTTGCGGGCGCGCGGTTAATTTCATCAATCAAAATGATATTGGAAAAAATGGGTCCCCGTTTAAATTCAAACTCAGAAGTGCCGGCGTTCAAAACGGATGTTCCCAATACATCGCTTGGCATTAGGTCTGGGGTGAACTGAATTCTGCTGAAATGCGTTTTTATGGCTTTTGCGAACAATTTGGCCGTAATGGTTTTTGCCGTTCCCGGAACTCCTTCTATCAAAACATGGCCGTCGGCCAATAGTGCCACGAGTAAAAGTTCAATAAAGCCTTCTTGTCCGACAATGATTTTAGCGAGCTGATTCTTTAGTTCGTTTACGGCAGTTTTCAGTTCTTCCATGGGAATGCGGTTGTCAAAATGCAATTCTTGTTCGCTGTTTTCTTCGGCGGTTTCGTTTTCCATTATCTTGTCTTTTTAAAATTCGTGATGAGGCTGTTCAATTTCAGCAATTCTTCTTTTTTAGGTTGTGATTTTTTCTGCAATTCAGCAATATAATCAAATAATTCGCGGGTAGTATCAAGGTCGTTTCCGCTGCGATCGGAAAGGGTTTTTAAAAATTCTGCATCTATTTCTTGTGTGTTCATCCGAAAAGTGGTGCGGATATATTCCAAAAATAAATTGATTCTTTTTGCCGCAATTGTAGCATGTTGTTTTTCTTCCAAATAAATGCCGGCAATGGTTCTCGTGAAATCGTGCGTTTTGTTGGTCAAAGGTGGTCGTATTTCAATACTTTTTTGCTTGCGTTTTCCTTCGAAAATCACAAAAAGCAGCGCCCCGATCAACACAAAATAATAAGCCCACTTCAGGTATTTATTTCCCAATAAAATATAAAGCGACGAAGTTTGAAAGGGTTTCCCGATTTTGTAGTAACCGTCCCAAAAAAACGGTTTCTCAAAGTCGATGTAGGCCAATGCTTTTTCAGCATATTCCGCGTTGTTTTCTGATAACATGAAATAATTTCCGAAGGCTTCGGGAAAGAGATGAAGAAATATTTTTCCTTTTCCAAAAGGAGCTTCAATAAAATTGATCAACGAATTTTGAAGGAACCGCTGGTTTTTAAAATAATTGGTTCCGAGAGCGATTTGCGAAACCGTGTCGATTTTCGAAAAATATATCAAGTCTCTATTACGATGAAACTGATAGGACGAATCGCGTTTCAGGCTCGGATTTATAAAGTTAAGAAAAGGTTGTTTTTTAAGGGATCTGGCGAAAAATGCATCTTTTGTTTTTAATTTTAAGGTGTCCAATAAATGTTTTCCGATCGAATTTGCTGAAATAAAAACCGTATTTCCTTTTGCGGTCCAAGCTAGGATTTTGTTCAATTCGGCTTCCCCGAAAGCAATTTTCGGATTCAAAAAGAAATAAGTTCCTTTGATGCTGTCGTTTTCTAAAAATTCAAAAGGAGGACGTTTTACGAGACGGATTTTTCTGGGAAATTTTTCCGTTAAAGCTTCAAATAACACATAACTTCCCAACGGAATTTTATCGATACGTGCATAGCTTGGGTTCCAATTGACAGGCTCCGGCTGGCTGGCTTCCAAAAAAACCAGAGCGGAAAAGAGTAAGAGGAAAATTCCCAATCCTATTTTAGTTTGGTTTTCCAAAAGCCACGGGATTTAAAAGGGTTGTCATATGTTTAAATTCGTTTTCCGCTTTTTTGAAGTCGGGTTCTGTTAAAGGGAAATCGCCATACCATATAAAATCGTAGAGGTGTGTGATATATTCGAATTGGCTTTTCACCGGAAGTGATTGAATTTCAGAAAGATATTCCGCGTTTGTTTTCTGAAATTGATAATCGATTTGTTTTTGGTCGCCCAATTTCTTCAAGACCAACAAATAATAATAGCGCACGGCGGAACGAAAATTTTTCTGCTCGACTGCTTTTTGGATCAAGGCAGGAATATCTTCCATTTTCAAAATTTTTTCCTCTTCGGAAAGATGGACCATAGAAGATTTTTTTTCGTTCAAAGCTGCCGCTGCGGGATTCAATTTGATGAACAACCAGACCACAAATCCAATAATGGCCACAATGATAAGGTATGGAATAATTTTGAGAAATAAAGCGATAATTCCTTTGGCAGCGTAACTTCCCAAAAGCCAAGTCCAAAACTGGTTCCAAATATAGGCGATCCAATCTTTGAACAGAGTCCACCAGTTTTCAGTTGGAATTTTTTCTACATAATTAAAATCTTGATCATTTTTATATTGTTCAATTTGCTCTTTGTCGAATTGAAGTGGATGAACAATTTGCCGCTCCTGTGTTAAATTTTCTTCCAGCGGGGAATTCCCGGTTTGGGAAAAGCCCGGACCAAAACCGCCTAGAAAAAGAAAAATAATGCAAAAAAGCAGCCGTTTATAAATCATTCCCTTTTTCCTAAATTGTCGATATTTTCCATGGTTCCGGTGAAATTTTTTTGTTCGTTCAAACTGAAATAAATGAAAGCCGTGGCGATTACCATGATCGTGTACAATAAATATTGCGCGACGGAAGAAATTAAATTCAGGACGAGGTAAACCCAATCGAAAAATTGCGAAGGATTTGCCATACTTCCTTCTTTAGCCATTGTAAATCCTTTTATAAGACTATAGAAAATGGCGGGTAGACTAAAAATAATACCGATCACATAAGTTAGCAGCCACATCACAAAAAGCGAGGCAAATGTGACCCACCAATTTCCTTTTATCAACGTGAAACAGTGGGAAATCGATTCGGTAATTCCCAGTTTATCGAAAATCAAAATTGAAAATGTTAGAGATAACGGCACCATCAAATAAATGCCCGGAAAAATGCATAACATAAGTCCGAAAAAAACCATAATTCCCGTTATGACGCTGGTTCCGATTAGCTCCCAAACAGAATTTTTCACGCCAAATTTTACTTCTGTTTCATCGATAACCCCTTTATTTTCTATATAGGATTTTATGAAATGTAGAACGGTTCCGTATAAAAGGCTGGAATAAATTATCAACGAGATGAGCATAATAAAAAGTGCCAAAAAGATTTGTGGTGTCAATAGTGCACCCGAAAAGAGCAAATTGGGCGTATCACCGATTTCTTCGAAAATTCCGATGGAAACAAATAAATAATAACCGGCAGAAAGTAACAGAATTAGAAATGCGGGACCAGTAATTTTGAAAATTAGGGTGAAAAGCAACTTGTAATTTTCCCGTAGAAATTTGAAAGTATCACTGATAATTTCACCTATTTCGCGTTGCTTTTTAAAGTTAATGTATTGATTTTCCATTCGTTTGTTTTTTATGAAGGTAGATTGGATAAAGAACGTAATAAAAAATGATGAGGGAAAGGGAAATTCCGATGATCAGAACGGCCAGCCAATCGGGCATGTTCGTTTTTCGGGTGACAAAACCTTCCATGAATCCGGCAATAATAAAAAAAGGAACAGTACTTATCACGATTTTCAGGCCAGCTTTTGTACCTCGAATAAAAGATTGAAGTCGTGTGAATGTTTTGGGAAATAAAATTCCATTTCCCATGACCAAACCGGCACAGCCTGCGACAATAATGACCGAGATTTCTATGGTTCCGTGAATCCAAATAGTGCGGGCCGATTCCCATAAAAGTCCTTGTTCATAAAAGAAATATTGGAACGAGCCCAGCATCACGGCATTTTGCATCAACATATAAAGTGATCCAATCCCTGCAAAAATACCGAGTACAAAGGTGAAAAGCGCAACCCTAATGTTATTTACGGTAATTCCCAAAAACATGTTCATTTCGGACATTTCTTTATAAACCGCCATCGGATCTTGGTCCGCAATGTTTTCCATGGTCATATTCACATAGGCATCGCCCATTACGGCACGAACAAATGTTCCGTCACTCGCCGCAGAAAATGCCCCGATAGCAGAAAACAGCGCAAAAACGAAAAAGGAAATAAGCAATTGGCGCTGATATTGGTAAAAGAATAACGGAAATTCCGATAAAAAGAAAACGACGATCTTTCCGCGTGATTCTTTTTTTGTTTTATAAATTTTCTGATGGGCTTTTGCCGAAAGTTCGTTCAAGTACTTCGAGGCCGTACTATTTGGGTAAAAAGTGCGCGCATATCCGAGATGATCCGTTACTTCGAGATACAATTCGGAAAGTTCATCTGGCGAAACTTTCACATTCTGTTGCAAAAGATTTTCAAATCTTAACCATTTGTCCTTATTTTGCTTCACAAAAGCCGCCTCCCGCATTTCTGGTTTATTAGATTTTCAAAGAAACGAATTAAATGGATAATTTTCAAATAGAATCTGCTCAAAATGTAAAATTAGAACAGCATGTGGCCAGTCTTTGGGATCGGATCATAGCATTTTTGATCGATGGTTTGGTGATTATCCTTTACGCAATTTTGATGTCGTTGGGACTGAACGGACTCGGCCTAGACAGTGGTGAAATGTGGGTTTATTACTTGGTTTTGGGACTTCCTTTTTTTGTGTATCATTTATTTTTTGAAACCTTTTGGAATGGCCGGTCGTTGGGAAAAGCAGCCATGAAAGTCCGCGTGGTGATGTTGGACGGTTCCGCACCGGCATTTTCGAATTATGCTGTTCGATGGCTACTGCGGTTTGTGGATATTAAATTTACAAGTGGTTCTGTGGCAGTGGTTGTTATTTTATTGAATGGAAAAGGCCAACGTTTGGGCGATATTGCTGCCGGCACAACGGTGATTTCCGAACGCGGGCAAGTTGCTTTTCGCCAAATGTTGATCGCCGAAATCCCGGATAATCACCAACCTCATTATCCACAAGTACAGGTTTTTTCCGATCGGGAAATTCAAACTATAAAGGAAATGTTCATTGAAGCAAAAGCCAAAGGAAACCACAGAATAATTCTTTCATTATCCGAAAAAGTAGCCAAGGTGATGGAAGTCGTTCCCAAGGAAAATCCAATGAAATTTTTGGAAACCGTGCTGCTCGATTATAAATTTTATACCCAAAACTAATGGAATTTTTGTGGCTTATTGATATTCTGGGCGTTGTTGCATTCTCAATTTCGGGGGTTTTGACCGCCATGAAAAAGCGTTTGGATGTATTTGGGGTTCTGATTATCGGCTTTGTTACTTCTGTCGGCGGTGGAACGTTGCGCGATGTGCTAATTGGGTTTCCCGTTGCTTGGATGCGCGATCTGACCTATGTTTATGTGGTTTTTGCCACCACGGCTTTTGCCATAATTTTCAGGAATAAGTTGAATTACCTGCGAACTTCTTTTTTTATGTTCGATACCATCGGAATCGGGTTATATACGGTCGTGGGCGTCGAAAAGGGAATAGCTGCTGGCTTACCAGTGGTGATTTGCGTAGCGGTTGGAACCATAAGCGCATGTTTTGGCGGGGTAATCCGTGATATACTTTGCAATGAAATTCCGGTAATTTTCAGGAAAGAAATTTACGCTACGGCTTGCATCTTGGGTGGATTTAGTTATTTTTTGTTGATAAAACTGAACTTTTCCGAAAATTGGACGTTCATTATTGCAGGACTGATCGTAATAGTTGTCAGAGGTTTAGCGGTTATTTTTAAACTGACGCTTCCTTCATTGTACAAACAGAATGAAGATTCTATTCAATAACCTCGATTTCCATATAAACATTTTTCAAAGGCCATTCCCGCTCATCTGTCGGCACTTTGTTTATTGCGTCCACAACATCCATTCCTTGAATAACTTTTCCAAAAACCGTATGTTCCCCATCCAAATGATGTGCGCCGTTTTTGCTTTGAACAATAAAGAATTCGAAAGGGGAAGAAGCGTCACTCACGTTTTGTTTGAGATATTTTGCCATGGAAAATGCCCCCCGAATATGAGTATGAGCCGAACTTGCTTCGCTGGGAATTAAGAATTTTCCAACTTTTGCCCTTATTTTTTGTGTAAATGCTTTATCGCTATTTCCACCCTGAATCACAAAACCCTCATCTACGCGGTGAAAAAAAGTACTGTTGAAATATCCCAACTTCACCAAATGAATAAAATTGGCGCGGTGCAAAGGCGTGTCGGTAAATAATTCAACCACAATATCCCCGAAATCAGTTTTGATTCGTATTTTGGTTTCAGGGTTTTCCTTTCCATATTCAAACAGAAAGGGTTTCAAATCTTTTTGGGAAATAGTTTCTATTTTCGAGAAGTTAAAATTTCGCTCAGCTTCCCCGGGGATAACCACTTTCTCGGCGGCAACTTTCTTCGGAACGGGAGCAATTTCTTTTTCTGGAATATTTTTTTGGGTTTTGCTATCTTGGCAAGCGGAAAAAATGCCAACTAAAACAAATACAAATAGAAACTTGAAAAATGACATTTTCGGAATTTAAAAAATCGATTTCAAAAATAGAAAAAATAGAACTTCCGGGGATAAAATTTCATGAAGAAATGGCGCCCCTTGAACGGATCAAAGATATAAGAAATTGGAAAAGTAGAGGTAAAAAACCTTTCAAAGCTGGGGTTTTGGTGCTTTTCTATCCAAACTCCGAAGGGAAAACAATGCTGGTGCTAATTCTCAGGAAAACTTATGAAGGCGTTCATTCCGGTCAAATTGCTTTGCCTGGAGGAAAAATGGAAATTCAAGATAATGATTTAAAAGCTACCGCTTTGCGCGAAACTTGGGAAGAAGTGGGAGCGGAGCCCAAAAAAATTAAAATCTGGCGCGAATTGACAG
The DNA here is from genome assembly GCA_041689995.1 of Flavobacteriaceae bacterium. GTDB lineage: Bacteria > Bacteroidota > Bacteroidia > Flavobacteriales > Flavobacteriaceae > DASSWG01. Next base: position 27,759 of record JBDNFD010000072.1, on the reverse strand, counting down.
AAATATATATCCCGCCATCCAATTTTCTTGTTCATCCTTTTCTGGGAACGCTGAAAGAAACCCCAAATTTTATTCCGCAAGAAAACGAAGTAGAAGCCATTTTGGAAGTGGATTTAGAAGATTTTATGAACGAAAGTTTTCAGATAGAAACAAAAATGACCACTTCGTATGCTGTGGATATTAGCGTTCCGGCCTTTCAATTTGACGGACATATCGTTTGGGGAGCCACCGGAATGATTTTAAACGAGGTTAAAGCTTTGTTGAAATTGGCGTTATAAAAGGTCTATTTTGTACCTTTGCACACTTTTGTGCTAATTTTAAATTTTCCATGGCGTTATTCAAAAGAAATCCTTTTGGACATATTTTGTTCCTAAAAAAATGGTTGATCCGCATTCTTGGCGTCTTGACTCATCGGCGTTATCGTGGTTTCAACGAATTAAAAATTGAAGGTTCAGAAATAATAAAAGATCTTCCGGAAAGAAATGTTTTGTTCGTTTCCAACCATCAGACTTATTTTGCCGATGTGGTGGCGATGTTTCATGTATTTAATGCAAGTTTGAGCGGCCGAACAGATTCTATCAAAAATGTTGGTTATTTATGGCAACCAAAACTGAACATTTATTATATCGCGGCAAAAGAAACCATGCAATCGGGGTTAATTGCCCGGCTTTTTGCTTATGGCGGCTCAGTGAGCGTTGAGAGAACTTGGCGCGAAAAAGGAAAAGATGTTAACCGGCAGGTGAAAATGAGCGACATCAGCAATATAGGAAAAGCGCTGAACGACGGCTGGGTCATTACTTTCCCTCAAGGTACCACGAAACCGTGGAAACCTTTGCGAAAAGGGACTTCACATATTATAAGGAAATATAAACCTGTTGTTGTTCCAGTGGTAATCGATGGTTTTCGTCGTTCTTTCGACAAAAAAGGCCTTCGAATTAAGAAGAAAGGGATTTTGCAATCCATGGTGATCAAAAAACCCTTGGATATCGATTATGAAAACGAATCCTTTGACAGCATCATCGAAAAATTGGAATATGCCATAGAGCAACATCCATCTTTCCTCAAAGTTATTTCCAAAGAAGAATTAAAAGCGGAGGAGGAGTTGAACAAACAACGGGAATTCTGATTTTTAAAAATGTCGTTTTTTTGCACAAACTTTTCCCGGATTTCCCCTAATTCTCCAATCGTTTTAATTCTTTGTAGTTCCGCTTCAACTTGCGCAATAAGATTCCATAGAGCAAAGAATAAATTATCCATATTAGGCCTAACAATATGGAAGTCACCGCAATACCGATCAGCAATAACCAAAACCAATTTATGCCTTCCACTGAATTTTCCCCTACGGGCGGGTAAAGAATGGAAAAAATGAAAAATAACATGGTGGTTATTCCTGTGGAAATCAGCACGTATATAATATAGTATTTTACGATTTTTCGGGTTTTTAAGATGTTTTCCATCAACATGGAAGCGCTGTCTGTGGTCGAAATCCGGCGATAATTTTTGTAAAAGCAATAAATAAACACAAAGGTGATGAGGTAATTGATGATATAAATGCCCACGGTAATGGTTTTCAAATGAATGGTTTCCACTTGAAGCCAAAATTGATCATCTGTCAAATAGATATTCAAAAAAGTGGAAATGGACAGTTCAATCAGGCTGATTATGAATATCCATTTCACGATGGAAGAAGACTTTTTCAGCAACATCGGGTAAATTTCCGAAGCTTTTAAATGCGGAAGATCATTTTCACGTCTCTTCCAGTCTTTTTTCAGTATTTCCAGTTCATCCATTTTTCTACGGATTTAAAATTGTTCGTAATTTCTTTTTTATCCGGTTCATTTTTACCCGGGCATTCACTTCACTAATCCCCAATGTTTCCGAAATTTCCCGATAATCTTTGTCTTCCAAATAAAGGAACACCAAAGCCTTATCAATATCGTTCAATTCCTTTACGGCGGCGTACATGAGTTTCAGTTGCTGCTCCTCAGTATCGTCATATCCCGTGGAACTGATTTTAAAAAGCACACTGTCAAAATCTTGCGTTTTCGGAGCCCTTTTCGCTTTTCGATAAATGGTGATTGCCGTGTTCAAAGCCACCCTGTACATCCAAGTGCTGAATTTTGAATCGCCTCGGAATTTCGGATAAGCTTTCCACAATTGAATCGTTATTTCCTGAAACAGGTCGTTGTGCGAATCCTGATCATTCGTATAGATTCGGCAAACCTTGTGCACGATGTTCTGGTTTTTCTCAAGAAGTTCGACAAAAGTATGTTCAAGCTCTTTCTTCAAAATAGAATGGATTGCGTATAAGTTGATTTTTCTTCTAGAATGTTACAAAGAAAAGATAATTTATGAAGTTGTTCCGGGAAATAGTTTTTTAAGGAATATCTTTGCAGCAAAATTTAAAGCTATGAACGTTCCAAATTCCAAAGAGCCACGTGTGGTCATTATTGGAGGGGGTTTTGCCGGCATTACCTTGGCAAAAAGGATTATCAAAGAAAATATTCAATTGGTAATGTTGGACAAGAGGAATTACCATACTTTCCAACCTTTATTGTACCAAGTTTCCACGGCCAGTCTGGAGCCGGACTCTATCGCTTATCCTTTACGTAAAATTTTAAAAAAGAGTAAAAATGCCTTTTTTAGGTTGGGTGAAGTTACTTCCATCGATCCTAAAACAAAAACGGTTCGTGCGGATATTGGCGATATCACCTATGATTATTTGGTGATTGCTACCGGTTCCAAAACTAATTTTTTTGGAAATGTGAATATTGAAAAGTATGCAATGTGGATGAAAACAGTGCCACAAGCATTGAACATTCGAAGTTTAATTTTAGAGAACCTCGAACAAGCCACAATTACCGAAGATGTAGTGAAACGACGGGCCTTGTTGAATTTTGTGATCGCTGGTGCCGGACCTACGGGCGTCGAATTGAGCGGCGCCTTGGCAGAAGTAAGAAACCATATTGTGGCCAAAGATTATCCTGATATTGATCCGAACGAAATCCAGATTCATTTATTGGAGGGAAACAACAGGGTTTTGCCCCCTATGAGCGAACATGCTTCCAAAAAAGCAGCACATTTTTTAAGAAATTTGGGCGTTGAAATACACCTAAATGTAATGGTGCAGGATTATGACGGTATTACCGTAAAAACCAGTGAAGGACAAGATTTTATTACCGATACTTTTATATGGAGTGCGGGAGTCACAGGTGCCGGGATTCCTGGTTTGGAATCTTCAATGAAAGAAAAAACCAATCGATATAAGGTAAATGAATTCAACCAAGTAAAGGGATTTGAGGATATTTTTGCGCTGGGTGATATCGCCATGATGAAAACCGATGAATATCCAAAAGGATTTCCAATGGTAGCCCAACCAGCCATTCAACAAGCAAAGCGTTTGGCTAAAAACTTTAAAAATATATGGAGGGGAAAAGAAATGCAACCTTTCTCTTATTTCGATAAAGGCACCATGGCAACAGTTGGAAGAAACAAAGCGGTGGTGGATATCAGGAAATTTCATTTTGGCGGCTTTTTTGCGTGGTTTATTTGGATGTTCATCCACTTGTGGTTTTTGGTTGGTTTCCGTAATAGGATAATTACCTTTTTTAACTGGACATATAATTATATTAATTTTGACAAAGCAGCACGCTTGATCATTCGCCCTTTTAAAAAGAACAAAACGGCTCTGGAAAACGGTCAAAAGGATGATTGAATGTCAAACCTATTTTCTTTCTCGAAGGTCTTCATCTTGAACGAGCCTCCCTTTTTTTTCTTAAAAAATTATTGTTTTTTAGTTCTGTATGATTTTCCTATTTTTGCAACTTTAAAATTAGTGCCTAACCATTATATCAATCATTTATGGAATCGAACATTATCTGGCTACCTATTATCTTTGCTATTATAGGGCTCATTTTTATGGCCATTAAGGCGAAGTGGGTGAAAAATCAACCGGCAGGCGATGCCCGGATGCAATTTATTTCAAAGAGTATCAAAGAAGGTGCATTGGCATTTTTGCATGCAGAATACCGCTTGTTGGTGGTTTTTGTGATCTTGGCTTCCATTGCACTATTTTCCATTTCCCTGATTGTGGATTCAACGAGTTGGATGATCGTTCCTGCTTTTATTATGGGCGGTTTTTTTTCGGCTTTGGCTGGAAATATTGGCATGCGTATTGCCACTGAGGCAAATTCACGAACTGCGGAGGCGGCTAAAACCAGCTTGCCACAAGCACTGAAAGTTTCTTTCGGCGGTGGAACGGTAATGGGACTTGGCGTTGCTGGCCTCGCTGTTCTGGGACTTAGCTTATTGTTCTTTTTCTTCGTGAACCAATTTGTCGGAGGGGAAGGTTCTTTTTATGAAAACATGACCGTCGCTTTGGAGGCCTTGGCAGGTTTTTCTTTAGGAGCGGAATCCATTGCGCTTTTTGCACGTGTAGGTGGCGGAATTTATACAAAGGCAGCAGATGTTGGTGCAGATTTGGTAGGAAAAGTAGAGGCTGGAATTCCAGAAGACGATCCACGAAATCCGGCGACCATTGCTGATAATGTGGGGGATAATGTGGGCGATGTTGCTGGCATGGGTGCTGACCTTTTTGGTAGTTACGTTGCGACCGTTTTGGCAGCCATGGTTTTGGGGAACTACGTGATACGAGATATGTCGGTCGCCGCTCCTTTTATAGATAAATTTAATAATATGGGCCCGATCCTTCTTCCAATTGTCATTGCTGGAACTGGAATTTTGGCTTCGATCATAGGGACTTTATTGGTGAAAATACCGAATAACGATGCGCGCGAAAGTAAAGTGCAAGCTGCTTTGGATTTTGGAAACTGGGTAGCCATCGTTTTGACAGCCATTGCGGGATATTTTTTGATCGATTGGATTTTACCGGAAACCTTGCACATGAGTTTCTTCGGGGAAGGGGTGAAGGAAATTGCTTCCATTAACGTATTTTATGCAACTTTGATCGGATTGGCCGTAGGAGCATTAATTTCTGTGGTAACCGCTTATTACACCAGTTTGGGAAAAAAACCGGTTATGGATATCGTGCGAAACAGTTCAACCGGTGCGGCCACAAATATTATCGCTGGTTTGGCGGTGGGAATGAAATCTACCTTTCTGTCCGTTTTGTTGTTTGCCGCGGCGATTTATGGTTCCTACGAATTGGCCGGGTTTTATGGTGTTGCTTTGGCTGCATCGGCTATGATGGCGACCACGGCCATGCAATTGGCAATTGATGCGTTTGGACCTATTGCCGATAATGCCGGTGGTGTCGCCGAAATGAGCGAATTGCCGAAGGAGGTGCGCGAACGTACCGATATTCTCGATTCCGTGGGAAATACTACTGCAGCGGTCGGAAAAGGATTTGCGATCGCTTCCGCAGCATTGACAGCCTTGGCGCTTTTTGCAGCTTATGTAACTTTCACGGGAATTGATGGCATCAATATTTTTAAGGCTGATGTCCTCGCCATGCTTTTCGTTGGTGGAATGATTCCGGTGGTTTTTTCTGCCTTGGCAATGAAATCCGTAGGAAAAGCAGCGATGGAAATGGTACAAGAAGTACGCCGACAATTCAAGGAAATTCCTGGTATTATGGAAGGAACAGGAACACCAGAATATGCAAAATGCGTTGATATTTCAACCAAAGCAGCTTTGCGCGAAATGATTCTACCTGGACTGATGACCATTATTTTCCCTGTAATTATAGGATTGCTCTTTGGCGCGGAACCTCTCGGTGGATATATGGCTGGAGTATGTGTTTCCGGGGTAATGTGGGCAATATTTCAAAACAATGCCGGTGGCGCTTGGGACAATGCGAAAAAATCTTTTGAAGCGGGAGTAGAAATTGATGGAGAAATGACCTATAAAGGAAGTGAGGCACATAAAGCGGCGGTTACCGGCGACACAGTTGGCGATCCGTTTAAAGATACTTCGGGACCATCCATGAATATTCTTATTAAATTGACATGCTTGGTGGCCTTGGTGATCGCGCCGATTTTGGGCGGACATTCGGATGTAGAAGCCGAAGATACCGCAGATATAAAACAGGAAATCATCGTTCCAGCGACAACGAATAATGTGGTTGAAAAACCCGAAGTTGTCTTAGTTGAACCAAAATAAATTATAATAAATCACGCTTTTCCTAATTAACTTTTTTTACGCTTTATAAAAAATAATACTATCTTTGCCGCCTGATAGAAAATCTATCGATACATAATAATCATTGAAATAATATTGGAATGTATTTAACACAAGAAGAAAAACATGAACTTTTCGCCAAACACGGAAAGGACAAAAATGACACTGGTTCCTCCGAAGGCCAAATTGCTTTGTTCACACAACGCATAGCTCACATTTCGGCACATTTGAAAACGAACAAAAAAGATTTCAATTCTGAACGTTCGTTGGTACAATTGGTAGGGAAAAGGAGAAGCCTCCTTGATTATTTGATGAAGAAAGATGTCTTGCGATATCGTGCCATCGTCAAAGAACTTGGTTTGCGAAAATAATTTTCAGAGGGGCTTTTTGCCCCTTTTTTTATAAAATAGAAAAATTGAAATACATTTTTCGTGAAAATTGTCACCTTTTTTTCAATTAATTTCGGGGAAAAGGAAGTTTTTCATTGGTCACAACACACAACAACAACGCAACCTTGACCGCCCAAGAAAGGCGCAGACCATTGTTTAATTTTAAGAATTAAAAAATTTATGATTCCACAAGTATTTAAAGAAGTAATCGATTTAGGGGACGGTAGGGAAATCTCTATCGAAACCGGAAAATTGGCGAAACAAGCTCACGGTTCCGTAGTGGTTCAAATGGGAAAAGCGATGTTGCTTTGTACCGTTGTTTCTTCCTACAAACCAACCACCATGGATTTTTTTCCATTGACCTTGGACTATCGCGAAAAATTCGCAGCTGCCGGGCGTTATCCTGGAGGGTTTTTCAAACGGGAAGCACGTCCGAGTAACGAGGAAATCCTCATTATGCGCATGGTTGATCGTGTACTTCGACCGTTATTTCCTTCGGATTATAAGTACGAAACACAAGTGATGATCCAATTGATGTCACACGATGAAGAAGTCATGCCCGATGCATTGGCCGGATTGGCAGCTTCAGCAGCCATTCAATTGTCCGATATTCCTTTTGAATGCCCCATTTCAGAAGTCCGCGTGGCTCGAATTAACGGGGAATTCGTGATCAACCCGAGCAGAACGCAGTTGAAAGACGCGGATATGGACCTTATGGTTGGTGCTTCCGCTGATAGCGTTTCCATGGTTGAAGGCGAAATGGACGAATGTTCAGAAGAAGAAATGGCCGAAGCAATCAAATTTGCACACGAAGCCATCAAAATCCAATGCGCCACACAAGAAAAGTTGGTGAACGCGGTCGGAAGAAAAGAGAATCGTGAATATGAAAAGGAACGCAATAACGAAGACTTGCAGAAGAAAGTATTCGACGCGACCTATCAAAAGATTTATGATATTGCACAAGCTGGAAGTTCAAAACAGGAACGAACAGAGGCTTTTGGTGTCGTAAAGGATGAGGTGAAAGCCATGTTTTCCGAAGAAGAATTGGAAGAAAATGGCGATTTGGTTTCCCGTTATTACAAAGATGCGCAAAAAGAGGCCATCCGCGATTTGACCTTGAAAGAAGGCATTCGTTTGGACGGTCGGAAAACAGACGAAATCAGACCAATTTGGTGCGAAGTCGATTATTTGCCATCCACACATGGTTCGGCGATTTTTACACGAGGTGAAACCCAAGCTCTGGCTACGGTCACTTTGGGAACTTCCAGGGAAGCGAACAAAATTGATTTGCCCACACATCAAGGTGAGGAAACTTTTTATTTACATTATAACTTCCCTCCTTTCAGTACAGGGGAAGCTTATCCGATCAGAGGAACTTCTCGACGTGAAGTTGGACACGGAAATTTGGCACAACGCGCACTAAAAGGAATGATTCCGGATGAATGTCCATATACAATTCGTGTAGTTTCCGAAGTTTTAGAATCTAATGGTTCTTCTTCCATGGCTACGGTTTGCGCTGGAACGATGGCGTTGATGGATGCCGGGATCCAATTGAAAAAACCAGTTTCTGGAATTGCAATGGGATTAATTTCCAAAGGAAGTGAATTTGCCGTTCTTTCTGATATTTTAGGTGATGAAGACCATTTGGGTGATATGGATTTTAAAATCACGGGAACCGCAGATGGGATTACCGCTTGCCAAATGGATATCAAAGTAAAAGGACTTTCTTATGAAATCTTGGTGAAAGCATTGAAACAGGCTAGGGAAGGACGTTTACATATTCTTTCTATTCTTGAAGAAACCATTTCTGCTCCAAATGAAAATGTGAAAACATACGCTCCGAAAATTATCACCCGAACAATTCCTGGCGAATTTATCGGTGGATTGATCGGGCCTGGTGGAAAAGTTATTCAAGAACTTCAAAAAGCGACCGGAACTACCATCGTAATTAACGAAGTGGATGAACAAGGAATCGTAGAAATTCTCGGAACAGATCAGGAAGGCATCGATGCAGTATTGCGAAAAATAGATGCGATCACTTTTAAACCAGTAAGAGATGAAACATATAAGGTGAAGGTTATTAAAATCCTTGATTTTGGTGCGGTTGTGGAATATTTGGACACGCCCGGAAACGAAGTATTATTGCATATTTCCGAACTTGCTTGGGATCGTACCGAGAACGTTACCGATGTGGTGAACATGGGCGATGTGTTTGATGTGAAATATATGGGCATCGATCCGCGGACACGAAAAGAGAAAGTTTCCAGAAAAGCGTTGATGGAACGTCCGCCGCGTGAAAACAAGCCAAGGGAAGAACGTGGTGAAAGAAAACCGCGTGAAAATAGGGATAAAAGAGATTAACTTTTTTTCTGAACATTATGTAAAAGCCCCTTTATTGGGCTTTTTTAATTTCATAAGTGAATCAACATTTAGAATAGAATCCCGTAAGGGAAAGTATTGTCTCCGTAATTTCTTTTGTTGTATTTTCCGTCCTGAAATGGATGCACTTAGAAAATTAGACGGTTTTTATATGGTATTTTTGCTGTTTTTTGCAACCGTATCCCTTTACTCACAATCAAAATTTTCATTTGAAGAATCAAAAGACACCAAGGACAAGGTTCATTTTCAACTTGTGAAAGGCCTAATGATTGTTCCGGTGGAGATTAACGGCGTGGAACTTTCGTTTTTGCTCGATACGGGTGTTGAGAAAACCATTTTGTTCAGTTTGGAGAATCGGGATTCCTTGGAATTATTTGATGTAGTACCTGTTCAACTTAGAGGTTTGGGTCAAGGTCAGATAATGACGGCATATAGATCAGCTAACAACCATGTTCAGATCGGGAAGGCAGTGAACAACAATCTGTCCGTTTATCTCGTGTTCGATCAGAACAATAATATTTCGCTACAATTAGGAATTCCGGTTCACGGAATTATTGGCCACGATTTTTTTAAGGATTTTGTTGTGGAGGTGAATTATGAACGTGAATTTATAAAATTTCATGAACCTTCGGAATATGATCGGAATCCCAAGAAATGGGAAAGTTTGCCCTTGCAATTTTTCAACGCAAAACCTTATTTAGAAACCCAAGCGATGTTCGGGCATAATTTACTGAACACCACTCTGTTGATTGATACCGGCGCGAGCGATGCACTTTGGTTTTTTCCAAATGACAGTATATCCGTGCCACAAAAGAATTTCGTGGATTTTCTGGGAGCTGGATTAAGTGGCCATATTTATGGACGACGAGGTAAAATCCCTTCATTTTCCATCGGTAAATTCACTTTTAAAAATATTACGGCGGCTTTCCCAGACAGTTTGGCGGTGGGCGATTTTAAGGAATTTACTCTGAAAGATGGATTGATTGGTGCTGAAATTTTAAGGCGTTTCGATCTTGTGATTGACTATCCGAAAAGCCGATTATTGTTACGACCAAACAGCTTTTTCAACGATCCTTTTTATTATGATATGAGCGGATTGGTTCTTCGCTACGACGGCATGCAAGTTGTGGAAGATTACAGATATATTTTCCTGCGAGAAGTGAACCCTAAAATTTCATTTGATGCGGAGAACAATTTCGCAAGAACGCCTTACAAGGTAATTTTGACGATTGTCCCTAAAATGGAAATTGAATCGGTTCGGCCGGGATCGCCAGCCGCCGAAGTTGGTTTGAAAAAAGGCGATATTTTATTGGTCATCAATGGTAAACCTGCAAGTGATTATACACTCATCGATTTGTCCCAACTTTTTAGGTCTCAAGAGGGTAAAAGGATTAAATTGGAAATTGAAAGAAATGGTGCGAAAATGACCAAAAAATTCCGTTTGCGTAAATTCATGTAAAAACCCCTCAATCTTACATGAGGGTTTTTTTTGGGGGAGATAATTACTATTATTTTTCTTTCGGTAAAACCTCACCTTTTATACGCAAAGGTTGGGTCGAATTTTCCACGGAATTAGAATAAACCGTAATGATTTTCCGAAAAGGACCTTGACGTGATGTATCGTATTTTACATCAATTTTTCCAGTTTCTCCTGGAGCAATTGGTTCCTTGGGTTTCGTGGGAACGGTGCATCCACAAGAAGATTTGACCTGCGAAATGACCAAAGGTTCATTTCCAGTGTTGGTAAAAATAAAAGTTCGTGTGCCGTCACCTCCATATGGAATTTGTCCATAATCGATCATATCCGATTTAAGTTCCATTTTGGCTTGGGCATTGACCGCAAATCCTATGCAAAGAAAAATGAGAAATGCTGCTATTTTTTTCATGATTAACGTTTTTTGGTTCGTAAATATAGTTTTTAAAATGCTCCTTTCAAAATTATTGGGAACAAATCAAATAAGCCTTCAAAATAATATAGAATATAGTACTTTTGTTTTCTTATTTCAAAAATCAGACCAAAGTATGTCAATTGCTTCCCAATATAATGCGCAACAATCTGAAAATAAATGGTATAAGTATTGGCAGGACCACGGATATTTTCATTCAGAGATCGATGATCGGCAGCCCTACACCATCGTAATTCCTCCGCCAAACGTTACCGGCATTTTACATATGGGCCATATGCTGAACAACACTATTCAGGATGTTTTAATCAGGCGCGCGCGATTGAAAGGTTTAAATGCTTGTTGGGTCCCTGGAACCGATCATGCTTCCATTGCAACAGAAGCCAAAGTGGTGGCCAAATTGAAAGCCGAAGGAATTGAAAAAAACACTTTGTCCCGTGAGGAGTTTTTGGCGCATGCATGGCAATGGACGAACGATTATGGTGGCCAAATTTTGAAGCAGCTCAAACGACTTGGAGCTTCCTGCGATTGGGAACGCACAAAATTTACCATGGAAGAACAAATGTATGAATCGGTCATTCTGTCATTTGTAGATTTATATAACAAAGGATTGATCTATCGTGGCCATCGCATGGTTCATTGGGATCCGGTTGCAAAAACTACGCTTTCCGACGAGGAGGTCATTCACGAAGAACAACATGGAAAATTGTATTTTGTAAAATATGCCATCCAAAATTCAGAAGAAACACTGACTGTCGCTACAACTCGTCCGGAAACCATTTTTGGTGATACGGCCATCTGCATCAATCCGAACGATTTACGTTTTGAACATTTGAAAGGAAAAAACGCAGTTGTACCAATTGTCAACAGAATTGTTCCGATTATCGAAGATGAATATGTCGATATGGAATTTGGCACGGGTTGCTTAAAGGTTACTCCTGCCCACGATGTGAACGATAAAAATCTCGGGGATAAACATGATTTGCAGGTTATTGATATTTTTAATGAAGATGCCTCTTTGAACAGTTTTGGATTGCATTATCAAGGAAAAGACCGTTTTGTGGTTCGGAAGGAATTTGCGGAAGAATTAAAAGAGAATGGGTTTTTGTTGAAAACCGAAACCCACTTGAACAAAGTCGGTACATCGGAAAGGACGAAAGCTGTCATTGAGCCACGCTTGTCCGATCAATGGTTTTTGTCCATGAAGGAATTGGCCAAACCTGCCATTGAAGCGGTTTTGGAAACCAAGGAAATTAAGTTGTACCCAAAGAAATTCAAAAATACGTATGCACATTGGATGAACAACATCCGAGATTGGAATATTTCTAGACAGCTGTGGTGGGGACAGCGAATTCCAGCTTACTATTATGGTGATGGAAAGGAAGATTTTGCAGTGGCGGAAAATATTGAAAAAGCGTTGGAAATCGCCAGGGAGAAATCTGGAAAAGCAAATTTGAAACTTTTCGATTTAAGACAAGATGCAGATGTTTTGGACACGTGGTTTTCTTCTTGGTTATGGCCAATGAGCGTTTTCGACGGAATTAGAAATCCTGAAAATGCTGAATTCAACTATTATTATCCCACCAACGATTTGGTCACGGGACCAGATATTTTGTTTTTTTGGGTAGCACGGATGATCATCGCCGGATTTGAATATACGGGTAAAAAACCCTTCAACAATGTATATCTCACCGGATTGGTACGTGACAAAGAAGGCCGAAAAATGTCGAAATCCCTCGGGAATTCCCCCGATGCTTTAAAATTAATTAATGATTATAGCGCCGATGGGGTACGTGTCGGATTACTGTTGAGCAGTGCCGCAGGGAATGATTTGATGTTCGATGAAAGCCTTTGTCAGCAAGGAAAAGGTTTTGGGAATAAAATATGGAACGCCTTTCGTTTGATAAATGGTTGGGAGGTCGATGACGAGCTTCCGCAACCTGAAAGTTCCAGAATTGCCTTGGAATGGTTTGAAGCCAAATTGCAAAAAACATTGCTTGAAATAGAGGACAATTACAGTAAATACCGAATTTCCGACGCACTGATGGCAACCTATAAACTGCTTTGGGACGATTTTTGTTCTTGGCTTTTGGAAATGATAAAGCCTGTTTATCAAGCTTCCATAGATCGGAAAACATACGTTGAAGTAGTACATATTCTGGAAGGAAACCTAAAAATCCTTCATCCATTTATGCCGTTTTTGACGGAAGAAATTTGGCAGAATATAACGCCACGTTCTCCCAAAGAAGCTTTAATTATTGCAAAATGGCCGAGGGAAAAGGAATTCGATAATGAACTTCTTATTTCTTTTGAAATTGCTGCGGAAGTAATTTCAGGAATCCGGACCATACGCAAAGAAAAGAATATTTCATTTCGTGATTCTATCGAACTTTTGGTTTTGAATAAGGAAAATAGGACTAAAAAATTCGATTCTATCATTTCCAAACTGGGAAATATTTCAAAAATCGAATATATAGAAAATCAGGTGGAAGGAGCACTTTCCTTTCGAGTGAATTCAAATGAATATTTTATCCCGATGGCCGGCGCAATTAATATTGAAGTCGAAAGGGAGAAACTGAATGAAGAGTTAGTATACCACCGAGGTTTCCTAAAATCGGTGGAGAAAAAGCTGTCAAATGAACGCTTTCTTGCGGGAGCCCCAGAAAAGGTAGTGGAAATTGAACGCAAGAAAAAATCGGATGCGGAAGCAAAAATTGAAACTATAAATTTACGGTTGGAAGGATTGAACTGAACTGAACCGAACTGAATATTGGTTTATAAAGAACAGATTTTCAACTCGATAACAGATTTTGAAATTTTAAGATCTGAATTATTTCGGAATATGTTTGTTCACCAAATCGATGTATTTCTGTTTGGCTACTTTCCGTGGAATATTCCGAATTTGAAATAGGGAATTCATTTTAAAAGCACTCACCAGTTCCATTCCATCCGTATTTTGAACATGGATATGCGTACTGTCTTCTTCTGTGGCATGTTTATAAAAAGCATAGAATTGTAACATCAGATCAGGCGGAAAGCGCAACGTCGTTTTGCTGGCCCGCTTATAGGCTTCTTTAAATTCCATGTTCAATTTCTTAGAATCCATCGCTGAAACTGTGTTGTTAAATTATATTTTAGCAATAACGCTCAACCCACCTTTTATCCTCTGATTTAATGTAATTTCCAGTGGCGTTCCCTTTGGAAGAAAAACATCTACACGTGAACCGAATTTTATAAATCCACTATCGCTTCCTTGAATCACGACTTCCCCTAGTTTGGCATAATTCACAATTCTTTTGGCCAAAGCGCCGGCAATTTGACGGTACATAATTTCCCCGGCCACCTCATTTTTTACCACCACCGTGGTTCGTTCATTTTCGTCGCTTGATTTCGGATGCCAAGCTACCAAAAATTTTCCAGGATGGTATTTGCTATAAATCACTTTTCCATTGACGGGATGTCGCGTGACGTGCACATTGATCGGCGACATGAAAATCGAGATCTGTAGCCGAACATCATTAAAATATTCTTTTTCAAAAACTTCCTCGATCACCACCACTTTCCCATCAACAGGAGCTACAATAGTTCCGTCGTTGATCAAGGTGGCGCGGCGGGGATTTCTGAAAAATTGTAAAACCAAAAAAAACACTACCAACGAACCGATCAGGATAATTTGTTTCAGCCAAGTGGAGCCTGCAATAAAAAAAATGACATAGTTCCATCCCAGTAAAACCACCGCAAGCCAAAGCATTATCTTATATCCTTCTTTATGAAACATGGTAGGTCATCAATAAAAATCCATAAATAAATGTGCTCGCGAACAGGATGCTATCCAAGCGGTCGAACAAACCGCCGTGTCCAGGCATCAGATTGCCGCTATCTTTTACGCTAGCTTGTCGCTTCATTCTGGACTGAACGAGATCACCGTAAGTACCGAAAATACTAATGATCAGAGCCAAACCCATCCAGATAATGAGCGTTAATCCCTCCGTAAAGATATAGATAAGATAGCCAACCAAAAAACTGAAGATGATTCCGCCAAGAAATCCTTCCACCGTTTTATTGGGAGAGATGCGTTTAAAGAGTTTGTGTTTGCCAAAACTTTTTCCGATCAGGTAGGCAAAAGTGTCATTTGTCCATATTAAAATAAAGATTCCAATAAGAATTTTCGGGGTGTAAGTTTCGGAATAGGTGGGAATAATTGTCAAAAATAAAAATGAGGCGATCATATAGAAAATGGCCAAGAAGGGTTTGTTTTTTTGAATAAACGGAATTTCTTTTTTGGAAAGTAAATCTGCCATTAATAGGAAATTCACAAGGAATGTAAGAGCCATCAATCCCAATACCACATTCTGGGAAATTTTTAGGTAACTAAAAAAAAGAAGAAATAGGAACAGAATAATATAAGGAAGATAACTTTTTAAGTTCAATAACCGTTGAAGTTCCTGCAGACAAATTATTCCAAAAACAAAAAAGAGAATCAAGAAACTTAATTCTGAAAATAAAATCGCCCACAGAAGTAGGATCACATATAATGCTCCTGAAAACGCTCGAATGTAAATTTCCTTCATAATCTATAAATCCTCCAAAAGGAGCAAATATAAGTTTTTTGAAGTATTTCCGTAACTCATAAAATCACTTTCTTGGTTGTTTTTGAAAGTTTTGATGGTGGTGATATTGGTAGGGATTTTTTGTTGCTTTTTGTTGATGCCCCGCATTCCTTCATTTATCGTATCGATTAATTGACTGGTTTTTGCCAAAACAATAAAACTATCAGGAAGTTCAAATAACTTTTTTTCCCCAATTTGATTAGATGAAATCAAAAGGCCTCCCGTATTTGCGATTAAATATTCACAGCGTAACAAGAAAAAAGGAGTAGTGCCATTCCGTGTAAATTCCAGATCGAATTCTTGGAACATCGTTTTCAAATTCTGGTCAAAGCAACAAATCTCTTTTCCAAAATCTTCATTTTCATCGATAATGTTTTTAAAAGATAAAAAGACTTCTTTCTGATCGCTGCAGTACAAAAATTTCCCGCCGTTCTTTTTGAAATTTTCCATAAAAAACTCGTCGGTGGGCGGTTTCCGCTCCGGCATGAACTTACTTTCAACCACTTCTTTCGTATCCCTTTCTTTGCCTAATTTAGAAGTGGATTTTAAAAGCTTCTTAAATAGACTCATATTGGTGTTTATGATGACATATTCCGTTTTATGGTGTTGTGTTGAAAAGTTTTAAGGGATTTCAGCTGATTAAAAAGAACATTCTTTTTTGGGATGCCGAATACTCCCCGAATCTTTCAAAACATTCAAATTACGAATATAAAGAAATCATTTGGAATGATAGGCTAACTTTTCTTTTTATTTATAAGTGGTCAATTGTTGATCATTCTTCAGGAAGTTGTTTCTGAACCGGTTTCGTTGCTATCAGATGCTTCTTTTGTTTCTTTCGCTGCTTTTACTTCTGCGGCTTCTTTCGCTTCCTTGCGCGTGATATCTTCTTTCACTTCCGCCAAAAGTTCTTCTTCCAAAGGAGCGAAAGGGCGATCACCAAAAATTTTCTGAAGGTCATCTTTAAAAATAACTTCTTTATCCAGAAGAATTTCTGCCAATTGGGTTAGCTTGTCTTTGTGATGTTCCAGTAAATCGATGGCACGTTGATATTGTTCCTCGATCATGTTGGAAATTTCTTTATCGATTAACTCGGAAGTTTTTTCGCTATAAGGCTTTGTGAAATTATATTCATTTTGCCCTGAAGAATCGTAATAGGTGAGGTTTCCAACTTTTTCGTTCAATCCATAAACGGTGACCATTGCCCTAGCTTGTTTGGTCACTTTTTCTAAATCGCTCAACGCTCCGGTTGAAATTTTGTTGAAAATCACTTTTTCTGCAGCACGGCCGCCCATGGTGGCGCACATTTCGTCCAACATCTGTTCCGGGCGTACGATCAAACGTTCTTCCGGTAAATACCAAGCCGCACCTAAAGATTGTCCACGCGGCACAATGGTCACTTTTACCAACGGAGCAGCATGTTCAAGCATCCAACTTACGGTGGCATGGCCCGCTTCGTGAAAGGCAATGGCTTTTTTCTCCTCTTTGGTTATGATTTTATTTTTCTTTTCCAGTCCGCCAACTATCCGGTCCACAGCATCCAGGAAATCTTGTTTACCAACAGCTTTTTTTCCTTTTCTTGCGGCTATCAGTGCAGCTTCATTACAAACGTTAGCAATATCGGCTCCCGAAAATCCAGGTGTTTGTTTGGCCAGAAATTCAATGTCCAATTCATCGGAAATCTTTTTCAATGGACGTAAATGCACTTCAAAAATTTCCCTTCGTTCGCGAACGTCGGGTAGATCCACATAAATTTGTCTGTCGAAACGGCCCGCCCGCATCAAGGCTTTGTCCAAAACATCGGCACGGTTTGTTGCAGCAAGTACGATTACATTTGTGTTGGACCCAAAACCGTCCATTTCGGTTAATAGTTGGTTCAAAGTATTTTCTCGTTCGTCGTTTCCGCCAGAAAAATTATTTTTACCCCTTGCACGTCCAATCGCATCAATTTCATCGATAAAAATAATGGCAGGCGATTTTTCTTTGGCTTTGTTGAAAAGGTCACGAACCCTGGAAGCTCCCACGCCCACAAACATCTCCACGAAATCGGAACCAGAAAGTGAGAAAAAGGGAACGTGCGCTTCGCCGGCCACGGCTTTTGCCAAAAGGGTTTTTCCTGTTCCCGGAGGGCCTACTAATAAAGCACCTTTTGGGATTTTACCGCCCAAGGCCGTATATTTTTCTGGAAATTTCAGAAAATCGACAATTTCTTGTATTTCTTCTTTGGCTCCTTCCAATCCGGCCACGTCTTTGAACGAGGTTTTGATATCTGTTTTTTGATCGAAAAGTTTAGCTTTGGATTTTCCAATATTGAAAATTTGTCCACCAGGACCGCCTCCGCCACCGCCACTCATTCGGCGCATAATGAAAATCCAAATTCCCACCAAAATTATAATGGGAAGAAGCATGCTTAGTATATCGCCCCAAAAATTTGTCTGGGTTTCATAAGTAACAATGGTGTTAAGGTTGTTTTCCTTGTTTATTTTGTTGATGCTGTCCTCGAAATTTTGTAGATCGCCAAATTGAAATACATAATCCGGACTACCGGTGTTTGGGAACAATTCTTCCTTCTGTGATTTCTTGTGGACTTCTTTCGACTTGGCTGCTTTGGTCAGAAAAACTTTTGCCTGCGATTTATTGACGATGACAATTTTAGCAATATCGCCATTTTTTAAAAAGGTTTTGAATTCCTGCGGATTGGTTTCTGCCGGTTGGGAAAATCCGCTTCCGCCAAAAAATTGAAATCCGATAAAGAATAGAATTAATATTCCGTAGATCCAATAAAAATTGAATTTAGGCTTTTTATTGTCCGACTTTCCTTTCTTTGGGAATTGGTTTCCCGGTTTTTTATTGGGTTGCTCTTTGGCCATTTCTTTCTGCTGCTAATTTAATATTTTGTTTCGATCAGGGTAGTTTTCGCGTCGCCCCATAAACCTTCCAGATCATAAAATTCGCGGATGTGTTTTTGAAAAACATGTGCCACAACACTGACATAATCCATCAGAATCCACTCGGAATTATCGGTGCCTTCTATGTGCCAAGGCTTTTCCTGCACGGCTTTGCTTACGGTTTTGTTCACGGAATTAACGATGGCGTTAACCTGTGTGTTTGAGGTGCCGCTGCAAATGACAAAATAATCGCAAACCGTGTTTTCTATTTCCCGAAGATCTAAAATTTCTATATCGTTTCCTTTAACTTCTTCTATTCCTTTTATAATTAGGGAAATGAGTTCATCGGTGCTGTTTTCTTTTTTCGTCATCTACGATTTTTTATTTTCGCAAAGTTACCTTTTTTTGCCCTTATTTTGTGTCCCTTAACAAAATAATTGTGCGAACGTTCAAATCTGTTTTTCTATGCGTATGATCAAAGTTAGTGCCACTGATTCCACCAATTCTTTTCTTCGGAAACGGATGGCCGAATTTCCATTTGAAAATATTTGTGTGGTTACGGAAGAGCAGACATTCGGGCGTGGACAAATGGGAACAAAGTGGCAATCTGGAAAAGGTGAAAACCTTACATTCAGTGTTTTGATCAGAAAACTGCAGCTTCCGGCGCAAAAACAGTTTAAGCTAAGTGCACTGATAAGCTTGTCCCTTTTGGAGGCTTTAAGAGGACTTGAAATTGAGGATTTGAGCGTAAAATGGCCGAACGACATATTGGCAGGAAATAAGAAATTAGCGGGAATTTTAATCGAAAACGTACTGAAAGGTGACAAAATCAATGCGTCAATTATTGGAATTGGATTGAACGTTAATCAAGAATTTTTCTTTAATCTCCCAAAAGCGACTTCTTTGAAAATTTTGAGCGGAAAATTTTATGATTTGGATTCAATTCTAGATTTGATCCTTTTAGATATAGAAAGCAATATAGAAAAGGTCCACAAGCTTTCCGAGGATGAAATTTTTGAAAAATACCACAAAATTTTATTCGGAATTCATCAAGAAAATATTTTTGAGTTGTCCGATGGAAGCAAGTTTATAGGAAAAATCCAGGGAGTGGAGGCTAATGGGAAACTTGTAATTCTGAATGAAAACAACAAAGAAAGATCCTTTCAGCTGAAAGAGGTGAAAATGATTTATTGAAGGGAAATAAGATTCCTTCTTTTAAATATTCCCCAGATTTTCGCTCAACGTATTGATGAATTTCTGAATGGGTTTTTTTATCATCATGCCCATCATGCTGTTGAACGAACCTTCAAAAAGCAATTGTACTTCGCTTTCGTTTTCAGAGATCTCTTGAATATTAGCAGTCAATGTGAACGGCAATTTTCCCCCTAAAGAACCACGAATCACTTTTTTATGCGGTTCACTGTCCTTTATTTCCAACTGGATTTCCGGCATTCCGCTTAACTGGAACAGAAATGAATCGGCATTCAAAATCTCAAAACGTTGGTTGCTTTCCGGCATCAGTTTCTCGTAGTTTTCCACTTTCATCAGAAAATCAAAAACCTTTTCAGAGCTTTTTGATACGTTCGTTTGGCTTTCCAATTGCATTTTTCGGGTTGTTTAATTAAACATTTCTACTGGCTGTAAGTTACTGATCCCGAGCACTCGGGACTGACCACTATTTTCCACTCCAATTCCCGGGATCTTCCCGCCAGGATTTTAAGGTTTGCATTTCTTTTTCGGTAATATAATTGGTTTCATGCGCCTGTTCGATCAGATTTTCATAATCGCTTAGCGTAAAAAGTTCTGTTTCGGCGTTTTTGAAGTTTTTTTGGGAAATGGGAAATCCATAAGAAAATATTGCGATCATTCCTTTTACTTGTGCTCCCGCTTCCTTCAAAACCTGAACCGCGTTCAAACTACTGTTTCCAGTGCTAATGAGGTCTTCAATGACCACTACAGTCTGTCCTTTTTTTAAATAGCCTTCAATCTGGTTTTGCCGACCATGTTTTTTCGCTTCCGGACGAACATATACAAATGGAACGCCCAAAGCTTCGGCCACAAGAATTCCAATTCCGATGGCACCAGTGGCCACTCCAGCTATCACATCTGGTTTGCCATAGTGTTTTTCCACGCCTTTCGCCATTTCTTCACGGATGTAATTCCGCATGGGCGGATAGGACAAAACAATGCGGTTGTCACAATAAATTGGTGACTTCCATCCGCTGGCCCAAGTGAATGGAGTTTGTGGTTCCAGTTTTATTGCTTTAATTTGCAGCAGTATTTCAGCAGTTTTTTTGGCAGTGCCTTTATCTAAAATCATAGTTGCAAATGTATAAAGTTTTTGTGAATGATATTCCCATAATTCTTTCCACGGAAAAGGAAATAGGAAGCGAATATACATCCATTCCGATCAAAGAAGCCAAAATCAAAAAGCTTATTGAAGAAATTGAAGACGGCAAACTCTTTTATGTGAATTTGTACCATAAAAAAGAGAAAAAGTTGTTGAAACATTTGCGTAAAAAGTTAAAAACGATTGTCGCCGGCGGTGGAATGGTCTATAATGACAACAAGGAAATTTTGTTCATTAAACGAAAAGGGCGTTGGGACCTTCCAAAAGGGAAGGCGGAAAATGGCGAGAAAATAGAATGGACGGCCATGCGGGAAGTGGAAGAGGAAACCGGCGTGAGAAATTTGCAGATTGTCCGGTTTTTGCAAATCACCTATCATATTTTGAAACGTGGCGGGGAATATAAATTGAAGGAAACACATTGGTTTGAAATGCACACGGATTATGATGGGGAATTGGTTCCTGAAGAAAACGAAGAAATCACCAAGGTGAAATGGAAAAATTTTGAAAAAAGTCAAAAAGCCCTTCGGAAATCCTACGAAAACATCAAATTACTTTTCCCAAAAGAATATTTGACGATTCACCCAAAGGATCGGGAAGAATAGTTGAGCATTATGAATTCAGAATTCAGAATTATAGCTGAATTAAGCGCTCCAAAATCCTGACCTGCAAGGTTTCAAAAACCTTGTAGGTCTTATATCATCTTAAAAACATTGTCTTAAAAATACCTACAAGGTCGAAAAAAGACCTTGTAGGATAAAAAGTCGTTATCGTTGAATACCAAAAATATCGTCTTAAAAACATCGTCTTAAAAATACCTACAAGGTCAAAAAAGACCTTGCAGGAGAAAAATTCCAAAACCCTTTCAGCGTTTCAAACCCTTTCAGCGTTCCAAACGCTGAAAGGGTTGGTCTAGAACCTACTTAATCCGAAAAATAGGATATTGCCGATGTGCCTTTTCATAATACGGAGAATGTTGGTAAATCCAATTTAGTTGAGCAGGTCCATTCTTTTTAAAATCCCTGTCAGAATCCTTTTTTTCATCGAATTGTTTTTGAATATCCGGGTTTTCCGCCAAAAATTTATCGGCTAAATCCTCGAAAACATAGGGTGAAAAATGTTCTTTCTGTTGCAGCACACTATCGAAAAAATTCCAATTGAAAAATGAATCTTCCGCAATGGGTTCCAAGGTTTCAATAATATATCGAATTCCGGGCTGGTCGGTTTTCACGATCAAATCTCCTTTTCGAAACTGGATTTTTTCTTTTTTCTTCGAAACCTTTGTGTCAAAATGTAAATAATGTCCTTCGTAGGCAGTTTTGCTGGTTTCGAAATCTTCGATTCGATAAGATTCTACCAGCATTAAACTGTCTTTTTCTAAAGGAACCATTTTTATTTTGTTCCATTTCAAACGATCGATCACGTGCCACCATACTTGCGGAATAATATATGCTTTTGGAACAAAAACACTGTCGCTGGGTTTGAACCAGTCGTAATAATCCACCCTTTTGGTGAAAGGTTTTTCCCTATCATATTTCAATCGGGTCAATCCCGTAACGCTGCTTTTTTCATTTTTGGCTTCATATCCCTTAAAATCCAACGAATCGATTTTCGTACTATCCACCACAAAATTTAGAGGAAAGACTTCCATTTTTGCAAAATTCTCAAAATTGCTTTTTCGCAATTTGGCAATTGTATCTCCGTCTTTTTCGGTGAGTTCCAAGAGCGATTTCAATAAATCATAAGTTCCCAAAACCCGTTGCTTATATGGTTTGAGCATATGTGTTTCCGCCATTAACCCCAAGGTGTTCCAAAGCGTTGTGTAACCAGAGGAATAACGTGGAGAATCCATAAATTGTGAAAATCCGCCATCTGGTTTTCGGTTGAAAACGTTCACATAAGGGGTGATTTGCCAATCTTTGTGGGCCAAGGAAGTTTCCAATTGGGGCATAAAGGTTTTTTGTAAATAACTTCCCAAATTCCCACCTAATTTATTGTGTTGAGTGAACAAATGTGTCAATGTATATTGATAATCCGCGCCGTTACTAACATGAGTTCCCACAAAAACATCGGGTTTTACGAGATGGAAAATTTCATAAAAAGCTTGGGTGTTTCTGGTGTCAGCTTTCATGAAATCGCGGTTCAGATCATAATTGCGACTATTTCCCCGAAAACCATATTCCAAAGGTCCGTTTTGATTGGGGCGGCTGCTGCTGTTTCGGTTCAACATTCCGCCAATATTATATGCCGCAATTGCTGCTATTACCGTATTTTTTGGGGTTTTGATGGAGTCTTGTGCTAAATCGCGCATGAATAACATGGTGGCATCAATACCGTCCGGTTCGCCGGGATGAATGCCGTTGTTGATCAAAATTACTCGTTTGGTTTTTCGGATATCGTCAAAATCGAACTCGTGGTCTGGATTATAAATAATAAGGTGCAAGGGCTTTCCGCTGTCTGTCATTCCGATTTCCTGAACCGAAATGGAAGAAAAAGCATCATCCAATTCTTTGTAAAAATCGATGGTTTGAGCGTAAGTAGCAGTTTCCGTTCCGTTGGATTTTTCAAAGACGGTTGTGAGATCGTAGGATTTCACTAGTTTATATTTTGAGAGATCGCAGGACAGGAACAACAGCATACCAGAAAGCGCAATAAACCATTTTACACGGTGATTTTGCTTTTTGTTGAAGCTGTTCGCTAAAATATGTTTTTTCCAAAACATGAAATAGGATTTTACCATGAAATCCAAAAGTAGTTGTTTGTAAAAATAGAACGCAGATGACGCGGGTTTTTATGATCAAATATGATTTTTCTATCAGCGATGATCTGACCAATCGGCGTTATCAGCGTTCCATAAATTCCTTTTATTTTCCGAAAAATATTCGAGCAGTTTTCTTTCGGGTTTGAACAAAAATATGAAAAATTCTGTCGTTGTTGATTATTGAAATTTGTTCCACCAAGGAGATTGTATTGTTTTTTCCAAGGCTTCACTATTTTTATGGGATCAGAAACTTTTTTTCATGGAAAAAGATTTGTTCCTCAAAATAAATCGGCGTGGGTGCCGGTATGCGCTAAATAAATGGTCTTGTTTTTATCATCTTGCTTCCATATAAGCAACCAATCTGGTTTTATATGGCATTCCAATCGGTCTTTATAATTTCCGGACAATGGATGAGTTTTGTATTTGGCAGGAAGTTTTCCCTCTTTGCGCAACAATTCCATTGCTTTGTTCAGAAGGTTGGTGTCATAGCCCCTTTTTTGACAGCGTTTCACATCTTTTTTAAATTGAGTGGAAAATTTAATATGATAGCTCATCTATGAGTATAACTTGTCCAAAAGGTCTTTATGGTTTTTTGTGTCGATGAGATTTTTTCCCTCGTCGATTTCCTGAAAGGTTTTAAGGACGCGGGCTTTCGGTGTTTTTTTTATCTCTTTTTTTATTTTCACCCCATTTGTATTTTCCGAAAAATATTCCAGCAGTTTTATTAGGGTTTTCCCGGACGAGGTGCTTTTGTTGATCTCTATGGTGATGGTTTCCATTTTTTTCCTGTTTTGAAACAAATGTACGAAAAATGCGGGAATTTGATTTCGACTTTTTAGAGTTGATCCACAAAAAATAGAACGCAGGTACCGCAGGTTTTTTATGATCAGATATGATTTTTTTTATCAGCGTTTACCTGCTAAATCTGCGTTATCGGCGTTCTATAAATTAGGGTTTTCCCGGCCGAGGTGCTTTTATTAATCTATATGGTAATGGTTTTTCATTTTATCGCTTTTGAAACATATATGAATAAAGATTCATCTTTATTTTGTGCCCACCCAAGCCTTGGTCAAAACTCTTTGCGGTAAAATAAATAGTTTTATTTGACAATCATTCTATTTTTTTGTGTAGCTTTGTAGCAAGTTTAACCCTTAAAAAAATAAAAAGATGAAAAAAATTACTTTATTGGTGGCCGCAATGGTGGCTTTTACCTTTTCGAACAACGCTGATGCTCAGCAAATTTTGTCACATTCAGTAGATGAGACAGTCATCGAAGGTGGAGTTGCTTGCGCAAGTTCAGCAGGAGGATATACGGCCAATAATCTTTGGTGGAGATCATACGTGTTGGCAGACTTCGGCATTACTTCTGATTTTTCAATTGGAGGAGTGCAATTTGGCGTAGGTGCTATAGACTTTGATAATTATGATGTAACCGTCACGGTCTATCTTAATTCGGGTGGAGCTTTTCCAGCCGGAACCAGAACTCCTCTTATAACAACTACAGCTACTGTCTCAATAGCTGATTTAGGAACGGTTGTGGATGTCATTTTTGATGCTCCTGTTGTCGTTCCTGCTGCTAGTGAAATTGTTATTTCTATAGATGCGCCTTCTTTAGAGACTCAAGTTCAAAATTTCCGTATGGGTCAAAATGAGTTGGGTGAAAGTTCTCCTTCTTATTTGTCCTCCCCGGTAGATTGTGCAATTGCTGAGCCTGTTACTACGGAAAGTATAGGTTTTCCAGATGATATTATTTTGAACCTTGCTGAAGAAGGAGCTTTGGCAATTGAAAATCAAGCTATTGCTCAAATTTCTTTGTATCCAAACCCAGTGCAAGGTCTGTTGAACATCACCTTGCCAAGTTCCGTGCAACTGGAATCAGCAACTATGTACGATTTGTTGGGCAAAGCAACCACAATGGTTGTTGGTGAAAACAATACCTTGAACACTTCAAACTTGTCTTCAGGTGTTTATATCCTTAAGTTGGAAACCAACCAAGGAACATTGACCAAAAAAGTGATTAAGAATTAGGAATTCTGAATTCTGAATTGAAAAACGCTTCTGGAAACAGGGGCGTTTTTTTATTCATATACTTCGGATAACACTGGGTTTTGGAAGTGGGAATTAGAAAAGGGAGCGTAAAAAAGTGCCTTCCGCAATAATTGTTCTGACTTGCAATGATGATTTTGTGAAATACTGTTTAAACAATATTCTGGATAAAATTAGAAAATGTAATGATTTTTGTTTTTTCAATATTCTCTAAAGTAAGTAAATCATTATCTCCGTAATTAGATAATCTGCTCTTGAATCGACAGATAGGTTTAATAAAAAGTCATCTTTCGCATCTCGGCAAATTTCAAGATTGGATCTGACTTTTATCAATTCTCCATATTGATCAAAATATTCGAGGATATTCTCTATATCCTTTTCTGAAAAATATTTTTTGAATTTGGGACGGCTTACCACATCGATAAATTCTTCGATCAGTTCGTCGGAAAAAATCAAAATTATTGACTTATTATCAATCAGTTCGTCAAGCAGGTTGAATTTTTTGGTGATCAAGAAGCTAATCCAAAGGTTGGTCCAGGATTATCTTTTTATTCTTCATAGCGTGATTTTCTTGCTTCTTCGACTTCTTTTGTTATTTCATCAAGTGAAATCTTATCCTTCGATTTTATCCTTAACTTTTTCAAAAGAGTTGAGAAATCAGATTTCTTTTTTTCTTTTTTGATTTTGATCAAATTTAATTCTGCCAAATTCTTTAAAAGATTTTTCGCTTTTGGATTGAGTATATCAATTCGAATAGTTTCCATTCCCTTGTAATTTTTTATAAAAATATGAAATTATTTTGAATTTGATGAATTTTTAAATCAGGTAATATACACTAAAAACCTAAACCCGATTATGAATTGAAAAACGCTTCTGGAAACAGAGGCGTTTTTTGTTCATATACTTCGGATAACACTTGGTTTTGGAATGGGAATTAGAAAAGGGAACGTAAAAATGTTTTCGGCATGTTTCCATCTATAATATATTGCTGATTTTGACCAAACGTTTGCCAATAAGGAAACTAATCCAAACATTGGTGTCAAAAATCACTTTAACGTTTTTGTTTGTCATAGATTTCTTGTCTTAGGCTTTCAACTTCAACATTGATTGTTTCTAAATCAAGTTCTTTTGTTTTGAAAGTTTTTAATAATTGCGAAAGTTTAGAGCCTACGATTTCTTTTTCCAACTCCTTTGTCAATTTGATTTTCTGTTGCCTTGGTAATTGTTTTATCATGGAAAGAATTTGATCAAATGACAAATCTATTTGCAGTGCTGTTTTCATCTTAAATATAGTTTCTTGATAAATACTTTTCCCAGTCCAAATTTACAAAAACAGCTGTAAATTCCTATTGGGTTAAATTTACTTTTTGTGGCGTTCACCTACAATCTCCGGCACCAATCCCGAATAATCGCCTCCATTTCTGATTACATCGCGAACAATAGAGGAGGAGATGTAGCTTTTTCCACTGGAAGTCAGCAGAAATACGGTTTCTATTTTTTCCAAATAACGATTAGTGTGGGCGATGGCTTTTTCAAATTCAAAGTCTGCGGGATTACGTAAACCGCGAAGAATAAACTCCGCATTTTCTGATTTGCAGAAATCAACGGTAAGTCCGGAATAGGTTTTCACGCTTATTTTTGGTTCATTCTTGAAAGTTTCCTCTAAAAAACGTTTCCGCTCTTTTAGACTGAACATGTATTTTTTGTCGGCATTGATACCAATGGCCAACACAATTTCATCAAACAATGTGAGTCCACGGGTAATAATATCCGTGTGTCCCAATGTTATGGGGTCAAAAGAACCAGGAAAAATCGCTTTTTTCATGTGATTGTTTTAAATGATAGGATAAAAATAAGGATAATTTCGCGGAATGCGATAAAACGGATATAAGGGAACGCATTCCAAAGGTTTCATCCCTGCTAGGGTTTTTGTTTATCTGGTTTTATTATTTGCTACAAAGATGTCGCCTCGCTGGGACTATTTATGCACTGTTTTCCAGCGATTCAACAGTTCAACATTTCACCAGTTCAACAATTCCAGTTTTCACCAATTCACCAATTCACCAGTTCACCGATTTCCCGTTTAGTTGTTTAACTGCTTAATTGTTTAACCGATTCACCGATTCACCGATTCACCAGTTCACCGATTTCCCGTTTAGTTGTTTAACTGCTTAATTGTTTAACCGATTCACCGATTCACCAGTTCACCGATTCCCAGTTTAGTTGTTTAACTGCTTAATTGTTTAACCGATTCTCCGATTCACCGATTTCCCGTTTAATTGTTTAACTACTTAATTGTT
>JBDNFD010000071.1:0-51126 GCA_041689995.1 Flavobacteriaceae bacterium | reverse complement strand
TCATTCATTTTGGCTTTTATAATGGCGTCGTTTCAATCCTAGTTTCTAATTGGAATGGTCTGGAATAATCTCGTTGTTTCTTCCGTTTTTGTTTGTTTCCTGGTTTCAATCCTAGTTTCTAATTGGAATGGTCTGGAATAAGATTTGAAAACAAAAGAAATCACCTTTAAGGGTAGTTTCAATCCTAGTTTCTAATTGGAATGGTCTGGAATAATTATAACCTCTTGTTTTCTAGTAGTTTGAAAATGTTTCAATCCTAGTTTCTAATTGGAATGGTCTGGAATCGATATGGCAATATCGAACCGAAGATATAATATGATGTTTCAATCCTAGTTTCTAATTGGAATGGTCTGGAATCTTCCGCATATTTAACGGTCGCATTTGGATCATTTGGTTTCAATCCTAGTTTCTAATTGGAATGGTCTGGAATCCGATTGCTCGTCCCGATACAGTGGTCATACAACTTAAGCCTGCTTCTTTAAATTCTAATATTCTTGTTTTCAATATGTCAATGAACGAAAAATCGTGTGATATTAAGTACTTTCCGTATTTCGGAATCCGCTTCCTGACTGTCATAGACCTTATTTTTTAAGCTTTAATAAATAAATTCATACCCGGCCGCTATTTAATGCAAATATTCCGGTACGTGCAATTTACACATCTTTTCTTAAATTTTGTGGCTTTGGGAAACTTATTTTCTTCAATAATATCCAGCATTTGACGCATACTCTCCTTAATCTCTTCTTTCGCTGAAGTAGGGATTTCCACTTCCACCAGCTTATGTTTACTTCGTGTGTAAACCAAATATCCTTTTTCAACTTTGGCATTAAAATTTTCTTCAATCAAGACGGCATAGCAATACAATTGCTGCTTGTAAGTATCGAAAACTTTATCTTTCCAAACCGCAAATTTATAATCTAACGGGGCAAAAGTACCATCGTTTAATTGTAAAACTTCATCTACTTTTCCTCGTAATCCTTCGGTTCCCAAATACTGGTCCGTCCATTTATCGGCCACACCAATTTTCTTCCTAAGATAATCCTTGTTCCGTTCCAATTTCTCGTTATGTATCTCACGCCCCCGTATAACTTTGTAGAATTTTTCCTCATACTGCGGAATGCGGAGTACATATTCGAAATACGTATAGCGTGGGCAATACAGATATTCAATAATTTGTGAAGGATAAAAACTTTGCATCAGAAAAATAAGGCTTTAACTTCGTCCGTAACCAATTTTTCATCAAAAGCCTGTCCCATCATCGTACATTCTTTCAGTTGTTCTTTGTTCATTCTAAAAATGTAGATTTTATCGGTATCTTCATTGATTACTTTTTCCATTTGTAGCTCCAAAGTGTCTTTTTCATTGGCATTCAAAGTTCCGAGAAAACAGGAATATTGAACGCGGTATAAACCTGCCTTAAGGCAAACTTTGGAAACGAAGGTGCGTGCACTGTCGTTCTTTATATCGTATAAAACCCAGATTATCATTTTTTTGATTTATTTGTTGAATAATTCAAGTTGACGTCTTATTTCATTTAATTTACCAATCAACACATCAGTATTCAGCAATCAGCAATCAGCAAATCAACAATCGGCACATCATCACATCAACTATTCAATCAAACTATTGGCAAACCGATGTGCTTCTAACTGAACCGCGTTCAACCGTGTTTGCAACCTTCCTTTATACCGAATTTTATCGCTGTCCAGATATTCCAAATATGGGGCCACAAAAAATGCCTTGCCTTCTTCATTTAGCGAAAAACCGCCAGGAAATTCAGAAAAATAGCTCTTTTTGATTTTTTTCCCCGTAAACAAGCGAAACACAAAACGGTCGGCATAAACGCGATAGGGTTCTATAAAGTCGAATACCAAACTTTTAGAATTATAATCGTCCCGGTGCATAAAACCTATAAAAGGATCCAAACCAGCCAACATCAAAGCGCGTTCAATACGATTGTACAAAATGCCATAGGCATAATTGAGCATGGCATTAAATTCATCTTGTGCAGGGCGAAAGCTTCTTCCCCGAAATGCAAAGGTTTCGGGCATTGAAGTAGAAAGTGCTTCAAAATATTGCCTTCCGGCAGAGCCTTCCCAACCGCGAAATGATTCGGCTATTTCAGTGATATTTTCGGCTTTGCCCTGTAAGATTTTTTGCCGAAACTCTAAAATAGCGTTTATTTTTTTATCTAAAGATTCGTGTAATTGTGTGCGGTGTTTCTTTAAGTCCTGCAAAAAGTCGGCTTGATTTTCTAGTTTTTTCCCTAACCATTCTTTTATCCATTTCACGGCGGTTTCGTCCAACGAAGCTATTAATTGTTCTTTCCGAATTTTTGTGGTGCTGCCCAATTTGCTGTGCCAAAATCGACCCATCGGGTGGCCAGTATAATCCACCACCACAATATCAATATTGTTTTTCAACGCCAAGGCAATGGCGTCGGTGCTCAATGCAGAGCCTTTGCTCATCACAAAAGAAGTTATTTTATGGGCCGCAATATGGTTTATTTTCGCCGGTAAATCTTTTTCCTGTTTAATTTTTATCTCGAACATATCATCCTTTACATGAACGTAGGTACCATAAGTGTTTATAAAGATTTGCATGGTTCTAAACTATTTTATTGACTTCTTGGGAAATAACTTCTTTAACTGTGTTCCAATCAATCTTTTTTTTATTAGTTGGAACGCTTACATCTGGATCTCCTTCAGCATCTTCAAAATAAGTCAAACTTTTCAGGATCATCAAATCATTGCTAGATCTAAATTTCTTTTGATTGAATGCAAGCATTTTTGATAAATTGAAGGATTTCAACAAGAAATATAAATCATAGAAATCACGTTTTTTGCCCCGACCTTTAATGGCTTCCAGTTTCATGGCCGCAATGTCTTCCATTCCATAAAGAATAAGACTTTGTTCTTTGATCAATGGAAATAGCCGCGGATAATGATAATTGACAACATCTACTTTAATATTTTGAACGCTCCATACCATTATGTTTTTTGAAAATGACAATTCTTGGGCGTCCGGATAGCTTTCAAACAAGTATTTTATTTCTTGGAAATCTAATTTCTTCGGACTAAAAAAATCCAAATCTTCTGAAACACGGTGTCCGATTTGAAGCGCCAAGGCAGTTCCTCCGGCCAGCGGACAACCGTTAAGTGATTCACTCTTCTGTAATTCCTTTAAAAGGGCGAGTGTTCCTGAATGGACGGTTTCGGGGAATAGCACTGAAACTTGGTTTTTGAAATTTTAAAATAATTGCTTAAAAAGCTTACTGCTTTCTGATCTAGGTTTTTTAATTTCAGACTTTCTGAAAAAATCCGTTTTTTGGGATATATCTTTTTTAGAAGTTCCCAGTCGTCTAATGTCCCAAAGTTCAGCACACGCTCGATGATGTAGCCGCTATGTTTCTGGGCATCGAGTTGGGAAATCGTGGTGTCCCAAAAAATTGCGGGTGTAAAAGATTCAATCATAAAACTTTTTGTTCTATTCCGATTCAATTCGTTCAATTATTCGTTTTCGTTTGTTGAACTACTCCTCCCGTCCATAAAGTTTTCGGTCTTTGCGTTGCTCACGTTGCCAAGCAACTGGGTCTTTTATGGATTTGAAAGCACCCGACTCTGCCATTTCTGTCATCAGTTGATACAGCTTTTCGGAATTGCCTTTTTGTTCTTCTTCCAGCGTTTTTTGGGCCTTTCCTTTTTTACGCGAAATTTCCAGCCCTAGTTTTCTCGCCAAATCTTCCACCTGTTAAGGTGTTTGCCATCCTTTCCTGAAATGATGATTTCCATAGTTTGCACGGTTTTTAATCTTTAAAGATACGCAAAATACTTCAATGATTCACTGCAAATCAGCAAATGAGCAAATCAAATCCATCAACAGATTGCTTCGCTTCGTGCCTCCGATCGCAATGACAGCACATCAGCACATCAACACATCACCACCGTTCCAAATCCCCTTGAAGTCGATTTTCCCAAACCAATTAAATCAGGCAAAACGGCATTACAAATAAAACTTCCGGTAAACGCCAGCATTTTTTGCCCTTTAAAATTCGTAACTTTTTGTGTTAATTGATGTTTGACCATAATGCGTTCATCAGGATTTAAAAGTACCCCGAAAGTTTTAAAAAACCCGAGAATATGTCCGGTTAAAATGGCATTGAGCATGGCATCCCGCTCTTTGTCGGTATCTAAATTTACAAATTTTGAATAATTTTGTTGGTTTAAGCCCATCCATAAAGTTTCAAATTTATACTCATGTAAGGCATTGGAAAATCCTATTTCCTTTTGCTGTTGACTGATATTCTTAGACTGAATAATGTACGTTTTTCCGTCAATATTAATTTCCTTTATCTTTAGGAAAAGTTGTGTGAGCAAATCAGCGCCTTCATCAATCCCGATAAGGTGCGGTATTTTCCCAATAACTTTATATTGAATTTGTGGGTAGCGGTAGCGCAGGCTTCCATCTTGGTAATGGTTGTGCAATAGCGGAGAGTGTTCTTTAAAAAGTTCTCCAAAATAACCCCTTAATTTATGGGCATCACGGGTTTTAAGTTCAATTTCGGGAAATTGAATTTTGGTGATGGTTAGTTTTTGAGTTGTCAATGTTTGCATAATTCCTAATTTTTGATGGATGTTTTATTTCAGGCGATCCGATGGTTAAAAAAACCCTGGTTTTTTCGCTTTCCACTGCTTTGATTTGTATAAATCTTTCAACATAAAATTTATTTTTTCTAAGTTGGCAGTTGTTTCATCATATTCATCTTCGGACTCCAGACCGTACCACTCCATTAGCTCTTCATGTTCTGGATGGTCTTTATCTTTTAGGGTTTCCAAAAACTCTGCATAACCCCAAACGCCGCCAATATCTTCGGGTGGGCATTTGCCTTTGGCATCGATACAAACTGGCGTGCCTTCAAAATTGTCCAAGTCCTTTTTGCTGTTTTTTAAAAACGAAATGTGGTGCCACCAGTCATCACCGAAGTCGTACCAGTACCAAAAGGCTTTGGCGTTGTTTTTATCTAAGAATACGTCTTTTAGCAAAACTTTATAGGCGTTTTGTTTCTTGGCTTTGCCAAACATATTGAATTCCTCGTCGAACTCGTCTTTTATGCCAACACACAGACTTGGCCGGAATTTAGCATTGACAAATTCATATAAATGGGCATGCCTCCAGCCCATACTGTCTTGAATAATTAAATGCAACTGGTACATGGTGATATCGTCTGGCACCAACACCTTGCGAGCAATCTTGTGCGGGGTGTCTTTGAGTTCGATTTTTAGTTTTAGGGGGTTCATTGTTTTTTGGGATTTGGATTAAAACGAAAAAGCTGAGTTGGTTTCTTGGTGCTTACGGTCGTAACCTGTTTTGACAAAATATCTTTTTTCAATTTCATCTTTTGGAACCAGTAAAATATTATCTTCGTATTCATTAACCGTTTCTAAGTCTTCACAGAGGTATTTAGGCACAGAAATAATATGTTGCTGAAATTTTAATTTATATTTTTTATTGAATTCATCTTTAGTGATTTCGTGGGTTATTTTTTGCAAATACTTTTCCAAAAGTTCCGTTGCATCATCATCTATTTCAATAAACACTGGGGCATATCGGTCTGATTTCTCAATAATCCGAAAAGCAGATACTGGAAGTGTGTTTTTATCATCAGAATCATATTTTAGGGTTTGCATAGATTGAAATAATTGGCGGGAGTCAGCAAAAGAACTTTTATCGGAAATTCCATCAAAATAGCCTTGAATTAATTTCAGGTATTCTTTTTCTTCAAAATAATCTTGTTGTTTCAAGGCTTTTTCAGCTTGATGATAAGCCAATCGACCATAAACCTTTATGGTCATTTTTTTGTCGAAATCAATAATATATAGAGGTGCGTGCTCTTTGGTTTTATCATTATTTCTATTGATTCTTCCAGCCACTTGAATAATCGAATCGATAGGTCCAATATCACGAAAACCCATATCAAAATCTAAATCCACCCCTGCTTCAACAACCTGCGTAGCAATCAAAATGGGCGCTTTTCCTTTCTCAATATCTTCTTTTATATCGTCAATCCGTTCAAGACGATGCGCAGGTACGATATTGGTTGATAGATAATAAGTAGGATTTTTTAATTTGTTTTCTTCTAAATAATTTTGGATTGTGTCAAACACTTCAATGGAAAGTTTAACCGTATTGCAAACAATCAAGCAAGATTTTTCAGGATGCCATTTCTCAGAAAAAATTGAAGAAACAAATTCCTGGGATCTATTTTCTTTATCCTCAGATAAATTATCTAAAAGTGGATAAATGGCAGTTCGATTAAAAAGTGAAAAGACTTCCTCATAATTGGTAAGCAATTCTTTTGCTTCTACTTTTTCATTCTGCCCATTGAGGATTTCCTTTTGTGCCAGTTCAAAAATTTTGGGACGGGTTGCCGTCATTAATATAACGCGCGATTTTAAAAATTTAGAAAGATAATATAGCGTTGCGCCGAGCAAAGGCATTTGGTCCAAACGAAGCGTTTGAACTTCATCCAAAATAATAATGGCGTTCGCAAAGTGGTTGAATTTCTTGAGTAATTTATTTCGGTTACCAATTAACGTCTCAAAAAACTGCACAAAAGAAGTGATTACGATATCTGCCTGCCAAGTATCCAAAGTCATTAACTTCTGGTTATAACTTTGTTCAGCACCATCATCGTTTTCCTTAGATTCATTTTTACCAAAAATATCGGCATACTGATAATGCCCCAAAATATTGATATTCTGATCTTCTAAAGTTTCTTGATATTCATCTAAAGCTTGTTCAATGATATTTATGAAAGGCAGGGCATAAATAATACGGGACTCTTTTCCTGTTTTTTGTTTGATTTTGGCTTTTAACTTTAGTGAAAAATCCAAAGCTGTCATTGTTTTTCCAATTCCTGTTGGCGCGGTGAGCGTGAAAATATAATGCTCTAAAATATCTTTTTGGTCAAGATTGGAAACAACTACCGCCCGGCAATAATTTCGTAATTCATTATTGCTTAATTTTTCGAGATTTTCTTCCTGAATTTCTGGTTTTCCAAACCTTGAGTCAACAGAAGATGGGTTTATTGGTTTTAAAAAATAAGGTTTGGTGTCGGAAGCATCCAATTTGTCGCCTTCAATAAGCAAAGAAAACAAATAATTGACCAGAAAATAGTCTTGAATTGAAGTATGTTTTTTACTCCAATATTTAAACCCTTTCCGTAGTTTTCTTTCATCGGAATAATTTAAAAGGTTCTCAATATTTTCAATTTCTAAATCTTCTTCAATAAATTGAAAAGAATGTTCGAGATCGTTTTTTTGTTTATCAATAATACGCTTTAAATTATCATCTAATTTTGTTGAAATTTCCATCAAATCAATAAGCTGACTATGATGCAAAAAAATTAAATATAAAGCCAGAAGTGCTTTTTTTTCATCTTTTTCCAGAAGAAAGTTATAAGCTGCAAAACCACCAATTTGAGCGTGCCGTTTTAAAAGAAAATCAATAGGCTCTTTATTTAAAAGATAATGCTGAAAGTAAGACGTGTACTTGCCCAAATCGTGAAAATTGACAACCAATTCGAGTAAGTCTTTTAACTCCTCGTCAGAATATCCTAGAGACAGGTCTTCCGTAAAGTGAAAAAATGCTTTTTCTTTTACACCATTAATATGAACTTTCAGTTCCTTCGAACCGTAAGTTTTTCCTTCTTTATCTATTTTACTGTGCGAATAAAACTTCATTTGTCCATAAATTGAATGTTTAAATCCTCCGGTCCAGCCTTTAAATTAAAATAAGAACCGTTCAATTTGACCCGCAATGGATGCGGGGTGATTGAAAAAAGTAATTTATTCATTTTTCGAACTTCGCGATTTTTGTTGACTTTAAAATCCCCCGGGAGCATATCTTCTTCTACAAAATTGTAATTTTCATACTCTTCTTTATCAAACTTTAAATCCTCTACATTATCAACTGGTAGAGCCGAATGCATTAAAATGTAATTTTCAGTTTTCAATTCTTCAACTTCATTATGGTCAAACAGTTTCACCTCTGAGAGTTGTGCCGTGAAATTTGCCGTTCCAAGAGTAATATTGTAGACAGGTTCTTTATATAAAAGATGATTTTTTACTGATTCAAAAGTTTCTTTTCCTTCATCGCTTGCCTTTATAAAAACCTGATAACTTACATCGCCTTTTGTAATATCCCAAGCACTTACAATTTCAAATGGCGTTTGGATTCGGCCTCCTTCTCCTCGAAAATCTGAGGACCAATTTTTAGCCATATCGCCAGTAGATTTGATTTTTAAAAAATTAAGCCGATGAAAGCTCTTTTTTAAAGGGCTTAAAACCCGTATACCGAATTGGATCTTTTCCGAAGCCAAATCTTCATAGTAAGAATCTTTCGGCCAACCCATTGCCGCTGCCACCATTCCCATTAAAGTCGTTCTTGGAGGAATGGAAAAACTAAATGCGGTGTTATTGGCATAGTACTTCCGGAAATGCGCCATTTTTCCGCATATTTTAAAACTCAATATCTCCATAACAGTAGATTTAGAATGAAACTTCCGTTACAGGGTAAAATCAAAATCTACCGAGGTCTTTACAATGACATCTTTTATTTTCCTTTCGCCATTTTTATCAGCGGCGATCAATTTTTTCAACGCACTTAAATCGACATCCAAATCCTTAAATTTTCGAACTTGTTTATCAGAAATATTCTCTTTGGGACTCGTTTCAACAAAATTCCGTAAATCTCCAAATTGACCATTAGAAACACCTTCATTATAAACAATTTCAAGGTATAACTTGGGATATTGGTTGAGTTTTGAACGGGTTGGTGAAGCGGGAATGCTTTCCCAAATAGATTTTCTAAAAACCGTGAGGTCTTCTTCTGACAAGCCTGTGGTTTTTGCTGCGGGGGCATTTATGGTGCCATTAAAGCCCAAGAGGCTGTAATGCACCCGATAATCTTTACCAAAAGTACTGCTATCATCATTCATTATGGTCACGATTGTATTAGAATCAATCAATTCTACTTTATTGAAGGAATAGCCCCAATTAAATTGAATAGGGCCTGTGTAAGGTTTATTAAATCCAGCTATGGCAAACGCACTTCCGAAAAGACGAATATCAATAAATTTTTGCTGAACAATATAATTCAATAATAAGAAGTTTATTTTCTTTATGTCTTTGAGTTTTTCATGGAATTGTTTTAAATATTTATCTTTCTTAAGATTAGTTATTTCCGTCTGTGATGAAGTAGTTATTAAACCCCAAAGAACATCAAGATAGTCTTCTTTTTTTTCTTCTGCCTTTTTTTTAGAAGCTTTAATTGAAGAGTTTAAAATATTATATAACTCTTCGTTATTAATGATTGATTTTAAATTTTCAGAATTGGCATCAATTAAATTGCACATAATACCTTGAATTCTTTGCTTCATATCTACCTTTCTGTCTTCTACAAGATCAACAAATATTTCATTTCCTTTATCTTTCAAATAGTCTCGAATAAAACGTTTCACACGCGTATCCGTTACTAAATTGGTTTTGGTGTCATAATCCATCCGGGGTTTGTTTTCCTGGTCGGGGTCACCGTTCGGATTGCATTGGCTGGCTTCATAAATAAATAGAAAGTCGGAAGAGTTGGTAATTGAATTCATGATTTTTGATTTTAGTTTGACTGATTAAATTGTTGCTTCGGTTTCTTTTTCTTCAAGTGTTTCTGCATCTTTTAAGCCTACACCAAAAGAATAGCCGGTTAAAAGGAAGAATACAGCTTCTTTAGGGTTTAATTTCCACTGATTGAAATTGAAATGTTCTCCAAATTTATTGTCTGTGAAAATTACTTTCCCAATAGAACTATATTGTTTGGCTTTTTCTATTAATCCAATACGCAAACGCTGAATATCATCTTTATCCATTCCATTGAAATTCACTTTTTGGATAACCGTTTTATTTTTTCCTTTTTGAATATATTCCACACTATTCAGCATCCTGCCCAAATAGAACATTGCTTTTTGCTCTTGGGTCAAAGTCATTTCATTGAAAAAGTCTGAAATTGCTTTATCATATTTATTGCTGGATTGTTCTTCGGTTTTGATTACAGGTTCTTCCATATCGATAAGGTTTAGTTTTTTGAGAAATTGAATAAAAGCGTGGTATTTGAAAACACTATCGCGAACGGCAAAAGAAAAGTAGTCCTTGGAATAGTGTTGAATATTTGTATAACTTCCATACCTTT
The DNA here is from genome assembly GCA_041689995.1 of Flavobacteriaceae bacterium. Lineage (GTDB taxonomy): Bacteria > Bacteroidota > Bacteroidia > Flavobacteriales > Flavobacteriaceae > DASSWG01. The sequence goes on along the minus strand of JBDNFD010000071.1, from coordinate 40,887 downwards.
CATAGTGATGACATAAAATTAATTCGACAAAATAGTCATATAAAAGAGCCCGATTGACCTTTCTATTTTCGAGTATGGTTTTGAAAAGTTCTAAGGCTTTGTTCTTTTTCTCTTTATCTTTCCGTAAGGGAATGATTTTAAAAATGGAATTGAAATTTAAGTTATGACGGACCCGCTCTTTTGAGTCGTAATCATATTCCATCATAATAGAATTCCAGTCCAAGAAATTGGCCTCTTGAAATCGCCAATCTATATCCCAAAAACCTTTAAGTAATTTGTTGAAATGAAAATTGCTTACATCCTTGATGATTTCGGTTGATTTGAAGAAATTTCCGTCTGATTCAAAGGCGATAAAATTTATCCAAAAAATTTCATCCTCATCAATTTCATCTTGTATATTTTTTGTGACTTCATCTAACTTTTTGAGGTTAAAAAGAACGTCTGATTTCCGGTGGATACCATTTAAGGCCATTTCTAAATCAATATCGGAGTTTTGCAGAAATTGAGGCATAATAACGTGGTCCAAGTTTGCTATTCGTACCTTATAACCATAATTCAGCAAATAATCGGACGCATAATCTAATCTTTTTTGATTTTCAGCACTGACTTGATAATTCAACGGAAACTTCTTTTTATCAAAAACCGAAGCATAATTCTTTGTTTCTGTGACAAACATCTTGTTTAAACTGTAACGCGTAGAAAGATTAAGTTCTTCTACATCTTCCAACATTTCCCCACTTGCATAGCAAAGTTTCTTTTTGGACTTTTTGTCGCTTTTATGGATTTCATTTCCGAAAAATGATTGTTTTAAAAACTCTTTATATGTAGGGATTTTTGAGAACAGAACGGGTTCATCATAGCCCAACTCCCCTGACTTAATCTGAATGGTTACAAAAACGATTTTCTCATTTCCATTTAAATCAAAAGCTTCGTTGATTGCTCGAATATCCACTTCATTTTTTGAGGAATGAACAGTTTGTGAAAGAAAGCTGTCTTTTAAATCAAATAGTTGTGCCAAAAGGGTTTTAAAATCATCCGTCAACAAATCGGGATTGGTCTTTTCTATAGCTTCAAACAACTGTCCAGTTTTTGTTTCTTCCCCTTCCTTCCCAAAGAACGTCTTATAAATCTGGTTAAGTTTTTTAGCTGGCACCGAAGTATAAATAGCTTTATTATTACCGCCTTTTACTTTTAAGGGAAAGGTTCCTTCTATTCGTTCCGTATCATATTTTTTTAAATTCCCACTTTCAATAATCACTTCATGGCTATCCAAATCAAAAATGATAGGAAGGGTGTAAATGATAGGAAGGGTGTAGTTTTTTATAGCATTGCCATTTTTATCTTCTTTTTCTACTTTTGGATAATCTAAGAAGCGGTCCCATTCCGTTTTTCCCTGGCTCTGCCATTCACCGATTTTTAAAAGAGTTTGAAGCATAATAGATTATATTGATTATTTACAAATGTAATGAAAAAATTTAATTAGAGAAGTTTTTATCAATTTATTTTTTATATTTGTGCACTCCAAAAAAATCGGTTTGAAACATTAGAGAAGTATTTATTGGTCTCTCCACTTTTAACTCGGATTGTAAAACACACCCCCGAATAGCTTAAACGGAAAAAGCGCCTACATTCCAAGTAGGAGACTACCGGATTCAAGTCCCGGCGGGGGTTCTTTTTACTTACACCCATTTTTCCCACAATCCACCCTTTCACTGGTGTTTATCCAATGCGTAGCATGCTCATTTGTGCTCTCCCCACAACCTGTTCTCCCGCCTTTACTTCCGCTGTGAACAATTCCTGTTGGTATATGTTTAACTGCCATAATATTTGATTTTATATTGTTCATTTTTAAAGGTTTAAAATCCCATTCTTCTTTCTCCTGTCCAAAGTTAAAACACCTTAAATAGTATATTTTACGGTTTTCCACATTCCGTGAAAATTTATTCAAATATTTTTCAAAGTCCTCCCCATTTGGGGGAGGATTTAGGAGGGGCTTCCTTCCAAATGCGCCACCACTTGCACTTGCGCTTCAGGATGTTCGGTTCCGTCCAAGCGTTGAATGCGCAAAACGATATTGGTAACGTTCGTCCGAAGCAGCTTATAGATAATCCTGTTGTCACTGCGGGGAACATAGCCCAGTTTCCAATCTTTGTAGGAAATCATGACCGCGCGGTTGTCAAATTTGTTCTCTGTATCTAAAGCAATGTCCAATTCCTGACCCATTTTCAGTTCGGGGAAGGCTTCAGAACCATCGTAATAGGTGAAACCAGCGATGTTGAAATGTGCTAAATGTTCCTTTGCAGGTTTGTTGCCTTTCTTATTCATCATTATATAATTTTAAGGTTTGTTTTAAAATGTCTTTGACTTTCTGTCGCAACCAATTGGGGGAAACCACTTCCACTTGGTCGCTTAATTTGAACAGTTGCATTTTGAATTCGTAGTTGATGATCAGGTGGAGTTCCACCCGTACCCATTTATTTTCAGCAATGCCAATCTTTTCCTGGCTGCGGTGCAGCGGAAGACTTTCCAAGTATTTATATTGATGTGGGCTTACGCGCAGTTCAATCGTTTCCGGATTTTCAGCGGCATCGTAATCTAAGCCGATAATATCACGGAATTTTCCAAGCTGGCTTTCATAATCTTCACGTTGCAATGAAGAAAGCCCGGTAATTTCAAATGCATCCATCCGGTCTAGCCCGAAAGTTTTAATATGGTGTTCCCCTTGTGGGACACCCACCGCATACCAACGATTCAGGTATTCTTTAAGTTGAAACGGACTAATTTCATATTTCTTGAATGTATTTTTACTATAATTTTCGTGTGTGAAAACAATCTTCCGTTTTTGCTTGATAGCGAGAAGAATGGGCTGCACTAACTGGACACCGCGAAAACGAGGATCATCTTCCAAGGAGACAACTTCCTGTAAATCCTTGAATTCTTGTAGGCCTTGCTTAAAAAGTTCACCCATATGGACCAAAGCCATAAATTTCAGGAATGCCGCTGCCCGTTCTTCATCTTGCTCATGCAAAGCATACCCATTGCATTCCCGATTGTAAACGAGTTCGATGCCAAAATCGGTGTCCAGGGCTTTAAAATCCCGTTCCAAAGTTCGTGCAGTTACCGGAATCTCGTAATCGTTCTGTAAGCGTTGCATGAGTTCTTTTTTTGGACGATTGGGGAAACTATTCAATAAATGTACAATGGTTTCCAGCCGTTTAATGATTTGATAGTTTGCCATGTTCAGATGTATTTTTCAAAGGTAACAAGACACATCGCCATTTGATGTCGATGTGTGGTAAAACTTTGAAAAATCGGGTTTTTTCTATGAAAGTTTATCTTCGGAAATTCAACAGCCCTTATTTAAAGACTAATCCTCAATACGTTGTTTTTCAATAAAAATCAAATAGTTGATTTTTCGGAAGATTTCAGTGATACGCTATACATATTTAGCGGCGGTAGCGCGGATTTTTGCGTCACAATATACAATCAATTCCCTAAAATGCGATGTATTCGCTAACATGCAACGCTATCATTTCTTATTTTTGACGGAATTGAATTTAATTGCCCACTGTTTTCGACATAGCGTTCCCACGGTCTTGCGACCGAACATCAAAATGGGTAACTTTGGTTTAAATGCTGAAGGTTGTTATTACATGATTTTTGGATTTGTTTCACGCTAAGGCCGCAAAATTTTACGCCGAGAGCGCAAAGCAACAAAGTTTTATTTTGCGGTCTTTGCGTTTTTCTTATTTTGGACTTTGCGTGAAATTTTATTGATCGATTTTAATGAGTTACATGAAGTTATATGATAGCATAAAAAAACCGAACCATAAGCGTAGATAGTTATGATTTTTAAACAACTGGTACAAACAAATGCCTGGCTAAGTATTGCCTCAATATTGTTGGAATTATATCCCGATGAAGAAAATAATATGGAGGGCTACGAAACTGTGTTTGAAAAATTGCTGATGATGAATCCCGAAGAAACCGATATGACGATTGTTATTTCCAATGAAAAAGATAACTTTGACGGAGAAAAATATGTGAATGTTTCGGGAACGTACAATCGTCCTAAAAATGAGGATGAAAAATTTTCGCAAGCCATAGAATTTACTCCATGGAATCTATGGTTGGGTATGGAAATCAGCAAAGTAAGTTTAGATGATTTTTCAGGACTGGAAATCATTGCCCATTGTCTTTACGAAATGACCTTTGTGGGTTTTGCCGAAGAAGACATCCAAGAAGACCTCAACAGTCTCAAAAAAACGGTGGAGGACTATAAAATGATGACTGAAGAAGAAAAACAAAATAACACGACGTCTTTAGATGAGCTTTTGGATGAGTTGAATGAAGAAGACAATGAAAATGAACATTTATAATAAACTTGATTAAAACAGCGAAACATGATTAATCTCGATGGCCTGGAAGGTTTTGATAGTCTGGACGATATCAATAAGGAATTGCAAAAGAGGGCAAACGCCCATAATAAAAGGGGACTGCGTGCTTTTGAGGGACTTTTGCCTTTGCAAATGCAAGGCTTGCAGTATGATTTCCCCAAGGGGGAAAATCCGTTAGTGATGAACAAACTTTCGGAAGAAGAATTAAAAAACTGTCTGTTGCTGCTGCAGGTGCGTTTCCTTATCGATATGATGAAAGGAGGAAAGCAAATAAAGCTCACCAAAACCGGCACCTTGCCTACCAAATTAGTCAAGGAAATCTATGATTTTGGCTATTTGAAAAATTACATGATAGAAAATGGCATTAGTAAACTCCAAAAAGAAAGCGATGCCATAGAAATTAGCATCACGCACCTTTGGCTCGAGATGAGCACTTTGGCCAAAAAAAGAAATGGAAAGCTCAGCCTGACCAAAAAAGGGGAAAACCACGCAAGTAATGGTAATTTCATCCTTAACGAAATTCTAACGGTTCTTCTCTATAAATTCAATTGGGCGTATTACGATGGCTACGAATCTGAAAATATTGGCAAGGTAAATCCGGGGTTCAGCTTGTTCCTGCTCAAAAACTATGGAAACGAAAAAAGATCGGCCCATTTTTATGCCAAAAAATATTTTAAGGCCTTTCCTTATCTTAAACAAGAAGCTGACAAGTGTTTTCGGTGTTATGCCACGCGTACTTTTGAACGTTATTTTAAGTTTATGGGGTTTGTGCACGTTGAGAAGAAGGCCATTTTGTCGCCGGCAGAAATTAAAAAAACAGAATTTTTTGATCGGCTTTTCTCGTTGGAATCCCACTAAATCCCGTAGGACTGTTTTCGAGGTAAACTTCTATCTTGCAAAAATGAACAATTTCCAAATTGGAAGGTGATTTTTTTTTGAATATCGTTCAGTTAGTGGCCAATTTTTTAAAAGAGAAAATGCTCTATATGATTTTGAGCGGGTAAAATAATTTCCTTTTAAAACGATTGGATTAATCAAATTTCATTTCTTCCCCGGTATATTTTCTTTGTGTACTTTGCGTTTTTCTTTGTGCGCTTTGCGGTTAATCCTTTTAACCATTGATATCTCACTATTTTCCGAAAAGTTCGCAATCCTCAAATCATCCTATTTTCAATACGTAAGAAACTATGCATTAAACATTAAACAATATACAATTATCATTTAAAACCTACCAGAAATCATATAGAGCCAAAAAAAATGCCCCCGGGAATGGCTGGGCAGGTAGATTCTTTTTTCAAAGATGGTGGAGGCGACCAAGGAGGAATAAAAGATAAACTTGGCGGCATGTTTGGTGGATAACGCTATCCATTTTATCTGTGAATAGCTTGGAAAAGACATTTCTGATCGCTCGGTCATTTTTCAGAAAGCTTAGCTCGAATGATTTCCACCGCAGTTTTTACGCTCTGCATTTTCTCTAAATCCACATTTTCGAGTGTGATGTCAAATTCATCTTCCACATCCAACGCCACATCGACCATGTTTGCCGAGTTAATATTTAATTCCTGGGTCAAATTGCTTTCGAGGTTTATCTCATCTTCGGAAACATCTTCAGGCAAATAATTTTTAATGATGGATTTTAATCGGACTTGAATTTTTTCTTGTTCCATAGAAAAGTTTCTGAAGAATGTAAATATAGTTATTAAAGTAAGGAAAGAACTTTAAATTCCCCATTTCTTGAAAATCACACAGGCGTTCACATCACCAAAACCAAAACTTGCTTTGGCAATTATTCTTGGGGAAAAATTGATGGTTTTTTGTGGGATTTTTTCGGTGGGGATCAATTTTATAATTTCAGGATTAAGGTCTTCACAATTTAGATTTCCGAATAGGAATCCTTCTTTGAGCTGCAAAATCGAAGCCACGCATTCTATGCTTCCAGCGGCCGATAAACAATGTCCCGTCATTCCTTTTAAAGAATTTATGTACGGAAAATTTTCCCGCTCTAAACCCAAACCGGTTTTCCAATTTGCAATCTCGATAGGATCGTTCCCAGTGGCTGTCAAATGCCCATTGATAGCATCGATTTCCCCCAGAGAAATTTCAGAAATCTGAACCGCTTCCCGAATGCACTGTTGCACGGCTTGGTTGTTGGAAGCAGTCATACTTCCCCCGTTTCTTTGTCCGCCACTGTTGACGCATCCTCCCAGAATTTCCGCATAAATCGTTGCGTTCCGTTTTTGTGCGCTTTCCAAACTCTCCAGAATCAATGCCCCTGCCCCACTTCCGGGAACAAACCCTGTGGGGCTGGCGCTCATCGGGCGGGAAGCTTTTTCTGGATCGTCATTATATTTCCGCGGTAAAATGCGTAGCGCATCGAAGCCGCCCCAAACGTATGGTCCGGAATCGCCACAACTTCCCACAAGCATGCGTTTTGCTTGTCCGTTTTTAATACGTTCGAATCCCATCAGCACTGCCTCTGTTCCGGTGACGCAAGCCGAAGAATTGGTGGTAACCTGATTTCCGCAACCCAATTTTGAGTTCAAAAAAGCACTGATTCCGCTCGCCATGGTTTGGATTACGGAGGTGCTTCCCAAACGGCGGACGTTTCCTGCATCGATTTTCAAGATTGCTTCCCGGAATTTGTCCACTCCCAAAATGCCGGTGCCGAAAATTATCCCGCTGTCAGGATCTGAAATTTCTTGGTTAAGTGGAAGATTCGCATCTTTCCAAGCGTCAATTCCTGCAATAACACCATATTTTATTCCGCTGGCGTTCAAATCTTTCAGTTCTAAGGATGTGAAATATTCCTCTAATTTCTCAATGGAAATTTCGGGCTTCCCTCCTATTTGGCAACCAAAATTCAAATCTGCCAGTTCTTGGTAAAAACGTATTCCGCTTTTCCCCTTTCGGATCGCTTCGGTAAATTTCGGAATTCCGGTTCCATTTGGCGAAACTACGCCCAAACCCGTAATGACAACTCGGTTTTTCATTCAATTAATCGTTAGATATAAGTCGATTTAAAAATAAATTCAAAATTCATATTTGTTTCATCATTCCAGAAATTTCCCCACTACACAGCATTTTCTCTTTTTCATCATACATTTTTACGGAGCATTTCAATTTATTAAACCGAAAATATATTTTTTCGGAAACGACAATTACTTTTTCACTGGGGAAAACGGGATGATAAAACTCCATTTTGGTGGAACTTAAGGCAATTTGAAAAGGAGGATTTTCGTTGGTTGCTACATTATTCCCCAATAAAAAAATCCCCAAAGAAACCAGTCCGATTTGTGCCAAGCATTCTGTCAAAATCACTCCTGGAGTAACTGGATTGTTTTCAAAATGACCTTTATAGAAAAAACTATCTGCCGGAAAAGTATAATTTCCCCGAACGCCATTTTCAGAAATGGACTCGATTTCATCCACGAACAAAAAGGGTTGGGAAAATGGTAATTTTGAAATTATTTCTTCGGAAATCATCAACTTAAAACTAGTTCATTTATACTTAATTAATCGAATATTTCTACTGTAAACTTTCCCCACCATCCACTTTTATGATAGTTCCGTTAATCCAGTTTGCCTCTTCCTTACATAACAAATAGACCGCATTTGCGATGTCTTCGGGTTGCGTGAGCCGCTTATTTGGATTGCGTTTCAAGGCGTTTTGCTTTAATTTCTCATTTCCGGGAATCATCTTGAAAGAATTGGTTTCTGTCATTCCTGCTTGAATACAATTTGCGGTAATTTTATGTGGAGCAAACTCTAGCGCCATATTTCGGGTGATGGCTTCCAAGGTAGCTTTTGCCGCAGAAACCGCTGCGTAATTTTTCCATGCACGCGAATTTCCTTCGCTTGTAAAAGCAATGATTCGAGCGTTTTCTGAAAATAAATTAGATTCAAAAACACTTTTTGTCCAATCATATAAACTGACTCCCATGGCTTCGATGGTCAATACAAAATCGTCGTGCTTCAAGGTGGGTTCATTTCCCAACATTGGTTTTAAATTTCCTTTTGAGATACTGTGCAACAATAATTTAACACTTGCTTTCGGTATTTTTTTGGAGATTTCAGAAAGTGTTGCCTTTCTCTTTTCAACATTCAATGCGTCTATATTAAAAGACAAAATTTGGGTTTTGGCATTTCTTATTTCATTGTAAACTGTCTCAATTTCTTGTAAATCACTTTTTCTACTTCGATGAATACTGATAATATTCATGCCATGTTGTGCTAATTTTTTTGCGGAGGCTAATCCCAAACCACTGCTTCCACCCAAAATGATCGCCCAGTTATTATTAAATTCTTTTTCCATTTTAGCATTTTTTTCTACCATTCCAATAAAATTCGTTGAGCAGAAAATCCGGGGCCAAAACTTAGCATCAATCCTTTTTCTCCGGGGTGAATTTCTTTTTCCATTATTTGCGCCAGAACATATAAGACTGTAGCGCTGCTCATATTTCCGTACAAACGCAAAGTTTCTTTGGTCTCATCGATATTTTTTCCCAATTTTCCGACCAGTTCTTCCACGGTTTGAATGATTTTTTTTCCTCCAGGATGAAAAATAAAATGGTTAATTTCTTCAATTGCAGAATTATTTTTCTCTAAAAATGGATGAATGATCGTTGGGAAATGTTCCGCAATTGTTTTGGGAACATCGATATCCAATATCATTTTTAATCCGTTGTTGGTCAAATCGAAGCCCATCAGATGTGTGCTGTTTGCAAAATGGTACATTTCTTCCGCCAAAATGCTTGGACCAATGGCGTTTTCTTTGGATGAGAGCAACGCGCAGGCAGCACCGTCACCAAAAATTGCGGCACTTACCATATTGGCCATCGACATATCGTTTAACTGCAATGTAGCCGTTGGCGCTTCCACCGCGATTACGGCAGCACGTTTTCCCGGATTCGCTTTTAAAAATTGTTTTGCATAAATAATTCCTGAAATTCCGGCAGCGCAACCCATTTCCGTTACCGGTAGCCGAACGATATCTTGTTTTAAATTTAATTCATTTATGAGGAATGCATCTAACGACGGGATCATAAAACCGGTGCAGCTCACGGTGATAATATAATCTAGGGATTCGGGTTTCCATTTTGCTTTGACCAAACTTTTTTGCAATACTTTTGCGCCTAATTTTTTCACTTCCCGGCAATAAATATTGTTTTTCGCTGCAAATGATGTGGCGGTAAAAACTTCTTCGGGTGACATAATCGAATAGCGTTTATCGACCTTTGCACCTTCGAAAATTTTAATGACTTTACGTTGGAATCGTTCGTCTTGATTGGAGAGCCAAGTTTCCACTAACGGAATAATATCTTTGGTTTCCCGCGAATATTCAGGGTTTTCAGTGGATACATTTATTATTTTTACGCTCATATTTTTATCAATATTTCAGAATCAATTGTTCCGTTTTGTTTGAATAATCCACTGATATCGAAATGCCCAAAACCAATTGATCTGGAAATTTTTTAGTTGTAATTCTGTGGAAATTGTGATTAATTCCGCTCGTTTAAATCCGCGCAAAATAGAAATAAGTCCATCGGCCTTTGCAACAGGACTGCGAACGAAAACGAGGCAAAATAACCAAAACAAATAATATGTGGTATTGCTTCGGTGCAAATCGTTGATGATAATTGCCCGCTTTGTTTTTTCTGTCAAAATCTGCAATAAATCCTTTATTTTTTCAGTAGGGAAATGATGCAATGTCAGACTGATACTAACCACATCATAACTGGATTCTTTAAATTCTTCACTGAAAATATTTTGGGTTTCAAAGGAAATTTCGGGCAAACCGTCGCTCAAAGTTTTGGCAATTTCTATGGTGTTTTCATTGGCATCGATTCCAGTCAGATTTAATTTTAAATTCTTTTTTCTTCCCCATTTTGCAATTTCACGCAGCATTTGCCCGCTTCCACAACCAATATCCGCAATATGAATAATTTGGCCTCCGCTCAAGTTTAATTTTTCAAGACCGTTTATGGTCACTCTGTTTCCGCCCAAAAGTCGGTTGACGCTCTCTATATCTTTCAGGATTTTTTTCAACTGGTTCCCTCCTAATTCGAAACTGTCCATGACTTCCGCTTCGGAAGTACGATATTTACTGCTGACGAGCTTCATTTAAAAGGGGTTTCCATGGGTTTTTTGTATAATGGCTTGCAATAATTTATCGTTTTTCAAAACCGAAGATACCAGAAAATCAGACAACTTTGGCCTCAGCATTAACGATTGTAATTTATTTCCTATGAACAAACGTTTCTTAAAAACGTTGTTCCATTGCTGAACGTAGGCTTTTTCCAAAGATTTTCTGTTCCTTTTCTGAGGTTTAAAATAGTTCGAGATCAATTCTGAAGCAATTTTAGCACTGTGGATTGCCATCGCCATTCCGTTCCCACAAAGTGGATGAATCAATCCAGCTGCGTCCCCACAAAGTAAGATGTGTTTTTCAATTACTTTTTTTTGCTCAAAAGAAATTTGTGCGATGGTTAATGGGTTTTCTAAAAGTGGTTTAGAGTTGGAAAGAAATTCCTTCAAATAAATATTCTCGGACAGAATTTGTTTATTGAATTCTTGGATGCTCTTATGTTTTTGAAATGATTTGTAGGTAGTGAGATAGCAAAAATTTACCGCGCCGGTTTCGGTTTTGGAAAGTCCGCAATATCCTCCGTTGAAGGTGTGCAAACCGACCTCATCACTCGGAAATTCCGAATTCTCAAAATGAGTTTTTACCGCCAACCAAGGTGATTTTCCTTGGATGAATTTCCGGTTCAAGGTTTTGTCCAAATTCGAACGTTTTCCAAAAGTTCCAATAACAATTTCGGCTTCATAGATTTCTTCTTCCGTGGTTTTGATTAAAAAGCTATTAGATTGGAATTCACAGTTTTGTACGTTTGCTATTTTAACGTTCACTCCGTTTTCCAATGCTTTTTTATATAAATAGGCATCTAGGCAAAAACGGCTTATTCCCAATCCACCGAGCGGCAGATCGGTTTTCAGTGTTTTTCCGGAAACTGTGCTGAAATGTAATTTATTAAGAAGTTGTGGATTGGTTTCTTTCATCAAATCGATTTCCATGGAATTCAAATAAGGCAAAACTTCTTTGGACAAATATTCTCCACAAACTTTATGGATTGGATACTTGTTTTTTTCGATTAGAACAACATCTAATCCGTTGCGCGCCAAATGGATGGACGCCGTTAAACCCGCCAATCCCCCACCAATAACCGCAACTTGAGATTTTTTCATTGTGGGAAGGTAATAAATTTAGTCGTTATTTTTTTGTCTATTAAAAGACTTATGAAAATATTATTATTCCTGAACCTATTTCAATAAAAAATCTCGTAGCTATAAAAATAGATACGGGATTCTTCAGTATGATCTTATTATCCAGAGATCAATCTGTTTGTTGTTTAGCTTCTTGTTTCAATTCTTCGCTGGCAATTATCGCTAATTCCACTCGACGGTTGTGTTTACGTCCTTCCACTGTTGAGTTATCGTACTTTGGTTGGTCTTCACCATACCATTTAGTGGTAAATCGCCCAGCAGAAATTCCTTTGTTCACCAAAAAATTAGTGACGGATTGTGCCCGATTTTCAGAAAGGGTCATATTATAGCTATCGCTTCCTGTATTATCGGTATGGCCTTCTACTAAAATAAGCGATTTAGGATATTCCCGGAATATATCCGCCAATTGTTTTAAGGTGGTTTCCGATTTGGCGTTTAGCTTATACGATTCGGAGGCAAAATAAACCCCACTGCTTTCGTCAAAGGTAACGTTGATCCCTTCCCCAACACGAGTTACTTCAGCACCGGGAATTGTATTTTCGATTGCCTGAGCCTGTTTGTCCATTCGGTTTCCAATATAAGCTCCAACAGCTCCACCAACCACGCCACCGATAATGGCGCCCAAAACCGTATTGTTGCCATCACCGACATTGTTACCAATAACTCCACCGATCGCGGCACCGCTTGCACCACCGATCACCCCGCCTTTTTGGCTGTTGTTGGCGTTTTTAACGGCATCACAACTTCCAAAAATAAGTGTTATGGTGAAAATTGCTGCAAATGTTTTTAAAAGATTTGTCTTCATAATATTATTTCGATTTAGATATTATTAGTTTTTGTAAAAATGCATTCGAATAGTAAATGGTTTCCCTTCCAAGGTAACATATTGCTCCCAAATCATATCAGTTTCAGAAAGGCTTACTAAATTCATCCGATAGCCAGTGTCAACTTTTCGTGGGTTATCGCCCTCAGCAACAGGTTTTAAAGTAAAATCAAAAACCCCACTGTCTGGTGTCGTTTCGATTACGTCAAAGATAAAGTTGCGTTGTCCCATTTCACATGAACCATCGGTGATTGTATAATTTCCGTGGTTGTTATTGGGGATAAACGTCCAGTTTGAGCCCGTAAAACAAGAGGCGGAAGCATCGTTTAACAAATTAACTTTGAAAATACCTTTACTATCGGGATAACTTATTTTATTCAAAGTCCAATTTCCTTTGAAGGTTCTTTGAGCCTGTCGCTCTATTTTCGTGGCGCCGCAACTACTTAAAAGCACTGCGACAAAAAGCAATGAAACTATTTTTTTCATAGGTAAGTTTATTAATAATAAATTTCTAATTATCCGATTTCTATCTTTTGAAAAGTCGGCTTAACAAAGATATAACGAATAAGACAATAAAAATGAAAAAGAGGATTTGTGCGATACTTTGAGCATCTTTATAAATTTCGCCCCAACCAAAAATGGCAGCGATGATAGCGATAACAATAAAAATGATTGTCCAGCGTAGCATAATGAAATGTTTTATTGGTTAATACATCCAAAACTAAAGCAATTGATTTTATTCAATTAGAAATTATGAATATTTAACAAAACACTGTTAAATAAAATAAAACTCAATGTTTAATAGGCCAACAATTCTAATAATTCGGTTTCGAATCTTTTTTTAGGTAAATATTGAGCTTCCAATTGTGGTGCAAACGGAATGGGGGTTGGTAAACTCGCCACACGTTTCACCGGTGCATCGAGTTGTTCGAAACAATTTTCGGTAATCAATGCCGAAAGATCGGAAGCAATTCCGCCAAAAATGGAATCTTCTTGTAGAATAATCACCTTCCCGGTTTTTTTAATCGACGCAAAAATGGTTTCAGTATCCAACGGTTGCAACGTGCGCAAATCAATAAGATCTGCCGAAATATCCGCATTGTTTTCCAAACATTCCACGGCCCAATGAACTCCCGCCCCAAATGAAATAATACTCACATCTTCTCCTTCTTTCAAAAGGGAGGCTTTCCCAAATGGAATCGTATAATAATTGGTGGGGACTTCTTGTCTAACACTTCGATAAAGCGCTTTATGCTCAAAAAACAATACCGGATTCGGATCGTTGATCGCCGTGGCCAACAATCCTTTCGCATCATAAGGGAAAGCTGGATAAACCACTTTTAATCCTGGGGTTTTGGTGAACCAGGCTTCATTCGTTTGGCTGTGGAAAGGTCCCGCACTCACTCCGCCGCCACAAGGCATGCGCACCACCACATCGGCTTGTTGAGCCCAACGGTAATGTGATTTTGCCAGATAATTTACAACCGGATTTAATCCGGAAGAAATGAAATCGGCGAACTGCATTTCCACCATGGCTTTCATTCCATTTATGGAAAGTCCCATGGCTGTGGAAACGATTCCCGATTCGCAGATGGGAGTGTTGCGCACGCGTTCTTTTCCAAATTTTTCCACAAATCCATCGGTGACTTTAAAAACCCCTCCGTAATCGGCAATGTCCTGCCCCATTAAAATAAGATTTTCATGCTTTTCCATGGACTGCTCTAAAGCTTGGGAAATTGCATCGACTAATCGTAATTCAGTTGTTTTTTGATTTACTTCAAATTCCTCATAATCAAATCTCTGGAATACATCATTTAATTCTTCAGTTTCATCAGCGATAATCAGTTCTTCCTTGTTCGCCCGTTTCCAATTCTGGTCAATTTCCATATGCAAATCTGTCCTGATCCGCATTTCTTCCTCTTCTGTCAAGATATTTTCTTCCATTAAAAATTCCCTGAAATTCTCAATAGGATCTTTCGCCGCCCATTCTTCCATCAATTCCGGGGGGACATATTTTGTGCCGCTAGCTTCTTCATGTCCGCGCATTCGAAAGGTTTTGAATTCAATCAATACCGGATGTGGATTTGCCCTCATTTCTTTCACAATTGTCGAAATTTTGGAATAAACTTCCACAATATTATTCCCATTTATGATATGAGATTCCATTCCGTAACCTATCCCACGATCGGCTATATCTTTACAATTGTATTGTTCGGAAGTTGGGGTTGAAAGTCCATAACCATTATTTTCCACACAAAAAAGCACAGGTAATTGCCACACGGAAGCAATGTTCAGTGCTTCGTGAAAATCGCCTTCGCTTGTTCCTCCCTCACCCGTAAAAACCGCGGTCATTTTCTTTTCTTGCCGAAGTTTGTGCGCCAACGAAATTCCGTCAGCGACACCAAGTTGTGGTCCTAAATGTGAAATCATTCCGACAATTTTGAATTCCTGTGTTCCGAAATGAAAGCTTCGGTCACGACCTTTGGTGAATCCGTCTGCTTTTCCTTGCCATTGTGAAAATAATCTGTGAAGAGGAATTTTTCTAGTGGTAAAAACACCTAAATTTCGGTGCATGGGTAAAATATATTCTTCTTCGCCGTCAGAGTTGGTATCATCCATCGCGGCAGTAATTCCTACAGAAATGGCCTCCTGCCCTATTCCGCTGAACCATTTAGAGATTTTTCCTTGGCGAAGAAGAATCAGCATTTTTTCTTCGATCATTCGTGGTTTCAGCATTTTACCATATAATTCCAATAAAATCCCATTGGAAAGTTTTCCTTTTTCAAAATGAATAATTGGGGTCTCAATCGATTTACTGATCATTGTCTGATTTTTAGCCAAATTTACCAATAATTAAATTATTGGATACCAAACCGGTTCTATAAAAAAGAGGAATTTTCAGCTGTTCTCCTGGAAAAATAATGATAAAAAGGAATCATTTTTTCTGGAAAGCGATGTAACGTTTGGAAACATCATTAGTCCAAGTAAAAACCTAAACATGAATTTCATTATTTTCCTGAACAGAAGAGTTCTCTTATCCTTTTTGATCCTTTTACCTTTTTTGTCCCAAGCTCAAACCAATTCTTTGGAAATTAAAGGTAAAATAGTGGATAAAACAAGCGGACAACCCTTGGTTTACGCAACCGTTTCCATTATCGATTCCGAAACTTCCCAAGTGATTACTGGCGGAATCACCGATGAATCTGGAAATTTTTCGGTGGAAGTGAAAACGGGCATCTATTTGATAAAAGCAGAATATATTTCATATGATTCAAAAACGTTGACTAGAACGGTGCAATCCGACATAGATTTAGGAAAAATTTCATTGGGGTATGCGGCAAGCGCGCTAGACGAAGTTGTGGTCCGTTCCGAAACAACCCAAGTAGAAGTTCGGTTGGATAAAAAAATATACAATATTGGTAAAGATCTGACCACTCAAGGCGCCACCGTTACCGACGCATTGAGCAATGTTCCGTCCGTGACCGTTGATGTTGATGGCGCAATTAGCCTTCGTGGGAACGAAAACGTAAAAATATTGATCAATGGAAAACCTTCTGCCCTCACCGGATTTGGATCGGATGCGCTACAACAATTGCCAGCAGATGCCATTGAAAGAGTAGAAGTTATTACCAGTCCGTCGGCACGTTATAGTGCGGAAGGAACTGCGGGAATCATCAATATTGTTCTGAAAAAGGAAAAAACTTTGGGACTGAACGGAACGTTTTCCGGAAATATTGGATATCCACTTTCCAGCGGACTTTCAGCGAATTTGAACCTTAGAACCGACAATTTTAATGTTTTCACAACCATTGGATCTTATTACCGCACTTCGCTGGGGAAAGCTCATTACAGCAATAAATATTTCGATCAGATCAGTGAGGACGGCAGTATTTTGAAACCTACTTATGATCGGGTTATGGAAAACCGCGAGATGGATCGGCTTCGAAAAGGATTGTACACCAATACAGGCGTGGAATTTTACTTGAATGAAAAATCTTCTATTATAGGAAGTGTTTTTATGCGATTTGGCGATGACGAAGAAACCACGACAAATTATACCGACCGTTTTGATGAAACAGTTTTGAAACAGCAATCCACTCGGGAGGAAAAGCAGTTTGAAGATGATAAATCATACCAATTTTCGTTGAATTATTTCAATAATTTCAACGACAAAGGTCACAAATTGACAGTCGATTTGCAGTACGAAAGGGATTTTGAAAATGAGAATTCTTTGACCACGGATCAGGTCACCATTCCAAGCTCCGAGGTGTTACCTTCCGAAAAAATGTTCGATGATCAAGAAGAAAAGGAATTTTTGTTCAAAGCGGATTATGTTTTGCCAATGGGCGATGCACAATTTGAAGCCGGCGTTAAAAGCAATTTGGATAACACCGTTCATGATTATCGAATTTTGGGGGAAGACACGCCGGGGAATTTTATGATCGATAAAAGTCTTTCAAATATTTTTGATTATACGGAAAATGTTAATGCGGTTTATGCGCAATATGGAAATAAATTTGGAAAATTTTCCTTTCTATTCGGATTACGACTGGAGAATACACAAATGAAAGGCGATATCGATTCGCAATTTGATAATCCCGGGGATTTGGAAGAAGAATTGGGAATTGATGTTGTTTCGGAATTCGACAAAAATTATTTGGGCTTGTTCCCTACCGTAAACCTTATTTATGAACTTGGCGAAAAGGAAAATATTACCTTGGGTTACAATCGGCGGATAAACCGGCCACGGGGCTGGTACATCAATCCATTTCCATCACGATCCAGCCGCACCAATATTTTTCAAGGAAACCCTGACTTGGATCCAGCATTCTCCAACTCTTTCGACCTCGGATATTTGAAACGTTGGGATAAGTTAACGCTCACTTCTTCCATATATTATCAGCGTGAAGAAAATGCTTTTGAGCGTGTTCAGCAAACCACCGGAGAGTTTTATAATGGAGTGGAAATTATTCGGTCTATTCCAATAAATTTATCTTCGAACGACCGCTACGGGTTTGAAGCCGGATTGCTTTATAATCCGAAAGATTGGTTGCGGTTGAACGGAAGTTTCAATTATTATAAATATACATCCGAAGGTGATTTCAAAGGAGTGGATTATGGTACTTCAAGTTCAAGTTGGTTCGCAAGGTTCAGTTCAAAGGTGAAATTGCCAGGAAAAATAGATTGGCAAACCAGTGCTTTTTACCGTGGTCCGCGCGAATCTTCCCAAACTAAAACCGATGGGCTATTTTCAATGGATGTAGCGTTGAGTAAAGATATTATGGATGGGGACGCGACTGTTTCGTTCAATGTGCGCGACCTTCTGAATTCCAGAAAAAGAAATTCCGTAACGCTTACAGATCAATTTCTATCGGAAAGTGAATTTCAATGGCGGTCCCGATCGGTCAATCTTTCATTCACCTATCGATTCAACCAGCCCAACAAAAAACGTAACTCTACTGGATCAAGTATGGAAGGTGGAATGGATGACGGCGGTGGGTTCTAAATGCCGTGAAAGTCAAAGAAAACAAACACAAAAAATCAAGTCCCCAGAAAATTCCAAGAACTTGCTTTTTTATAAGGTAACTGGTAATTAGCGGGATTGTAAATTTTCTTTTTCGATAGCTTCATTCCGTTTTTTGGCTTCTTTTTTCATTTTCATGCGCTCCATCAGCGAACCTCCGATCCAGTATGGAATGATGGATGTAAGGAACAACATCAACCAAAATCCTGCGGTGAAGATGCATAAGAAAACTAGAAAACCAATATACTGATCGAATTCCATGACGTGTTTTTTTCAATTAGATGAGGCAAATATAAGAATTCTGTTTTTAATTTTATGAAAGCTTTTCGAAAAAAATTCAAAGTTCAAAATTTTGAATTTGAAGTTAACCAAGCAAAACGGACATCAAGTTCGTATCATTTTTAATTTCCCCCTGAAAAAAGGATGTCAATGTTGAACTGTCCATATCTCCTACTCCACGGCAAGAAATACAACTGTGAGTTGCTCTTAAAACGACACCTACATCTTTTGTGTTGAGTGTGGTTGAAAGTTCCCGCACCAACTGCATGGTTAACCGCTCTTGAACTTGTGGCCTTCGTGCATAATAGTCCACAAGTCTATGAATTTTAGATAATCCAATCACATAATCTTTTGGTATGTAGGCAATATTGGCTTTGCCTTGGATTGGCACAAAGTGATGTTCACAAAATGAAGTAAAGGGAATGTTTAATTCAACCAAAGGCGTGTGGTAACCATAGGTATTTTCAAATACAGTCACTTTAGGCCTATTTTTGGGATTCAATCCTTTAAATATTTCTTTCACATACATTTTCGCCACTCGGGTCGGAGTGTCTTTTATGCTGTCGTCGCTAAGATCCATTCCCAAAATTTCAACAATATCCCTAAACTTTTCGGCTATTTGTTCAATCTTTAGATTATCGCTTTTATGAAAAGCATCATCACGCAGCGGATTTTGAACCACTGCGCAATGATTGAAACTCTTTAAATGATCTTCAGAAAGAAGCGTGTTTCCGTTTAATTTCATCCTACTAATTATTGGCTTTATTATAATTACTTTCCCATAGTTTCGCTAAGCAAAAAGCAGAAATGGCCATTACTAAATCTCTCACGGCAACATCTAAATAGCTCCAGCTGAAAATCAATGTCAAGGCAATTGCTGCCAACCATGCCGAAACCACATAAGCACCAATTTTGGTTTTTGTTAAAACAAGAATACCCGCAATAATTTCGATAACACCCACAATCATCATAAATGTAGAAGGTTCAAAAGGAATTATTCCGATTAAGCCATCGGAAAGATATTGAGTCCAGTCGGTTAAAATGTTGGTGAATTTATCCAATCCCGCAACGATTGGCACCAAGCCAAAAGTGTACTTTAAGATGTTTTTTACTAATTGCACGTTCGACTTCATAATTTTGATTTTTATTTATTTATAAATTTGTTACCTTCTTTTGATGATAGATTTTCGAAAAGGATACAAAAGTGTAACCTTTTTTTTCTGTATTTCATCTTAAAATAAAGAAGTGGCAAATGATAAAAATATTTTTGAATTCAGATTCCGCAGGTATAAGGGAATCACACAAAATGTATTAAAGCTAATAAAATACTGTGTTTTAGAACTGTAGATAGAAATTAATGGATTATGAGCTAGAATTAAATCAGTTCCATTTTAAGAGTATTTTGAAGTAACAAGTAGAACTTATGAATTAAAATCTTGAATTATTTTTAAAATATTTTATAGCCGGTAACTAATCAGTCTTAAACTTGAAATCATAAACAGCCTGAATTCGACAAAACCTTTTGTCCTGCAAGGTTTCAAAAACCTTGTAGGTATATTTCTTATCGGTAAACTAAAGCTACAAGGTCAAAAAAAGATCCCCGCATGTGAGCGGGGCAAGCATTGCAGGATAAAATCAAGTTTCTTGTTTTAAATGATTTATTAATCGGGCTCAAGGTAGTGATAGGAACTGATTAGTTACAATAGCCAAACGGTTCATTTGAATCGAATCTAAAACAGAAAATAGATCGTTTCTTTGTAACTTTGCAGGTTTCTTGACCAGCTTGAAGGAACGAATTCCGAGTATTTAAAAAAACGATTTATGATTATTCCAAAATCCGCAGAAGAAATAGAACTCATGCGCGAAAGTGCCCTTATTGTTTCAAAAACTTTAGGAATGCTTGCCAAAGAAGTCTGCCCCGGTGCGACCACCTTGCATTTGGATAAACTGGCCTACGAATTTATAAACGATCATGGCGCTACGCCGGGATTTTTGGGTTTGTACGATTTTCCGAATTCACTTTGTATGAGTCCGAATGCACAAGTGGTTCATGGCATTCCGGACGATAAACCCATGGAAAGTGGCGATATTATTTCCATCGATTGCGGCGCTTTTAAAAACGGATTTCACGGCGATCATGCGTACACTTTTGAAGTAGGTGAAGTTTCCCCTGAAATCAAAAATCTGCTACAAGTCACCAAAGAATCGCTATATGTTGGCATTCGGGAATTCAAAAAAGGAAACCGTACGGGCGATGTGGGTTTTGCCATTCAAAAATATACCGAAGATCGCGGATATGGTGTGGTTCGGGAATTGGTGGGTCATGGATTGGGGAAACAAATGCACGAAGATCCTGAAATGCCGAATTATGGAAAACGTGGCCGAGGGAAAAAATTTGTTGAAGGAATGGTGGTCGCCATAGAACCTATGATCAATATGGGAACCAAAAATATTATCCAATTAAAAGACGGCTGGACCATTTTAACCGCAGACGGAAAGCCAAGTGCACATTTCGAACACGATGTGGCGCTTATTAATGGAAAACCGCAACTGCTTTCTACTTTTGATTATATTTATGAAGCTTTGGGAATCGAAAGTAATGAGGAAGACGAGTTTCGGATGAAATCTTCACTATCCTGAATACCATAATGGTTCAAAAAAGTTCAACCATTAAGAAGTGAAGAAAAATAGAGCTTAATGAATCTTAATGCCTTAATGGTTCAAAAAGCCTTATTGGTTCAAAAAAGTTCAACCATTAAGAAGTGAAGAATAAAAATGAAGCTCATTAATCATAATAAAAATGGTTTTCATAGCAGTGAAATATGTTTAAATACCTTTTGAACTGCGTTCCAAGGCCCGTACTCATTCGTTTGAGCTATGTGGTGCGCCCAATTTTGTCATTTGCACTTCGTGGAAAAAAATACACCGATCCGATTGACGGCAAATCATTTCGGAAATTTCTTCCCTATGGATATGAAAACCAACGGGAAAATGTTCTTTCCCCCTCCACGCTCTCTTTGGAACGACATCGTTTATTATGGTTATATCTGAAAAATGAAACAGACTTTTTTTCAGCCCCGAAAAAAATGTTGCACGTGGCACCGGAACAGGCGTTTTACAAACGCTTTCGAAACATGAAAAATTTGGAATATACTACCACCGATCTATATTCGCCGCTCGCCGATGTAAAAGCGGATATTTGTGCGTTGCCCTTTGAAAACGATACGTATGATGTGATTTTTTGCAATCATGTTTTGGAACACATTCCAGATGATAAAAAGGCAATGGAAGAACTATTTCGCGTATTAAAACCAGGCGGAATGGCAATTCTCCAAATCCCCCAGGATTTAAGCAGGGAAAAAACCTTTGAAGACAATTCAATCACGGATTCGATTGAACGGGCAAAAATATTCGGGCAATATGATCACGTTCGTGTTTATGGCCGTGGCTATTTTAATAAATTAAGGAATATTGGCTTCAAGGTGGAGGAAGTGGACTATCTTCAAAAACTTTCCGAAGAAAAAATTGAAAGATATAGGCTTGCAAAAGGGGAAATTCTTCCTGTCTGTTGGAAAAGATAATGAGTTTTGAGTGAGTCAAGAGTTAACCAAAATACCTTCGAGCAGATAGAGGAAATATTGAACTTGAAACTTGTAAGCTTTGAACTTATTTTTTTGTCAATTGCTTTTTAAAACCTTCCGTCATAAACGATCGAGTTTCATTCCCTTCCGCATAAATCAAATAAGCATTTATTTCTGGTAAGGTTTTCAATAATTCTTTTGATTTCTCCAGTCCCATTGCCATGAATGTGGTCGCATATCCATCGGCAAGCATGCAGTTTTTGGCCAGAACGGTTGCGCTCAAAACGCTATTTCTCGCTGGATAGCCGGTAAAAGCATTGATGGTATGTACATACTTTTCGCCCGTGACACTATCGATTCGGAATTTTCGGTAATTTCCCGAAGTCGCCATTCCTTGATTTTGAAGTTCTATTATATTGGCCAAGGTTCGTTTTTCTTTGGTTTGACCAGGATCGTCGATTCCAATTTTCCAATTTTCATCAGTGCTTAAGTTTTTTCCACTGACCACCAATTCGCCCCCAACTTCAACTAGATAATCTTTGATGCCATTTGCGTTTAAATATGCTGCCAATCGATCTACCGAATAGCCTTTTGCTATGGCATTGAAATCGATATATATTGCGGGATTGGCTTTTTTAATGACATGTTTAGGAGTGAGTTTTACTTTATTGAACCCTACATATTCCATCAAAGAATCAATATTCGCACTGTCGATTTCCAATGTGAACCTTTCGGGTCCAAATCCATAAAAGTTGACTAGATTTCCGACGGTCGGATCGAAATAGCCGCCGCTCTTTTCGTGGATCATTTTTGAAGCTTTGAAGACTTCCACAAACATTTCATCTACTACGAGCGTGGAATCTCCTTTATTTATTTTTGAAATATCTGAATTTTGGGAATAAGTGCTTAGTGATTTATCGATCGCATAAAAGACAGAATCAATTCCTTTTTCTGCATTAAAACCAGCTTCATCAAAATAGTTGATATGATAAGTGGTGCCCAAAGCTGTGCCAGAAATTGAGATTTTTTCGGGAGCTTTTTTTCCACAAGAAAGAATCAAAAGACAACAAAAAAGCAGACTTCCCCAGAACTTATATTTGATGTAATCCTTTATAATTGACCACATAATCTTTGTTTAAATCCATTGGTTTCTCATAATCTTCAGAATTGGCTAGACCTACACCGGCGTAATAGGTTTTTGCCTTGAATTTCAACGCGTGTTCTTTGATACTTTGCATAAAAAACATGTCAAAATCGGCAGGATCATCGGGATATGAAATCGCACGAACAATTACGAAATGTAGTTTTTTATTTTTCAAGGCAACAAACTGCGGATCCCTTTCCAGCTTGCTATTCACGCCCATAAATTCAAAGCCCTGCTTTTCCAAATCTTCGCCGACAATATTCATTGCCAAATTATGCAGTTCTTGTTTGTTCAATTCCACCATTTTTAAGCTAAAAAAAACCGAAGGTAAATTCGGGTTGTTTGTTTGTTTTAAGGATTATCCACCGAAATCATCGAAGCGAATATTTTCATCTGGAATTCCATAATCTTCCCCCATTTTTTGAACAGCTTTGTTCATTAAAGGAGGTCCACAGAAATATAATTCAATTTCTTCCGGTTCTTCATGTAGGCTCAAATAATTGTCCATTACCACTTGGTGAATAAAGCCAACAAAACCATCACCTTCCCCTTCAATTCCATCTTTTACTTTCCAGTTATCTTCTTCTTGTGGTTCGGAAAGCGCCAAATAAAATTTAAAATTTGGGAAATCCCTTTCCAAAGCGCGAAAATGTTCAATGTAAAATAATTCACGTTTAGAACGGCCACCGTACCAAAAAGTAACTTTTCTTCCAGTTTTTAAAGTCCGGAACAATTGGTATAAATGTGAACGCATTGGCGCCATTCCTGCACCACCGCCCACATATAGCATTTCAGCTTCACTTTTATTGATATAGAATTCGCCATAAGGGCCAGAAACTATCACTTTATCTCCTGGTTTCTGGGCAAAAATATAGGAAGAAGCGATACCTGGATTTACATCCATCCAATCTTTTTTGGCACGATCAAATGGTGGAGTGGCGATACGCACGTTCAATATAATTTCACGTCCTTCGGCTGGGTAAGACGCCATGGAATAGGCTCTTTCCACAATTTCGCTGTTTTTCATCACCAAAGGCCAAAGTTTAAAGTTGTCCCATTCTTTTTGGAATTTGTCTTTCTGATCAGGATGCTCTTTGGGATGCGCAGAAATATCGATATCTTCAAATTTGATTTCACATTTTGGAATCTCGATTTGAATGTAGCCTCCGGCTTCGTAGTCCATGTCTTCAGGAAGTTCGATCACAAATTCTTTGATAAACGATGCTACGTTCAAATTTCGGGTAACGGTCGACTCCCATTTTTTGATTCCGAACACTTCTTCTGGAATCTTGATTTTCAAGTCGTTTTTCACCTTCACTTGACAACTGAGCCTCCAGCCATCGGCGATTTGTTTTCGTGTGAAATGCGGTTCTTCGGTTGGGAGAATACTTCCACCGCCTTCGGAAACGATACATTTACACTCAAGACAGGTTCCGCCCCCACCACAGGCTGAAGGAAGGAATAATTTATTTTCGCCCAAAGTGGAAAGAAGCGAAGATCCTCTTCCGACTTCCATTTTTCTTTCCCCGTTGATGTTAATTCTAACAGCACCTGAAGGAATTAATTTAGCTTTTGCGAACAAAAGCAATCCTACCAACAATAAGATAATCGTTAAAAAGACAACTAAACCAATGCCAATAATTTCTAAAATGCCCATTGTATTTCCTTTTGTATTATAATTTTATTCCCAAAAAGCTCATAAATCCAAACGCCATTAATCCAGTGAGGATAAAAGTAATCCCCAGACCTTTCAACGGTGCGGGAACATTGGAATAAGCTATTTTTTCGCGAATGGCGGCAATAGCTAAAATAGCCAAATACCAACCTACTCCACTACCAAGTCCGTAAGTGATTGCTAAATCGACCCCAGAAAAATCCCTTTGTTGCATGAACAATGATCCACCCAGGATGGAGCAGTTCACGGCGATCAATGGCAAAAATATACCCAAGGAACTGTATAATGCCGGTGCAAAACGCTCCACGATCATTTCAACAAGTTGAACCATTGCGGCAATTACCGCAATAAACATTATAAAGCTCAAGAAACTCAAGTCGAGAGTAGCATATTCTGCCCCCAACCAAGATAAAGCTCCTGGGCTCAAAAGATATTTATCGAGCAAATAGTTTAGCGGTACAGTTATGGCCAATACAAAAATAACGGCTGCACCCAAACCCGAAGCGGTTTTCACTGTTTTAGAAACGGCCAAATAGGAACACATGCCCAAAAAGTAGGCAAAAATCATATTATCTATGAAGACGCTTCTTACAAATAAACTAAGATATTCCATATTACTAGTTTTAGAGGTTGATTTTAGCTTGCACCAATCAATTTTCTGTTTTTAGAACGCTGTATCCAAATAATAATTCCGACAATGATGAGCGCCATAGGTGAAAGAAGCATCAAACCATTGTCCACATAACCCAAGGCGTACAAGCCGGTAGAAGCAGCTTCGGTTGCACCTTTATGTCCCAACATTTCAAATCCGAAAAGTTTTCCCGAACCAAAAAGTTCCCTTACAAAGGCCACAGCAATCAATAACAGCGCATAACCCGCACCGTTTCCAATTCCATCCAAAAAGGATCGCCAAGGTTTGTTTCCCATCGCAAAAGCTTCGAGCCTTCCCATTACGATACAGTTAGTGATAATCAGCCCCACAAAAACAGAAAGTTGTTTACTCACGTCATAGGCGAAGGCCCGTAGAACTTGATCGACAATAATAACTAAACTGGCCACCACCACGAGCTGCACGATAATTCGGATACGTTTGGGAATGAGGTCGCGCATGAATGAGATTATGACATTGCTGAATGCCATCACGGCTATCACTGCTATTCCCATCGCAATCGCCGGTTCTAATTGAACGGTTATCGCCAATGCGGAACAAATCCCCAATACCTGAACCGTAATCGGGTTGTCATCGTTCAAAGGATCGGTTAAGAGTTTTCTGTTCCTTTTAGATAGGAAATTTTCTTTTTCATCAGAACCGGAAAGAAAAAGAATCATTTCGTTTTTCTTTGCTTCCTTTTCTTCTTTTTCTTCTTTTTCGATTGTATTCAATTTTTTTTCCATAACTATTTGCTTATAATATTAAAATCAGTTTGCTTTTTGAAATAGGCTAAATAATGCTTCAATCTTTCCGCAATCATATCAGAAACCCCGTCGCTGGTAATGGTTGCACCAGAAATAGTATCCACTTTATTGTCGTCGTGATTATCGGGTTGACTATATCCTTTTACAGAGAGTATTCCAACCAGATTTCCGTTATCATCAAAAATCTTTTCATTTTTGTACATGTCGCTGAACCAATCTTTCACAATTTCGGCACCAAGCCCGGGAGTTTCCCCTGCGTGATCAAAAGTGGCGCCCGAAACGGTATTATAATCGCTTCTCAAGGAAATATATCCCCAAATAGCGTTCCACAGGCCAGCTCCCCGCAATGGAATGATATAATATTTTTCACCTTCGATATCCGCTATATATAACGGAAATAATTGTTTGTCTGCCGGTTTATCCATTTCTTTCGACAAATCAATTTTGAAAGCCTCTTTCCCTTCCATCACTTCGCCTTGGTTGTTCAAAACGATTTGCTTCTGAATATATTTTTCGTATTTCGTCGGAGCTTCTTCCCGATCGGTAATGATACCAACAGTTGCCAAAATACTTTGCATTTTTTCCTTGCGCACGTTCTCGCTCTGAATTGGTGCTAAAGAAACCGCCGTATAGGCGAGTCCGGTTCCTATTATGATTACCATAATAATGGCAAAGATAAAGGTATATGTATTGCTATTTCTGTCCATTTCTATGCTGTTTTTATAGGTTGCAACGCAAGTTTGGCCCTTTTCTTCCTTCGTTTAATACTGGCCTCGATTACATAAAAATCGATGGTTGGGGCAAATACGTTCATCAATAGAATCGCCATCATTACGCCTTCTGGATAGGCTGGGTTGAACACCCGTATGAGGATAGCCAACATTCCAATCAAGATTCCGTATATCCATTTTCCCTTTAAAGTTTGAGCTCCCGAAACCGGATCGGTTGCCATAAAGACAATTCCAAAAGCCAGTCCGCCCACAAGAAGGTGTTGCCACCAAGGGAAATTGCTCAATCCGCTTCCCGCTACACCAATAGACGGCAACAAATTGAATAAAACGGCGATAATGGCAGCGCCTATAAATCCACCGATAATAATGCGCCAACTTGCCACTTTGGTAATGAGCATAATAAGAGCACCTATGAGGATCCAGAAAACAGAAGTTTCCGCAATGGAACCGGGAATTGTACCCCAGAACATATTCATCGCATCGTAATTCAATGGATGGCCAGAAGCCAAAGTTCCTAAAATGGTTTCCCCAGAAACACCGTCAACACTTCCTGAATTCATCACCCAAACCTGTGTTCCCGACATATAGGTCGGATAAGCAAAAAAGGCAAAAGCACGAGCGGTCAACGCAGGGTTCAAGATATTCATTCCCGTTCCGCCAAAAGCTTCTTTTCCAATTATCACCGCAAAAACCACTGACAAAGCCACCATCCACAAGGGTATTCCGACCGGCATGATCATCGGTATCAAAAGTCCGGTGACCAAATATCCTTCGTTCACTTCGTGGCCGCGAAAAATGGCAAAGGCAAATTCCAATCCCAATCCCACTGCATAGGAAACAATGATCATTGGAAGTATTTTTTCACCCCCCAACAAAAATGCATCCCAGAAAGGGACTTCCGATTGAATTTGAATCAAGTATTGATAACCTGTGTTCCATATCCCAAAAATGAGTGCGGGAAGCAAAGCCACAACTACGGTGATCATAACCCGTTTCAAATCGACGGCATCGCGAATGTGCGCTCCTTTTTGGGTAACATGGTTTGGCACGAATAAAAACGTGTCCAACGCATTTATGGCAGGCGCAAATTTTTCATATTTTTTCCCAGGGGAAAACGGCTCTTTAAATTTATCGAGCTTCTGTCTAATCCATTCCATAGTTTCTTTATTAGCCAACTTCTGTAATCATTAAATCCAGGCCAAGACGAATAATTTCTTGCGCTTCCAGTTTTGAAGTATTTGTGTAATCGATCAGTGCAAAATCTTCAGGGGCAACTTCATATATCCCCAAATTTTCCATTTTTTCAATATCTGCCGACATGCAAGCTTTTAGTAATTGCATTGGGTAAATATCCAATGGCATCACTTGCTCCATTTCGCCGGTAACTACCAAGGCTCTTTCTTCCCCGTTCATATTTGTATCGACCACATATTTCTTTTTTGGAAATAACCAAGTCAAAGAAGTATGTGACATAGAGGGAATATTATTATAAGCAAAAGGCATCCATCCCATAAAGCGATAGTGATCTCCTTCTGGTATCAAGGTAAGCATATTGCTGTAAAACCCGAGATACTGATTGTTCGACAATCTTAGTCCCGTGAGTACATCACCCGTAATTATCCGGGTTTTTTCCGAAACTGTTCCAATCAAATCGGCACTATTCGCACCAATAATGGTTTTGTAATATTTCCGTTCTTTCGCATCGCTTCCTGTGACAGCAATGACCCGTTCTGCAATGAAATTTCCGGTTAAAAATAAGTTTCCGATAATGCAAACGTCCTGCGGATCAATGGTCCACACTCGTTCCCCGGCATTGATTGGCTCCGTTTTCTGAATGTGCACCCCGACATTTCCGGCCGGATGCGGTCCTGAAACAGTGAGAATTTCAACTCCTTTAATATCTTTAAAATAAGAAGTAGTATTTTTTTCAACCGCCAAATAAACTTTTCCGGGGGTCAGTTTTATCAATGCATCGATACCTTCTTGAAAGGCGGTTTGTTTGTCTTTTAGGGCAAATTCCATGTCTGGGGCAAGTGGTGCGGTATTATGGGCGGAAATATAAATTGCCTTTGGAACATCTTCCGGATTGGCAACAATATCATAAGGACGTTGTTTGAGGAATGCACCGCACCCACTTTCAAAAATTTTGGTTTTCACCGCATCGGCATCCAGACTATTTGCAGCGGCTTTCCCAAAATCCTTGTATGAATCGACGGAATCAGCTTGGATTACGATTTCCATTACTTTTCTTTGAGCACCACGAACAATTTCTTTCAAAGTTCCGCTTATGGGAGAAGTAAACCGAAGTTTATCGTTGTATTTTGAAAAGAAAATTTCATCACCGGCGAGCACTTTTTCACCGGGTTTTTTAAGAAGCAATTTTGGCACCACAGAATGAAAATCTGGGGGTTTTATCGCATAAGTCCTTGATCTTGGAGCAGTTGTTAAAATTTTTTCGGCCTCTCCCTTCAACCGCAAATCAAGTCCTTTTTTAACCTTAATGTCTCTTGACATAATTAAAAAAATATAACGTTAGTTTTTACGATTGCAAATTTAATAAAATATACTGCCCTTCAAAACTTTAAATGCGATTAAGTTTTAATATTGTCGTTCAATTTTTTTTTCAAAAGGAAAGCTTATTGAACACGGTAATTTTCTAAATAAACACAAACAGGATTTAAGTTTGAAAGTTCAACAATTGGAGAGTAATGTGCGGCTGCAATCTATTTTTTGGTTTCTCATTTATCTTGATTTCAATAATTGGCTTTTCTTTTCATTTGATAAAATTTTAAAAATCTTAACCACTAATTTTGCCGGACAGCAATAGATCAATTCCTTTTAAAGTTATCGCCATAATTTTTATAAAATTGAATGATGCCAAAAATAGTTGGAAACAAATGGTTTTTACTGATTATCATGGCCATAACATGGGGAAGTTCCTTTATCATGATAAAGAAATCATTGTTGGTCTTTTCACCTTATCAAATCGGGGCTTTTAGGGTGGCATTATCTGGATTGGTCTTGGCATTCATTGGTATTCCTGCTTTGCGCAAGATGCCAAAACGTGATTTTTTATGGATTATCGTCGCCGGATTTTTTGGGAATTTTTTGCCGATGTTCCTTTTTCCAATAGCCCAAACTCATGTGAGCAGTTCCTTAGCGGGAATCATTAATGCGCTGGAACCTGTTTTTATATTGGTGCTCGCCTTTCTGTTTTTTGGGATTCACAGTCGGTTTGTTCAAGTGGTTGGTGCCATTATCGGTTTTTTGGGTGCTGCAACTTTACTGTATTTCTCCGAAATAAAATCTGGTGGAAACCAAATCGGCTATACTTTATTAATGGTATTGGCCTCCGCAAGTTATGCAACTTCTGCTCTCATTATAAAGGACAAATTGCAACACGTTCGCTCCTTGCATGTTTCCACTGGCGTATTTACCATTTGGATGATACCTTCTATTTTCATACTCGTTTTTACAGGCTTCTTCACCGATTTAAAATTGGAAACACAAACCTTTGAGGCACTCGGTTATCTTAGTATTCTCAGCTTATTGGGCACGGCAGCGGCCATTGTAATTTTCTACAAGCTTATTCAAAATACATCTGCTGTTTTTGCAAGTACCGTTTCTTATTTGTTGCCTATCGTCGCCGTGATTTGGGGTATTATTGACGGTGAAGAATTTACGATATGGTATGTTCTGGGTGGCCTGTTAATTTTAATCGGGATTTATTTAATTCGGGAAAAGAAGGAAAATCCACAGGTTATTCCGAGATAAGAAGGAAAAATATAATTCTCTCCTCTTTCCCGCTTTTCCCTTTTTTCCAGAATTGTATGTATCTTTAACCCAAATTTTTCTTGATGAAGCTATTTTTAAATGCGGCATTTTTCTTATTTGTTCTGAACAGTTTGACAGCACAAGTATATGAAACCCTTCCACCGCCATATATTCACACCGTACAATTTAAGGCGGCAGGGCAAGAATTCAGCGGAACCCCAATCGCCCAATTAGGCGAAATATTAACGCTTTCCTTTGACGATTTAATCGCGGATGAGACCAATTATTATTATGTGATCGAACATTATAATTTTGATTGGACCCCTTCTGATCTTACCAAAAACGAATATTTGAACGGTTTTGATAATCTGCGAATTATGGATTATAAAAATTCCTTCGGAACTTTGCAAAGCTATACGCATTATGAGCTTCGAATTCCAAACCGCAGCACGAAGGGCGTGAAAGTAAGCGGAAATTATTTGCTGAAAATCCAGAACGAAGATGGGGATGTTGTTTTCTCTAGAAAATTTATTGTCTATGAAGCTTTGGTGAATGTGAGAGTAAACATCAAACGATCGCGCGATTTGAAATATATTGACGCAAAACAAGTCGTTCAGTTTTCCATAGGGAATGAAATGGGCAGTAGGGAAAATGAATTTTTGTTCAGAAATCCTAAGAAAACGGTAAAAACGATGGTGATCCAAAACAATGACCTGCATTCAGCAATTACCGATCTGGAACCCCAATATACCATAGGAAATCAATTGATTTATAAATATGATCAAGAAGCTGCATTTTGGGGCGGAAATGAATATTTGGCTTTTGAAAGTAAAGATTTGCGAAGCGCCACCATGAGCACTAAACGAATTGAGGCGTTGGATTTGTACCATCATTTTTTATATACCGATGGTCCGCGTGGC
Organism: Flavobacteriaceae bacterium; assembly: GCA_041689995.1. Lineage (GTDB taxonomy): Bacteria > Bacteroidota > Bacteroidia > Flavobacteriales > Flavobacteriaceae > DASSWG01. The sequence continues at coordinate 9,339 of JBDNFD010000071.1, read as the reverse complement.
GATAAACCATATACGTACAACCCAGATATTAATGGACATTTTCTGATCACTTCCAGCGAAGGACGCGAAGATAAAATCGAGGCAGATTATATTGTGATGCACTTTTCACTTTATTGTTTCGAGGATTTAAATGGCGGAAGCCTATACTTATATGGTAATTTCAACAATTTTGCCTTGGATAGCAGCACAAAACTGGTTTATAATGCTCAAAAAAAGGTGTATGAACTCGAACGGCCTTTCAAACAAGGGTATTATAATTACAAATATATTCTTCTCAATGAAGACGGCTCTGTGAACGATGGAATTATAAGTGGCGATTTTGACAAAACCGAAAATCAATATACCGTGCTAGTTTATTATCGCGAATTAGGGGGAAGATATGACCGGATAGTTGGCGTGGGAAGTGCGAACAGCCGAAATATTACGAACTGATAAAAAATAGACAGACGTTTTTTTAAGAAATAATTACGCGTTGTACCTCTATTCACTTATTTTTACGGGAAAACAATGTTTTTACTAATCCATATCAATCAATTCAAATTATGAAACAAATTTACAACAGTAAAATCTTATTTCTTTTCATGCTGTTCTCCAGTAGTTTTTTACTTCAGGCACAGTCCAATCAATATCTTCATTTTGATGGTGTGGACGATTATACGTTACTTCCTGAAGGAGCGCAATACGTTAACAATCTTAACACCATCAGCATGGCCGGATGGTTTTATACCGATGCTTTGAATTATGGCCAAGGAATGATGAGCATTCGCGGTGGCGGAACCGGCGATGGTGAAATGTATTTGATCCAACTCAATAACGGCACGATGGAATGCCGACTTATTACCACCACCGGCTTGCACGAATTTGTTGCTCCCACGGGAACTATTCAGGCGGGCGTTTGGCAGCATATTGCGTGGGTTTTTGATCAGAATAGTGTGGAATTATTTGTGGATGGCGTTTCAATTGGTAGCGGTTCTGCTTCGGGAACTTTTCAGTCTGTCGATCGTCCTTTTTCCATCGGGAAATGTATCCAATCGGGCTTCAATTTTATTTTTGGCGGTCGGGCGGACGAGGTTTCGCTTTGGAGCAAAGCGCTTACCGCTGCCGAAATTCAGGACATGATTTCCAATGAATTGATCGGCGATGAACCGGGATTGGAAGTTTATTATAAATTCGACCAAGGAACACCAGGTGGCGATAATACTAATATTACCCAACTTTTGGAAGAAAGCGGACAGACAGAAAGAAATTCCAATTTGATGAATTTTGCATTAACCGGAACGACCTCCAATTTCAATGGAACTTTAGATTCTGGTTTTCAAGTGATCAATTTGCTTCCTGTTCCCACTAAACTCACCACCGATCCCCCCTTCGATTTAGTCGCAAGTATTAATTCGGGATTGGATATTACTTTTGAAATTGTTTCCGGGCCGGCTACGGTTAGTGGAAATACGGTAACATTGACCGGGGATGCTGGCGAAGTAACGGTGAAAGCAAGTCAGCCTGGAAACGGAACTTGGGATCCCGCCGCAGATGTTTTTACTAGTTTTCAAGTACTCGATCCGAATGCTGTTTTGGTAGATGCCGAAATTCTTCATCCTTTGGGCGGCGATGTGTTTGCTCCGGTGCTTATTCCATTGAAAATCGCCATAAACGCAAATATTTCTTTTCCAGAACTTTTTTCTATTGATGAAGTATTAGCAACAATTGACGGCGAAAATATTCCGCTTACAGATCATGGAAATGGATTTTATACCGGTTGGTGGACTCCAACATCTTATGGCGAATATACGTTGAACGTGAATTCCACCAATAATTACGGAGCTTCCCAGGCTCTGGACCAAACCTTTAATGTCATAAACAGTGCTTCCGATATGAATGCCACGGCAACTGATGAAGTCTGGGTAAATTCAGATTATCCGTCCAAAACCGTTGAGGCCGATCTTCCGAGTTATGTCGGTGCTTTCGATCAAATTACCGGGACACTCTCCATCGACTGTCCCACCGGAGGTTGCGATCCGTGGGATCGGATTTCTTCCATTGATGTTCAAGGAAAAAATGGTGAATGGTACGAAATAATCCGTTATTTAACGCCTTACGGAGTGAGTTGCCAAAGTGAAATAGATTTAACGGATTTCAGCTCGTTGCTTCTTGGAAAAACAAAATTCAGGGTGAATTTAGGTACGCAAGGAAATGGATTTCTTTATACCCTTGAATTGAATTATCACGCCGGAACCCCGACTTATCCGTACAGTTCGGTTCAGAAATTATGGTACCAAACCTACGCTTTTGGCGACATGGCAAATTTGCAGCCGGCAGAAGAAATTAATGCCATTTATCCAGAAAATACCCAAACCGCAAAAATAAAACTAGTTTCCACAGGTCACGGTTGGGGCGATACGAATACGGGAAATGCAGCCGAATTCCACGAAGACACTCACCATATTTGGGTAAATGGCGCAGAAACCTTCACCCAGCACAATTGGAATGTTTGCAGCCCAAACCCAGATAGTTGCAGCCCACAAAATGGAACCTGGTACTATAATCGCGCCGGTTGGTGCCCTGGTTCCATCGCACAGTTTTTTGATTATGATATGGGAAGTGTTACGCAGAACAGCGTGGATTTGCAATACATTTTTGATGAAGATTACGTCGATTATTGCCATCCGAACAATCCTGATTGCGTCACCGGAGTTACTTGCAGCGACTGCAATGACGGCTTCAACCCGCATTTAATTGTTTCCTCCTATCTTGTTTCTTTTGGCGCTTCGCCGCTTTTGGGCATAAAAGAATCCCCTTCCACCGAATCTGGTTTTACGATGTACCCAAATCCTTCAACCGGTATTTTTTATATCGATTTGAATAATAATACGGAGGTTCGATCGGTGGTTATTTATGATAATATAGGAAGGTCGATCCAAAGAATCCAAAGAAGTAATTCGGAAAATCCGATGCGCATAAATTTAGCAGGAATTGCCCCCGGCGTTTACTTGGTTTCGCTTTATGGAACTTCGAATATGATCGAAACCCAGCGGCTTATTATAGAATAATAAAAGAATAAATTTTTCTCAAAATTAAAGTCCGCAGTTCCAAATTGGAAAAGCGGACTTTTTTGGTTCTATATGGTTTTGTGCGGGTAAAACAATTTCCTTTTAAAACGATTGTATTAATAAAAATGGCTCTATATGGAATACAGTGGGTAAACAAAAGCCCATTTATACATTGTCGAACCGTGGTTGTTTTACCTTTAAAGTTAGTTCCTTACATGAAAACGAGTAGGTAGAGCGGAATATAATTGTACGCGAACCCTTTCAGAGTTTTGAACTCTGAAAGGGTTGTACTAATTTTCTTTGTGTACTTTGCGCTTTTATTTGACAAATTTCATTTAAATCCCAATTGAAATCATTTAGAACCACCTTTTTTTATCCATTTCAATGTGAAATCTTGAAAAGTTAATTTTGTGAAGTTTTCTTCCGAAATTTACTTTTGAAAAAATCGATAAAAATTGGTAAGATCGATAGTAAAATAATACCAATGACCGCCAAACTGAAATTCTCTTTTACGAACGGCAAATTTCCAAAAAGATATCCCAAAGCTATAAAAAGCCCGACCCATACCGCGCCGCCTAATAAGTTATAAAAAATGAAGCGGGAATAATTCATCTTGGAAGCCCCCGCCACAAAAGGTGCGTAGGTTCGGATTATGGGTGCAAATCGAGCAATGACAATGGTTTTTCCGCCATACTTTTCGAAAAACATACTGGTTTTATTGAGGTATTCGAGTTTGAAGATTTTTGCATCCTCTTTAAAAACCCGCATTCCAAAATAGGATCCAAAAGAATAATTTACCGAATCGCCGATCACCGCTGCCATGAAAAGCAGACCACAAAGCAAAAATGGATCAAGTACTCCCGTTGCTGCCAAAGCACCCGCCGCAAAAAGTAACGAATCCCCCGGCAGAAATGGGGTGACCACAAACCCGGTTTCGGCAAAAATAATGAGAAAAAGAATTACATAAGTCCACGTGCCATAAGTGCCGACAATTGTCAGCAAATGATCATCGATATGCAATATAAAATCAAATAGGGCATTGATCCACTCCATAATGCGTTTTTAAAATTGGCATCCGCAATTCATCCAAGCGGAATTCCTGAAAAAATGTTAATTGCTATATTTTGAAAGCAATGGGCGCAGTTCCATTCCCCAAGACCGTGCGGCCTCCAAGGATTTCTGGGTGATTACTGGGTTTACTTGAATCATTTTTTTACCAACAGATGAGCGATAAAAATCCATAATTTGTGCAATTTCCTCTTGGGAATAGGTTTCCATATAAATTTTCGCAATCTGTTCGTACAACTTCGGTAGTGCCTCGTTCACATCGTTCTGGAAGACCTCTCTCTTGTCCGCTGGAATTCTTTGAATAAAAGGTTCGATCATAACTTGAAACTGTCCTTGGGTTTGCAGTTTTACCAACGCAAGTGCATCGGCTTTATACGAGTTATCTTTTTGGGAAAAGCCCATAAATCCTATAAAAAGGACGATCAATACTACTGTTTTTTTCATTTTTCTACTATTTATCCGGATAATTTTTTATCGTTAATTATTATTGTTAATCGTATTTATAAGATGCTTAAAGCTTATAGCCTACACCCTAAATATTAAACAAAGGCAACTCCCCCATCATTTTATGAACGTCATTTTTAATAGATTCCAAATTTCCTTCATTTTCAGGATCAGATAATACCGCATCGATAAAATCCACAATGCTTTCCATGTCTTTTTCCTTCAAACCGCGGGTTGTGACGGCTGGGGTTCCAATACGAATTCCGGAAGTGACAAAAGGCGATTTGTCATCGAAGGGAACCATATTTTTATTAACGGTGATTCCCGCTTTTCCCAAGACTTCTTCGGCAGCTTTTCCGGTGGAATTCTTGTTCCTTAGATCAATTAATAACATATGATTATCCGTTCCATGGGAAACCACGTTATATCCTTTTCGAATAAAAGCTTTGGCCATTACGTTCGCATTTTTCTTTACTTGTACCATATAATGAAGAAAATCGTCTGTCAAGGCTTCCTGGAATGCTACGGCTTTGGCGGCGATGATGTGCTCCAATGGACCGCCTTGGTTGCCGGGAAAAACGCCACTATCCAAAAGTGTGGACATCATTTTCAGCTTGCCGTTTTTCAATTTCAATCCGAAGGGGTTTTCAAAATCATTTCCCATCAAAATCATTCCGCCGCGCGGTCCACGAAGGGTTTTGTGCGTGGTGGTCGTAATAATATGACAATGTGGAATTGGGTCGGAAATCAAACCTTTCGCTATCAATCCTGCGGGATGCGCAATATCTGCCATCAGCACCGCTCCTACCCGATCTGCAACTTCCCGGAATTTTTTGTAATCAAATTCCCGCGAATAAGCCGAAGCTCCTGCAATGATCATTTTTGGCTTTTCTTTTTCGGCCATGGATAGCAAATGATCATAATCAATCAGACCCGTTTCTTCTTTCACGCCATAAAAAACGGGATCATATAATTTACCCGAAAAATTTACGGGCGAACCGTGCGTCAAATGCCCTCCGTGAGAAAGATTAAAACCAAGAATTTTATCACCCGGTTTCAAACATGCGGCATACACTGCTGTATTTGCCTGCGATCCTGAATGTGGTTGAACGTTGGCATATTGCGCGCCAAAAAGTTCTTTTGCCCGATCGATGGCCAATTGTTCCACTTTATCCACCACTTCGCAACCTCCATAATATCGTTTCCCCGGAAAACCTTCCGCATATTTATTCGTCAAAATAGATCCTGCGGCTTCCAAAACCTGATCGCTTACAAAATTTTCGCTTGCGATAAGTTCCAATCCGTTGATTTGGCGGCTCTTTTCATCTTCAATCAAATCAAAAATTTGGGTATCCCTTTTCATGCTAAGATATATTCGTTAAAAATTCATCAAAAATAGCAAAAGCATTCGGTTAACAATAATAAAATAATATATTTGAATTTTTCATCTTTACTTTAAAACCACATAGTATATGTCCATATTAGCGAACGATCCAAATATAAAAACATGGCTATCAACCACTGAAAACACGGATTTTCCGATCCAAAATATTCCGTTTGGGGTGTTCTTAACAGCGGATGATATCATCACCATTGGAACCCGAATTGGCGATTTTGCCATCGATTTGAACGCATTGCATCAATTGGGATATTTTGAAGGCATTCCATTAACCGAAGATATTTTTTTACAGGATACTTTGAACGATTTTATCGCCGATGGTCGCAAAACTTGGCGAGCGGTGAGAAACCGTGTTGCCGAAATTTTCGACCTTTCCAATAAGAGTTTGAAAAATAATGAGGATCATCGAAAAGCAATTTTGTTCACCATAGATGAAATAGAAATGCAACTTCCGGTGCAAATAGGCGATTACACCGATTTTTATTCCAGCAAAGAACACGCTACCAATGTCGGTTCCTTGTTCCGTGATCCGGAAAATGCGCTATTGCCGAATTGGCTGCATATTCCGGTGGGATATCATGGCAGAAGCTCATCCATTGTTCCCAGCGGAATTCCCATACATCGTCCACAGGGTCAAACACTTCCGAAAGGCGCCGGCGAACCTATTTTTGGACCTTCGAAACGCATTGATTTTGAACTGGAAATGGCGTTTATTACCACCGATGCGAACGTATTGGGCGAACCCGTTCCCGTGGAAAATGCTGAAGAATATATTTTTGGTCTGGTCCTGTTCAACGATTGGAGCGCGCGTGATATTCAAAAATGGGAATATGTGCCGCTTGGCCCTTTTCTTGCGAAAAACTTCGCTTCCTCTATGTCGCCGTGGATCGTTACTTTGGATGCCTTGGAACCTTTCCGAGTAGATGGTCCAAAACCCGTAAAAAAACAGTTTCCTTATTTGCAAAGTGAAGGAAAAAAGGGTTTCGACATTCATTTGCAAGTATTTTTGAAGCCTGAAAATGGAAATGAAAACCTGATTTCCCAGTCCAATTTTAAATATATGTATTGGAATATTAGCCAACAATTGGCGCACCACACCGTTAACGGATGTCCCGTCAACAGTGGCGATTTAATGGGAAGCGGCACCATTTCCGGCCCGACGCCAGATTCCTACGGGTCTATGTTGGAACTATCTTGGAACGGCACCAAACCGCTTAAATTGAATGACGGAAGTGAACGTGCTTTTATCGAAGACAACGATACCGTAATTATGAAGGGTTATTGTGAAAACGACCAAATCCGCATTGGTTTCGGCGAAGTAAGCACCAAACTTTTACCGATTTTTGAAGCGAAATCAAAAAATGTGTGAGGAATCCAAACCTAACAGTTCCGACGGCTTCGGGATTGAAAACCTGTTAGGTTTTTTCACGTCCTATTCCGACAATTTTTCCATTGGCGCATTTAGGATTTCATGATGCGAAGCCTGATGTACCACTTCCCCATCTTTAAGAAGAATAAGCTGCGGGGATTCGTGAACTACCTGAAAACGCGAGGCTATTTCTTTCGAAAGCGGACGATGGTTCAGCAAATCCAGAAAGTAGAATTTTATTTTTTCTTCCGTAAGATTGAATTTTCCTTCAAATTGTCTCAATACAGTGCGGCTTATTCCGCATCGTGTGGAATGCTTGAAAATGGCCACAAGTTCTACTTGCGACTCTTTTACCAGAACATCCAACTGTTCCTCAGAAACCAATTGATTCCATGGAAATTCCGATTTCTTTTCCGTTGATTTGTTTTCAAATATTTTTCCAAAAATGCCCATAGCTTCAAGAATTATAATTTATACAAAAATAAGAAATTAGAACGAGAAAGCGGACTGCTTAACGCCGTCTTAACGACTGCCTTCCAGACATTTTCTAATTCGCAGGAACGTGTACAAATTGTGATGAGGAACTTAACCAACCAATTCTTGCTCCTATTTCAATTACTTTTTAAATTAGAAAAGTATATTTACTTAATGAGACTTGCCAACAAATTAAACTAACAAATTGTTGCCCTCATCAAAACCATGTTCAGGGGAAAAAACGTCAACCGATTAGAGGCTTTCAGCGATGCTGTTTTTGCCTTGTCCACTACCCTATTGGTGATTTCCATGGACGTGCCCAATAATTTGCCGGATTTGCTTGATAGTCTGAACGGCTTTTGGGGATTTGCATTCAGTTTTGCGATGCTCATTATGATTTGGCGGGAACATCACCGTTTTTTCAGGCTCTTTGGCCTTGAAGACGGAATGACCATTTTTCTCAACAGCATTCTTTTATTTGTAGTCCTCTTTTACGTTTACCCCTTGAAATTCCTGGCAAATACTCTAGGAAGTTTGTTTTTGGGATCCACAGTTGTGGACATTCATAGTTTAGAGGAAATGAAACAACTTTTTATGGTTTACAGTGGCGGATGGGTAGCGGTATTTCTAAGTTTGGCTGCAATGTACTGGCACGCAGGCCGGAAGAAAACAGGTTTGGAACCCGGCGAAAGAAAACTGGCGCACCTATGGATGCAAGGATTTATCATGAATGCCAGTGTTGGACTACTATCCTTCCTTCTTGCTTGGGGAATGATAGGACTGGAAATCGGGATTCCGGGCTGGGTATTTGGATTATTGTGGTTAACCAATTTGTGGCAAGCCAAACAGATTAAAAAACACCAAAAACAAGTTTCTGCTTGATTTTTTTGTGATAGAGCTAAATTCAGTACTAATTTCTTTTTTAACACTCATTGTTTATTCAACAAGCATTTGGGATTGATTCGGGCCTTCTTCGCAAAAACTCAATTTTAGGAAAATTTACCTGAACAAGACTCGAATAAGACCCGAACAAAACCCCTACCAAACACGACGAATGTGTCAAAATGATTTAAACCCTCTGATAGCAATGGATTCAAAGGTATTTTGGACCGTTTTACGGCAAATTCTAAGCAAAAATAGCGATTCATTTAATTTATAATAACTATTAAAATAGTATAGATATTATAATTCGTTCAGAACAACTATTTAGGACCCCAATGTTTCTTAGGTTTCAAAATGCACAATTAATTAAACCACACACAATTGTTAATGAAAAACTAAAAAAGTTTAGGAATTGTTAATGGAAAAAACTACATTTGACAAAATAAAGGAAAACGGGACCTTCGTACAAATGGAATATATACGAATGTTTTACGGCGAGGTTCGTTTATACTAATGTTGGCAACAATGTAAAAAAAACCGAGAAACACGATTGAATGAAAGTACTTTTAGATACCAATATAATTATTCATCGAGAGGCAAATAGAATTGTTGAACACGATATTGGACAACTTTTTAACTGGTTAGATAAATTACAT
>JBDNFD010000070.1:0-67355 GCA_041689995.1 Flavobacteriaceae bacterium | reverse complement strand
CTTACAAGAGTTTTTTTACATTTTAAACCAGCGGTTTTAGAAAAACATCAAGGTTTTTTGAAAATATTCACGACAAAGTATCTTATTTTTAGATAGTTAGACAAAAAATATAATATCAATCGTAAATTAGAATAGAGCCACTCTTATTAATTTCGATTATATTTGTTTCATGTAATTGGCATGGACCAACGTCGGGAAGTGATACTACTGTAGGCGCCGAACTTGAATTGTATCAAGGTTATCTACAACTTTACGCAAAAGTTCATCAACCTCAAGAATTGTCTATTAGAGTTACAATTATTGTGGATAATGCAAATTCAGACGGTACTGTTGATTCAAACTTTAAAACATATGTGTTTAATGTTTCTAATGATCCATCGAATATAAATAATTTCAAATTTGATATTACTGTTCCTCAAACTGGATCTTTTCTTATTACAACAAGGGCGGAGGGTCAAACTTGTTTTGATCATTGTAACAATACTGGCTATGGATGTCAGAATGGGAAGCGAGCTCCTCTTTGGCGGGAAGTACAAACTTTTATAAACACGGACAACACACCGCCACCTACCTATTATTCATTTTTCTACAGTAATCCATTCGTTACCTGCCTGTAAATAATTAAATAAACTAAAAACAAAATATCATGAAACGAATACTAATAATTATTTTATCGGGTTTTCTTTTTGTAGCATGTGAAAAAGAGCTGGCCTCAGATTCCAACAATCAAAATCAAAATCTATATAATCTACCTCTTGGAAAAGGAGGTCAAGAAGATATCCTTGAAAATTCAGAAAATCAATTATTTATAAATTCAAATTATCTTAATAATAACCCGAACGGTGGAGGAGCTACTTTTGATATTGGTCAAATGGATGTTTCAAATACTATAACAATTGATGGTATTGCATTTGATTTTTCCCATCATGAACCACTTTTGAACATTGGTGACCATATAAATTCTCAATTGCTACCTGTTTTAAACGAAGGAAACCACATTGTGACTATCAATGTTAAGGGAGTGGAAGTGCAAGGTTCTATTTATAATCCGAAACCTGTGATAATGGAAGATATTGACCAGTCTTTTATTCAAATTGATAGAAGTATAGGATTAACTTTAAATTGGGAATCAGATGCAAATAATGGAAATGATAAAATTGCCATATCGTTAATAAATCGGGGGGATATTTTATCGTCCAATCCTACCGCTCCAACACTGAATAGTGAAATTACTTTAATTACAGATGACGATGGACAATATACAATAACACCAGCGGAATTAATAAATGCTAATTTTAACATGGATGATATAATTCATATTTATGTAGGAAGAGCAAACGTGGCTGCTATTGGGAAAACTGCAGTTGTTTATTTCAACAACAATTTTTTGGCAGGTCAGGTGATTAAGTAAATGTAATTTTTAATAAATACAATTTTGCAGAGGAGAGATTTTTTGGTCTCTCCTTTTTGCAATAATTATATAAAAGATGAAAGGATTAAATTTTTTTTTTACTTTATTTATTAGCGTGCTATTTCTTTCTTGTATTGGATCAATAATGGTTGGAAGCCAAATCAGTTCTACGATCCAAGTAAATTTTCGAAGAGCGTATATGGAACAATACTCTTCTCCTTATCAAGGTGAAACATTACCGGTCCAAATCATGATATTTGTCGATAAGCTCAATAATAATTATGAAATTGAATCAAACTTTAGTACTTATGCTTTTCAGCGAACCAATTCGATAAATGGTCCTGAGAATACCATGTTTCCCAACATTGTAGTTCCGGAATCAGGATCTTATAGTATTACTGCAGTAGCACATGGAACAGCATGCTATACAGGTTGCTCAAGTAGTACTGTTTGTAGTGGTTCTAATAAAGGACAACCTCGTTTGAGAAAAGTGACCATTATTATCAACGCTGAAAATGCACCAGACATTATATATATGGAACCAATGGGTTTTGTGGGTTGTATTTAATTTTTTAAAAGTTAATAATCTTTAATATGGTCAGATAAGCCGCCATTACCAACGATTCTTGAGATAGTGGGTGATGCGGAAGCGTTGAACAATCAAATTAGGAAGGATTTCAAAATTTCTCCGACCCTTTTAGTCATCAAAATGCTGAAAGGGTTTTTTATGGATTTATTTTTCCCCTCTCTGAAAAAAATATTTTCAACTTCCCTATTCAAATTTAAACCATTACTTTTAAAATCCTAAAACAGGCAGAACTTTGTCCGCATTTCAACGACTTTTTAAACAAACTTTCATTTACGGCTTGGCCACCGTTTTGCCGAGAATGTTCAGCTTTCTGCTCGTTCCATTATACACTTCCGGAGTTCTTCTAACGGCGGAATACGGCCAAATATCCATTATTTTTTCCTATTTTATTATTCTCAACGTCCTTCTTTCCTATGGAATGGAAACGGCTTTTTTTAGATTTTACACCAAAAATGAAAATCAAAAGAATGTTCTTTCCACTTCAAGTTGGTCGCTCGTTATTTCATCTTTTCTCTTTTTTCTGCTGGCCTTTTTCCTTCGGGAGCAAATTTCTAGTTGGGTCGATATCTCGGTGAAATATCTTTCGCTGGTGATTTGGATATTGCTGCTGGACGCGCTCACGCTTATTCCGTTTGCATATTTGCGCGCCACGGAAAGACCAATCCGTTACGCTGTTGTTAAGATTCTGAATGTCGTCGTAAACTTGGCCTTGAATATTTTCTTCCTAATTTATTTACCCAAGTGGGCGGAAAATGGCGGTTTTTTCCAAAATTTATATGTGCCAGATTTTGAGATTAGTTATGTTTTCATTGCCAATGTCATTGCTAGCGGAATTACCTTGGCGTTGATGTTTCCTTTTTATTTTAGAATAAAATTTTCCTTCGATGTTGACTTGTGGAAAAAAATGTTCCAATATAGTTTTCCGGTGCTTATCGCCGGACTGGCTTTTTCTGTGAACACGGCTTTTGATAAGATTTTACTGGATAATCTTTTACCGGCCGACATTGCGGAATCGGCCGTCGGAATGTATTCTGCATGTTATAAATTGGCAATTTTCATGACGCTCTTTGCGACAGCATTTCGCTTGGGTATCGAACCATTTTTTTTCAGTCATGCTTCCTCTAAAAATGCACCGGAAACCTATGCGAAAATCACACTTTATTTTATCGTTTTTGGCTCATTGATCCTTGTCGCGGTGGTGGTTTTTATTGACGTGCTCAAACAAATTATTATCCAAGATGAAGCATATTGGAGCGCAATGGGCGTAGTTCCACTGGTTTTATTGGCAAATCTGTTTTTGGGAATTTATCATAATCTTTCTGTTTGGTACAAAATTACTGACCGCACAAGATTTGGTGCCTATATTTCAATTTTTGGCGCTGTTGTGAGCATTGGTTTGAATCTTCTTCTCATTCCAACAATGAGTTATATGGGTTCCGCGATAGCCCTTTTGGCTGCTTATGTTTCAATGGTTTTTTTGTCCTATTATTTTGGTCAAAAGCTTTATCCTATTCCTTATAATTTAAAAAAGATTATTGGATATCTCACACTTTCCATCGGAATTTGTGTACTTTCATTTTATGGTTTCCGTGGAAATTATTTTATTGGATCATTATTATTAATTTCCTTTATGGGAATTGTTTATTTTGCGGAAAAAGAAGAGTTTAAAAAAATTATGCGTCTCTAAAATTTGTTGAATATGAAAGAACAAGCAGTTCAACTGAAAATTGTATTGAAATATTCCAAACCAGCTATTTGGCGCCGATTATTGGTCAAAAGCTCTAGCTCGCTACTCGAATTGCATCACAGTATTCAGATTGCCATGGGTTGGAAAAATTGTCACCTTTATGAATTCAAAGTAGATAATTATCGAATCGGCGAACCGAACGAAGAATTCGACGATATGGATTCCAAAGTGATCGATGCCAGGAATATTACACTGGCCGAAATTCTTCCAGGAATCAAAAAATTCTTGTATGAATATGATTTTGGTGATGGATGGCTTCATGAGATTACCGTGGAAAAAACAGTGCTTTTGGAAAAAAATGTGCAATATCCGTGGTGTTTGAGCGGAAAATTAAATTGTCCGCCAGAAGATTGCGGTGGAATCCCAGGATTTTATGAATTATTGGAGATCTTGAAAAATAAGAAACATCCGGAATATGAGAATACCTCCCAATGGCTCGGAAAGAATTATGATCCAAAAGAATTTGATCAAATAGGGATCAATTTGCTTTTGGGGAAAATGCAGGAAATGAACGAGGAAATAGAAAATGATGAATCCATGTTCCCAAGAGAAAATTTGGAATGGGAAGATTGGGACGACGAAGATTATGATGATGATGATGAAGATTATTTCGATATGTTCCCTGAATTATCGGTTCGGATTGTCAATAAATCAAAACACGAACTGCCGGAATATGAATCCGAAGGCTCAGCAGGAATGGATTTGCGAGCTAATATGGAAGAAAGCGTTATTTTAAAACCATTGGAAAGAGCCTTGATAAAAACAGGACTGTTCATAGAATTACCGTTTGATTTTGAGGCGCAAATTAGGCCACGTAGTGGTTTGGCCCTAAAACATGGCATTACGGTATTGAATTCCCCTGGCACGATTGATGCAGATTATCGTGGAGAAATTGGTGTGATTTTGGTGAACCTTTCCAACGAAGCTTATACGATAAACAATGGTGACCGAATCGCACAAATGGTCATCGCCCGCCACGAACGTGCAGAATGGGATGAAGTAAAAAACCTCGGAAAAACGGACCGCGGAGAAGGTGGTTTTGGTAGCACGGGATTCCAGTAGGCAGTTTTCAGTGATCAGTGTTCAGTTTGGAGTATCCAGTGTAATTTCAAGTCTAAATACTCACATCTAATATCTCAAGTTTAATAGTTGACATCTAAATAAATGAAAATAATTGTTCCAATGGCGGGACGCGGTTCGCGGTTGCGCCCACATACACTCACTGTTCCAAAACCTTTGATTCCCATTGCCGGAAAGCCTATTGTGCATCGGCTGGTGGAGGATATTACGGGGATTTTAAAAGAAAAAGTCGATGAAATTGCCTTTGTAGTCGGTCCCGATTTCGGGGAAGAAATTGAAAATGATCTTCGGAAAATTGCCGAAAGTCTCGGGGCAAAAGCTAGTATTTATACTCAGGACAAACCCTTGGGAACTGGTCATGCCATCATGTGCGCCAAGGATTCGCTCCAAGGTCCGGCGGTAATCGCTTATGCCGATACACTATTTCGGGCAGATTTCACGTTGGATACAAGTGCCGACGGCGTTATTTGGGTGAAAAAAGTAGAAAACCCCGAAGCTTACGGCGTGGTTAAACTTAATGATAAGCAAGAAATCACTGATTTGGTGGAAAAACCAAAAGAGAACGTTTCCGATTTGGCCATTATCGGAATTTATTATTTCAGCGAAGTAGGGATTTTGAAGGAACAATTGCAAGAAGTTCTCGATGAAAACTTAGTGCGGGGAGGTGAATATCAAATTAACGATGGAATTGAAAAAATGAAGCAAAAAGGCTATATCTTCAAACCTGGAAAAGTCGATGAATGGATGGATTGTGGAAACAAAAAAGTCACCTTGGAAACCAATACAAAAATGTTGGGTTTTATGCACCAAGCCAATGAAAAGATGATCTCCGATTCCGTGAAACTAAAAAATTCTGAAATTACCGAACCCTGTTTCATCGGTGAGAATGTGGAATTGAACGATGCGAAAATTGGTCCAAATGTTTCCATCGGGAATAATTGTAAAATTTCAAATTCCATCATAAAAAACAGCTTGATCCAGAATGAAACGGAGATAAAAAATGCAGATTTAAACCATGCTATGATTGGAAACCACGTTAAATTCGATGGAAATTTTACCGCGATCAGTATTGGCGATTATTCGGTTTTGGAATAAGATTTCCACAAAAAAATGAAAATATCCTGCAAGGTTTCAAAAACCTTGTAGGTCTAAAAATTGATCTTTTGAAAAGATACCTAATAGGTCAAAAAAGACCTTTCAGGAAAGCAAAAGGATGAAAAACAATATCTACATATCGTTTATTTTTCTGGGGATTTGCTTCTTCCCACAGCTGAGCTTTTCCCAAGAAAACCCAATTCAGAATGACACGATACAAGATAATATGGGCATCGTTACCGATGATTTTCAGGAGAATTTCTTTGAGGCATTGAAACAAAAAGCAATTGAGAATCCGGAAAAGGCAATTAATGCGTTGGAAAAATGCATTGCGTTGCAGCCAGAAAAAGCCATTTTATACATCGAATTAGGTAAAAATTATACTGCACTGAAAAAACTGGATTTGGCAGAAAATAATTTCAAAATCGCCCTAACAAAAAATCCGGTGGAGAGTCAATTTATTTATGCCGAACTATTCGAGATTTATTCAAATTCCAATCAATTTGAAAAGGCCATCGAAATGGCGAACAAATTGGTGAAATCGGACAGTCAATATTACAGCGATCTTGCGAATTTATATATGATGGTCAAAAAACCCAAATTGGCCTTGGCAACCTTAAAAAAAGTGGATAGTTTGGAGGGTTCCACGGAATATACAGAAAATCTTCGTCGTAAGATTTTTGAGGCAACTGGGAATTCCGAAGCACAAATTACTTATTTAAAGGAACAAATCGATGAAAATCCGGATAATTTAGATAATTATTTGGAGTTGATTAATTTATATGCCGAAAACGGAGATATTGAAAAGGCATTTTTATGGGCGAAAAAACTCGAGACAAAAAATCCTGAATCGGAAAAAGTTCAAGTTGCTTTATATCAATTATATTTGAAGAAAGGCGATTACGAAAAGGCAATTATTTCCATAAAAAAAGTGCTTGCCGGCACCAATTTGGAAGAAGAAATCAAAGTAAAGTTGATTCGGGATTTTGTGGTTTTTACCAAAGCGCACCCGGAATATGAAAGTACACTGATGGAAATCTTGAATCTCGCCATGGAAACTGGTGAAAGC
The DNA here is from genome assembly GCA_041689995.1 of Flavobacteriaceae bacterium. Classification (GTDB taxonomy): domain Bacteria; phylum Bacteroidota; class Bacteroidia; order Flavobacteriales; family Flavobacteriaceae; genus DASSWG01. The sequence goes on along the minus strand of JBDNFD010000070.1, from coordinate 60,364 downwards.
ATGGCTTCCAATAAAGAATTGGGTGATTTTTACCGTGAAAAAGACGCAGCGAAAGCCCTCCAATTTTATAAAGAAGCTTTGAAAGATAATTTCAACGATGTGGACATGATCGAAAACACATTGGCACTTCAACTGGAATTTCTAAATTATGCCGACGCGATTGAACTGAGCAAAAAAGCCTTGGATATTTTTCCTTCCCGGCCAAAATTGTACCTTTCGCAGGGAAAAGCCTTCAACGAAATGAGCAAATTCAGCGAAGCTTTGGAAAGCTTGGATATAGGACTTTCCTATTTGATCGAAAACGAAGAAATGGAAGTTCAGTTTTATCAGGAAATGTCCAAAGCCCACCGCGGATTGCAACAAATTGAGAAGGCAGTGATTTATGAAAAGAAAGCAGAAAAACTAATACAGGAAATAAGATAGATGGTCATAAGAAAAATAATTTTTGCACTTCTAATTGCGCTGGTTGTTTCTTCTTGTGGCAGTAAAAAAGGTATATTTTCTTCCAAAAAATCTTGGAGCATGAAAAAGGTCATTAAACAACACGAAGCTGCCACCGCCGATTTCAAAACCTTACGTGGGAAAATTCGTGCGGGCTACGCCACTAAAGACGATTCTCAATCTATTTCCATTAATATCCGAATGGAAAAAGACAAAGCAATTTGGTTGAGCGCTAAACTTGCCGGAATCATTCCCCTGGCAAAAGTTTTGATTACTCCGACTGAAGTGAAATTTTACGAAAAGATAAAGAAAACCTATTTTGTGGGCGATTTCAGGTTGCTCAGCGATTGGGTGGGAACAAATCTGGATTTCGAAAAAGTTCAGAATTTATTGACCGGACAAACCATTTATGACTTGGATGAAGGCGATTATGAAATGTCAGAAACCTCAAATGGCTACGAGTTTCAGTCCGATGAAAAGGATTTGCTGAAAAAATTGTTTCTGTTGAACAGACACACCTTTAAAGCGGAAGCGCAACAATTGATCAGGGAAGAAGAAAACCAAAGTTTAACGATAACATACCCGGAATATCAAAAAATAGACGGGATCGATTTTCCGAAAGAAATCCGGATCATTGCGAACCAGGCCGGCGAAAGTACAAAAATAGATATCGAATACCGATCTTTGGAATTCGATGTTCAAACAGATTTCCCTTTTGAAATTCCCTCCGGATATAACGAAATCAAGATTGAATGAAAGATTTCAGATCGACATATTTTTTAGTTTGTGTGATTTTATTTCTGGGGAATTTCCATGGATATAGCCAGATTTCTACCCGCGAAGAATTAGAACAACGACGTATTGAACTCAAACAGCAAATCACCAAAATCAATACGCTTTTGGTAAACACCAAAAAGGAGGAGAAATCGGTGTTGGATCAGGTTGACGACCTCAACAAACGTATTAAAACCACGGAAAATTTGATTGCGGTAATCAACAGTGAAGCAAATTTATTGACCAATGAAATCAACTCCAACCAAAAAAAAATATCGAAACTTTTAAAGGAATTGGAAATGTTGAAGAAAGATTATGCCGAAATGATCGTAAAATCGCAACGTAGTAGTTCAAAACAAAATCGGTTGATGTTTCTTTTTTCTTCGGAAAGCTTTCTGCAAGCCTATAAGCGGTTGCAATATATGAAGCAATATGCCGATTATAGGAAAGAACAAGGGCTTCGAATTAAGGATCAAACCGCATTGCTACAGGTTTTGAACAAAAATTTGATCGTCCAAAAAAAGGATAAAGAAAAGCTGTTGGGTGAAAAACGTGACGTTCGGGAAAAACTGCAAGCCGATAAAGTTGAGCAACAAGCACTCATCGCTTCTATCAAGAAAAACGAGGGAAAATACGCTTCACAAATAAATCAGAAGCAACAAGAAATAAATAAAATCGACCAGCAAATCGATAAAATGATTGCGGAAGCGATTGCAAAAGAAAATAAGGAAAAAGGTTCCACCAAACGTCAAACCTTTGAATTAACTCCCGCAGCAAAAGCCTTGGCCGCTGATTTTCAAAGCAACAGAGGGAAATTACCTTGGCCTGTGGAATCAGGAATTGTGGTCATGAGTTTTGGACAACATCCACATCCCATAGTTGGTTCGGTGACCATCAATAGTAATGGCGTTCGAATCAACACGGAAGACAATGCCAAAGCAAAAGCGGTTTTTGGCGGAGTGGTGAGTGAGGTTCAGGCGGTTCGTGGCGCTCATATGGCAGTAATGTTGCGGCATGGCGATTATATTACCATTTACAACAATTTGTCCGACGTATATGTGAAAAAAGGTCAGGAAGTCCGGTTAGGACAAGAGTTGGGGAAAGTGGCGAAAAGCACAGCTACCGGGAAAACCACCTTGTATTTTTTGATTTATAAAAACACGCAAAAAATGGATCCGGCTGATTGGATTTACCAGATGTAGGGACTTCCAATATTTTAAGGAATTCCATATGGATCGGAACATAAAAAATCCTAAATTTGACCGTAGATTAAGTTTGTTTTTTCAAAACCATTTTTTTAGTCTTAATAATTCGTTCACTTTTCAAAAAATCTATTATGAAATCAAATAGTATATTATCGTTGTTTGCAGCTTCTTTGCTCATGTTCGGATGTCAAAATGAAAATAAAAATGCGGAAAATGGAAGATCCATGGGAGCATTATATATTTCAGAAGCCCAACCAAATCCCGGCGACGAGCTTCAAATAACATACACTCGAGATCAAAATAATAAAGATGGGAAGGTAATAGGTTATTATTATTACTTCGTCAATTCCGAAGTTTATCCTCAGGATATGGATTTAAAAGATTCCATGGGAATTTGGAAAAGTACGCTTCAAATCCCAGATTCCGCAACGGCGATCGCTTTCAATTTTATGGTGAACGATTCCTTCGATTCCAATAATAAAAAAGGCTATGTGACACCGCTTTATAATAAAGAAGGCGAAATCGTTCCGGGAGGAAAAGCGAGTGAAGGATATTATCATCTTTGGGTACAAAATTTTGGTGTTGAAACCGAAAAAGACTCTGCGTTTGCCATGATCGGTTCCGATATTCAGAAATATCCCAAACTGAAAAACCAATGGGACAATACATATAATGTGCTGCTTTACCGTGAAGATCCCACCAAAGGGGAAGCTTATATCCAAGATCGTGTTGCGTATTATTCGGAAAAGAAAAATCCATCCGAAGCCGATTATTCTACCATGGTACTAATGAACCGAATTCTCGAGAATTCCGAAGCGGTTGATTCCCTGCAAGCGGTTGCTGCTGAGAAATTTCCTTCAGGAGATACGGCTAAAATGAACTATTTCATGGATTTCCGTAAAACGGGGGAGTTGGAGAAACAAGAAAAAATGCTTGCCGAATTTGATGCCAAATTTGGTGAAGGACGGTATAAAGATGCGATGGCTCAGAGCGTTGCCAACACATATTTGGCTAAAGGGAACCAAAAGAAATTTCTTGAGATAAGTGCACAGATTTCCAGTAAAGAGAGTCGAGCAAATCTGTACAACAATGCCGCATGGAATTTGGCGGAAAAAGGTAAAAGCATGGATTTTGCGGAAAAAATTTCAAAACAATCCTTGGAATTATTGGATGCCGCAAAGGAAAGTCCATCAGATAAATCGAATGATTTCACACAGAATCAATATGTCGATAACTTGGACAGAAGTTATGAAATGTATGCTGATACCTATGCATATATACTCTTTAAACAAGGAAAAACGGAAGAGGCATTGAGCTATCAAAAAATGGCATTGGGAAATGGAAAGTCGAGCGATGTCAATGAACGCTACGTTCAATATTTGATTGCAGCAAGCAAGTGGGAAATGGCTCAAAAGGCTGCAGCCCGATACATTAAGGAAAATACCGCCACAGCAAAAACCAAAGAATATTTTCAAAAGGCTTACGTAAAAGCCAATGGATCAGAAGATGGGTTCAAAGAAAAATTGGCCTCCTTGGAAAAAGAAGCACATGCTTCGACTTTAGCGAAAATCAAAGAAGAAATGCTGAACGAACCTTCGCCAACATTCTCCATGAAGGATTCGGAAGGAAATGAAATTTCTTTGGCATCCTTAAAAGGGAAAACGGTTGTTCTAGATTTTTGGGCCACTTGGTGCGGGCCTTGCAAAGCTTCTTTCCCTGGAATGCAGATTGCTGTAGAAAAATATAAAGACAATCCGGACGTGGTATTTTTCTTTGTGAATACCTTTGAATCTGGAGAATCTCCGGAAGATCGTCAAAAAATGGTCACCGATTTTATCGAAAAGAACGATTACGATTTTCACGTGTTATATGACCAACCTGAAAAAGAAGGTTCCCGTTATTTTGTTACCACTAAAAAATTTGGAATAACTGGAATTCCCACAAAAATTATTATTGGACCAGATGGAAAATGGAGGTTCAAAGAAGTGGGTTATGGAGGAAACAATGAACGAATGGTTCAGAAAATCGATATGATGATCGAACTTTTGAAGTCGTGATTTTGAATAGTTGATGGCGGAGAACCTCGTCTGATATCAAAGAAATATCATCAGGAAAAAATGGCCTTCAATTCTGTTGCGTCTCGTGGTGACATTTTCCCCGCTAAAACCAAACTCAATTGTTTCCGTCGCAATGCTGCGGCAAAACGCTCTTTTTCTAATTTGGTGACAGGCATAATTTCCGGAACTTTTACAGGAATTCCGGCTTCGTTTACCGCTACAAATGTGTAAATAGCTTCATTTGCTTTACTGCGTTGCCCACTTTCACGATCTTCGATCCAAACATCCATAAACACTTCCATGGAAGTATTGAAAGCGCGCGAAACTTTTGCTTCAATCGTGACAACGCTGCCCAAAGGAACGGATCGGTTAAAAGCCACATGATTCACCGATGCGGTCACGACAATTCTTCTGCTATGTCGGCGCGCGGCAATACTTGCAGCTCGATCCATACGTGCCAAAAGTTCACCCCCGAACAAATTGTTCAATGGGTTTGTTTCACTTGGAAGCACCATATCGGTAGCAATGGTCAAGGATTCTTCGGGAGATTTGGGCTGCATTGTTTTTTTTGCAAAGGTAAGGATGTCCAATCAGAATTCTATCAAAGTTCTTGCACTAAAAGCCAAGCGGCTTCATTATCGGTGCGTTTTATTTTGCGAAGTGCCTCCAAAGATTTCGACTTGTCTTGAAAACTGCAATAAACCACTTGGTACAAACCCCATTTGTTTTGGCCGATTTGTCGAGCTTGAAATCCTTTTTCACGAAGTTGTTGCGTTTTCTTTTCGGCGTTGCTTTCTTCCCGAAAGGCTCCGGCAACAATATGGTAATTCGCCGGTTGCACAGCTATTTTAAAGATAACTTCAGGCAAGGGATTTCCAATAACAAACGTGGCTTTTTGAATTTTTCCTTCCAATTGATCTTCAGCAGTTTGCTGGGCGGCGATGTTTTGGGTTTCGATCTGTTGCGCGTACCAATTCATTCCCAGGAATCCGGAAAGTCCCAGCGCTATTAATCCTATGGCCGCAACTTTCAAATATTTGTGAACCGGTTTTTCCTTTTTTTCATGCGTAAAAACCAATCCCGTTTTTTCTTCGAGTTCTTCCGCTTTGCGTTTGTATTCTTCGCGTTTGATTTTTGGCGACGTAAAACTACTTAGACCGAAAGATTCCGATAAATAGTTTTGGTGATAAAAAGGCTGAAACTGTAATTTATCGTCGGCGCTCATTTGGAAAGTACCAATTTGATCCAAGGTTATTTCCTTTTCTTCGGAAAGCGCTTTTTTCAGTTGTTCCGTAAACGCATGTACCTTTTGCAACGCCGTTTCAAAGGAAATCTTTTCGCTTTCCGCAATATAATTTGCCAAAAGACCATCGTTTTTCACCAATTGCCGATTGAAGGAAACCACTTTTCTCGGTGGGTAAAACGCATGAGTCGATTCGTGGATTTCCGCGGGTTTCCGCTGGGCGATCAATGCACCAAATCCGGGAATGATCACACATTCATATCGGAACAGCAAATCTTGGATGTATTTTTCAGCGCTCATGAAAACAAAGATAGGAAAATTTGGGGTTGACGCATTTGTATAGCGGATTTTTTTTTCAATAAGTTGCTTGTTCAAGGAAACTAGCAATCTCTGGTTCAATTACAATTTCCGAACAAAAGTTCATAATTGAGGGGAAAACCTTTGGTTTGATCCTGTAAATTGAACCATTCATTAATTGGCGTAGGTCGTATCATCGAATATAAACCTTTCTTTTCTTGTTTTCACGGTCAATCATTTCGAAACCGATCATATATTTGTGGTTTTCCTTCAAAATAATTCCAGTATTAGATAAATTAATGATCAATTTATCGTTTCCTGAATGTAGTAATATAGAATAGGGGGTTTCCAATAAATTTATGTTTTCATCATTTTTAAGTTCAAAAATCACAGGTCGAATATATGTTTTTTGATCTATGATTTTATTGTCGAAAAAAAAGATGATCCCATTTAAATTGCAGGTGCCACATTTTTTTTGTTCGTGATACGAAACCATTGATCCGCCTGAGGAAATCATACTGACGTAATGTTTTTTCTTGAAATCGATTGTGTATTTACAAGTTTGTTTCACAACTTCTGTAGAAATTAAAACAGCGTCCAAGCTTTCGAATTTGGGAAACAAAAGGATTGAATTATTCTTTTTCTGAATTTCATTTACCGTGAATTTTGCTTTTTGATATCCTGGAATGGAAAGAAACACACTATCAGTTATTTTTTTATAACCTAAAGTGGCTTTTCCTTTTTGATCACTATAAACAAATTGGGATGTTGCATAATTATAGATAAAGATATTTTCTATAGGATCATTATTGGTCGCTGAGATCACCGAAATATCAATATTGTTTTGTGCATTTATTTCTACTAACCATAATAAGCTGAGAAACAACCAAATGTTTATTCTTACCATGAGTTTTCTATTTAATGTCGGAAACCATTTTTTCCAATAAAATTAATGCAATCCTTTTTCCTTCTCATATAAACTCACAACCAATTGAAAAGACATGAATATTTCTTTGTTCAAAGGGGGACCATTTTTATCCAATTTTATCCATTTATCATAAGATGCAGATTTGTAATAGGATTCTAAAACGAAGTCATTGGTTTCCCTCGTCGTAAAATAAAAGCCCGGCATGGAAATTTCTTTGTTCAATATGCTCCCGTCCGTGCTGATTTCTCCAATCAATTGAACACAAATAAAAACGCCCTCTTTTAATAATTTTACCTGATATTCAGAAATATCCACTGAGACCGTATTTTCTGAATCTTCGTTACAATATACATCTATAGGTATTGGGAGCAATGCTTTTCCAGGAATGCCATTTTTGTTCTCAAAAAGTTGCAGCTTAAAAACACTGTTGAAATCGGGCTTTATTTTCTTGGGCTTACGATTTTTATTGGAAAGAGTATATTTACTGATAGGTATCAGTATTTTTTGGACGTATGCGTTTTCATAGCGTGGATTTGGTTTAATCAAAGTACCCAATTGCCCTTTTGGGTAGATGTGCCATGTATGGTTCCCTCTTCTTCGGCCAAGAGTTTTTTGTTTTGGGGCTTCTGAATGAATTATAATTTCAGGAAGTTTCTGGGCTTTTGGGAATAAATAAATTGTATCTTCCATCGACCTACTTGCAATGGATAAATCATTATATCCCATACATGAAAATCGGATACTGTCTTTTATATTTCCGGCAAAAAGGAATTGGCCATTTTCATCACTGTAAAAACCTTTATTTTCGTCAGTTTTAATAGCAACATAGGAAATTGGGCGCTGGGTGGAAGAATCAATAATATGATAAGTTTGTGAGAAGCAAAAATTGCATTTACAAACAAAGAAGAAAAAAATAGAAAGCTTTTTCATAGATTTCCGCTGGGCGATCAATGCACCAGATCCGGGAATGATCACACATTCATATCAAAACAGCAAATCTTGGATGTATTTTTCAACGCTCATGAAAACAAAGATAGGAAAATTTGGGGTTGGGCTGCTACTGGAATGTTATTTTTTAAAGAAACGAATTTCTTAAATGGATGTACGCATATTTTTCTTATTTTTAAAAAATGACAAAAGAGGAACTTCTCTATCTTCTAGCTTTGCAACGAATTCCGAATATCGGGGATATTTCAGCGAAGAAATTACTTCGAAATTTGGGTTCTGCTGAAAATATTTTTAAGGAAAAGAAATCGAATTTGTTGAAAATCGATGGGATTGGAATGCTTACGTTGAAGGAATTGAACAATGTTTCCTACATGGACGAAGCCGAGGCGGAGTTGAAATTTATTGAAAAAGAAGGAATTGAGGTTTTTTATTTTCAGGAGAAAGGTTATCCCGATCGTTTAAAGCAGTGCATCGATGCGCCTATTTTACTTTTTCAAAAGGGCAATATTGATTTGCAACGAAAAAAAGTCATCAGCATCGTTGGCGCACGAAAAGTGACCACTCACGGAATTGCTTTTTGCGAGAAACTCGTGGAAGATTTGGCTGTTTTAAACCCGGTGATCGTCTCGGGTTTTGCGTATGGAGTGGATATCACCGCACACAAAGCAGCAATAAAAAATGGGTTGCAAACCATTGGCTGTCTGGCGCATGGATTGGATCGAATTTATCCCGCTGTACACGCAAAATATCGTGAACAAGTGGAAGAAAACGGCGGATTTATGACCGATTTTTGGAACGGAGCAAAGTTTTTGCCACAGAATTTCCTAAGCCGGAACCGCATTATTGCCGGTTTAAGCGAGGCCACAATCGTGATCGAAAGTGCCGAAAAAGGAGGTTCTTTGGTCACTGCCGATATCGCCAATTCCTATGACCGGGAAGTTTTTGCCGTGCCGGGAAGACCCACGGATTCGCAGAGCAAAGGCTGCAACAACTTGTTGAAACAACAAAAAGCCCAGGTATTGACAAGCGCCGCGGACCTTATTTATATGCTCAATTGGGACTTGGAAAAAAAGAAGCCTCAACAACAAAGCCTCTTTACAGAACTTCCGCCCGACGAAAGCAAATTGTTCGAGACCTTGCAAAAAACAGGAAAATGTGAAATGGATTTCCTTGCTATAGAAAGTGATTTGCCCACTTTTCGGGTAGCCAGTTTATTGTTGAACTTGGAACTCAAAGGATTGGTCCGGCCCTTACCTGGAAAACAGTTTGAAATTATTTAGATGAAAGTAAAAAAATATCTGATAAAATTTCGTTAACTCCATTTTTTCAATTAATTTTACGCTTTTATTAACTAAACTTAATTATATGAATCAATTTATCCAGCGCACCAGCGCACCAGTCTAGGTCATTTAAGCCGTTTTATTTTTTAGTGTTTTTTATGGCACTCATGGTTTTTTCAGCGTGTGAAAAAGAACCCAATTTCGAGGAACAATCCTTAAATGAAAATCAATCCCAACAAACGGCTGGAAGATTTTCGGGCGGCCCTATTTTAGCGGATTTGGAAAATGGTAGGCTTATTTTTAAAAATCAAACCGATTTTGATCAAACTATTGCTTCCTTAAAAGATATGGAGGAGGCGGATTTACAACAAGTCTTTGAAGATTATTATAATTCGGGTTTTGTACCTCTTTATCCTTATTACGAAGAAACGGAAACTGATAGGATTATGAATTTCCTTCAAAAAAAGAAAGCCTTGATGCCTAAAAAGTTTGAAAAACTTGAATATGAATTTGACGATATATTGATTTCCGATGATTTATTTGCTTCCCTTCTGAATTATAAAAGGGAAATTGTTTTAGACGGAGAAATTATAAAATATACTTTTAGTGCGGCTTTGATAGTACAAGAAAAAGATTCTTTAACTTTGCAAAAATATGTTAAGGACAATAATATCAATGATTTTATCCCCGATCCCTTAACTTTGCGGTCGGGATTAAATTCTCTCACTTCTGAGATTGAGGTATATGTTTCACCAAAGGTCGCGTTGCCGCCCGACTGTTTTACATCTCCCCAACCCATTTTTCCAAATCCTCTTAATGATATCATTTGTGATGGTGTTCCAAGTTATGGAGGGAATGGCAGCTATGAGCCACCAGCGTCTACTTACACAAATGCTTTACTAAATTATGTAAATGATCTAATGCCATGTAATATGGAAGATGCGGGAATTTTTGGATTACACCCTTTTGGTACACGAAAAGTATGTTTTGAAAATTTTTCGGGGAATAAACGCAGAACAAAAACTTTATATTCCAATGAAGATTATTGGATTTATACATCTATTCAAGTAAAAATCAAACACCAAAGACATCATACTCTAGGGCCATTTGCAAGTTGGTGGGCAGCAAAAGTAACAGATGAAGTTGCATTAATTATAAATGATGCTGTTTTTCGTATCACACCGTCCAATATGACCGCTCCTCCGCCGCCAGGAATCGACATGAGTATAGCAGATATTAATGTGGGTAATATGGTTTTTTATTCAGGAGGTTTAATCGTTGATCCGACAGCAACTGGCCCAGAAATGTATAGTTGGCCTGTGAGTCCCGAAAAATATCCTTCTACTCCCTTCAATGAAGAAGTAATTGTCCAATATTTCAACGAAAATATTTCTTTTAGCACAAACATGAATACAACTGTAGACCAGGTTACAAATCTCTTTTGGAGTTCTGTTTATGATTTGGCGGTTGCAGCTGGCAATAAAATAGATACTGGTGGTGAAACAACAAAAATCACAATGTTGCTATCTTCGCCTACCTCAACTATAGTTCATCATGTTGATTTGAGTAGAAGAAAGTTAATTACAAAAAAAATAAAATATGTTTTAGATGAAGATTGGGGTGGTTCTATAAAGTTTAATATTTCTTTAAATGGCAATGGACAAATCATTACAGATCCTGAAATGCTTAGTACAAATAATGGCATAGATGTCAATTTTGGGGTTGACGTTGGTAATCTTACTCAGTTTGATGATATCTATATGAATTTCACTGGGGTTTCAAGGAGAGGTTCGGAGTGGAGAGGTAGTAATATGGTATATAAGGCGTTGGATCAAAATTAAAAAACTATGAAAATTTCAATCAAAAATTTATTTTTACTTTTCCTATTGCCTTTTTGTCTATCCTGTAATAGTGAAGATGACGATGTGAAGCCAGTTAATTTTGAAGAAAAAATTATTGGAACTTGGCAATTGATTGACAGAAAACCTAATGGTATTGAATATTGTGAACTTTCCACTAATATAGAATTCTCACAGGAAGGCGGGTTTTCTCTGGAAGCTTTTATGGGTGATCAATCCAACGAATGCCAATCAGCGTCCATTTCTGGTACTTGGTCTTATTTAGGTGATAATAAAATAGGAATTGATACACCTGGAATAGAAGAAACAACAAAGCTTATTATAGATTTCTTTGATAGTAACACTGCTTTCAAATTGAAAGAACCTGATAATACTGATCAATATGAAGTTTATGCAAAACAGTAATCAACATTTTTCTAGCAATCCTTTCAGCGTTCGAAACGCTGAAAGGTTTTTTATAACTATTTTAAAAATGAAATTTTATTCTGCTGTTGTTCTTGTCTTCCTACTATCTTCTTTTAGCCTTTATGCGCAGGAAAATCAAACAAAGCATTCTCAAAAGGTATGGCGGATCAATTTTTTAAACCCTGGAGTAGAGCTTGAATATCCAACCGGAAATAATTCCACATTTTCATCAGGCTTAGGAATTGGTTATGGTGGATCCTATCCGGATTTGTCCAGTTCGGGCAATGGATTTCGTTATTTAATTTCTCCCTTTTTAGATATTCAGGAAAAATGGTTTTATAATTTTGAAAAACGAATGAAAAGAGATCGATCGATTAAAAATAATTCAGGTAATTTTATTTCTGCTCGATTACTGATCCGTGGAAATACTATCGATAGTAACTTTTCAAGAACTACCGATTTGGATTTTGCTTTTGGTCCTACATGGGGAATTCAACGAAATTATGGAAATTTCCATTTGTTGTTTGATGTGGGAACAATTTACTATTTTGATACGAAAGGAAATGGAAATTGGTTTCCAGTTATGTTTCAAATCAATTTAGGACTTGATTTGTAGTCGCTTAAAGAAGTACATCTTTGCTTTCGATTTACACATAAGAATTGGTTATACATTTTAGCGACAAACCCTTTCAGTGTTCGAAACGCTGAAAGGGTTTTTATAATTTTGAAATACCTCATTTGGAAAAATTCGAGGATATTTATATGGATTTTGTTGGTGTAACCCGAAGAGGTTCTACTTGGAAAGGAAGTAGGATGGTATATAAAGCAACTGGAAACTAAAAAATGGGAAAGTTAGGAAGAAGATTTTTTTTAGTTTTAATGATTAGTTGCTTAATTTTTTCTTCCTGTAGTAAAGATGATAATAGTAATAGTGATGCCGCTATTATTTCACCAGAAGAAAAAATAATTGGTGCTTGGCAGTATTTCAAATATGAGGAAAGTGGTCTTTCATGGGAATTGGATGAATGCGAAAAGAAAATTACCTATCAATTTCTTGAAAATGAAACATTAACAGCCGAACTTTATTTAAAAAGTGACACAGGTGGATGTCTTCATCAAACTGTATTGGGTTATTGGCATTATCTAACTTCCAAAGATAAATTTGAAATAGAGCTTGACGGTACTGGGACTTCAACAGTGGAAATTGTCTTTTCAGAAAACAATACAGTGCTTACAATTATTAATAGGAATGAAGAGGAGTTCCTCGATTCCTTTTCATTCTTTAAAATTTAAAAACAGAAATATGAAAACAGTAAAATTATATTTATTTGTAGCTATAATAGGTTGTTGTTTTATTTCCTGTAATAAGGATAATGGGAACGGGCCAAAAGATAATTCCCTTGCTGAAAAAATAATCGGTACTTGGCAGTTCCATGAACTTATTGAGGACGGAGAAGTTATTGATTTGGGACCTTGCGTCTCACAAAGCACTTATGAATTTACGGAAAATGGCATTTTGAACATTACCTTCGTGCGCCCCGATGAATTTAACGAAGAGGAATGTGATGTTGGAACAACGAGTGGGGAATGGGAATATGTTAACGGGAATAAATTTAAATTAATAACTGATGATGGAACTGGTATTCAAGAAATTATATTTTCGGAAAATTATACCGTTATTACTTTTGTAACGGACCAGAGTGATGGCTCAACTCAAATATTGTCACTTACTAAAATAGAATAATCTGAATTTTAAAAAGATTTATCAATGAAAATTCATCTCCTTTTACTTGTTTTTTCACTTGGGACGATAGCGGCAACTGCCCAAAACAAATCCCAACATGCCAGCGTAGAACAATCTATTTCTGGCGTTCAAACCGGGATTTTGGGGATTTGGTTCCACAATGAAGCCAAACTCTCAAATTCTATTGCCTTGCGATCGGAAATTGGGCTGGATGCCGGTATTTTCGGGAGGAGCATAAAGAACGATTTCAATGTCGATTATGTTTTTGCTCCAGTGTTGACCGTGGAGCCGCGGTGGTATTATAACCTTGATAAACGCTTGTCCAAAGGAAAATCCATCAAGAATAACAGTGGAAATTTTATAGGACTGAAAATCAGTTTTAATCCTGATTTGTTCGTGATTTCAAATGTAGATTACGTCAGCGTTCCCAATCAACTTTTCATAATTCCAAAATGGGCGATCAAACGTGTCATAGGAAAACATTTTACTTATGAAGCCGGAATTGGGCTTGGTTATCACCATATTTTTGACAATCAATATTTTCGGGTTGAAAATGATGACGAAACCATCGCACTTGATCTGCATTTACGGATTGGCTATACATTTTAAAAGAAAACCCTTTCAGCATTCCAAATGCTGAAAGGGTTTTTAATTCGTGGAATTGGCAAATATTTAAAGCCGATTCAAAAGTTTACAATTAACGAAACTTTGTTTATATTTGCATTAGATTTTAATAAGAATGATAAAACGATTTGAAACAAAATTGCTTGAAGAAGCTTTCGAATTTGTTGAAATGGAAAATATTAAAGTAAGGAAGAAGATATTTCAAAATATAAGGAGAGCCGAACAACAATCTGACCCAAAGTTCTTTAAAAAATTGACTAACGATATTTGGGAATTCAGAACTTTATATTCTGGAATTCGATATCGACTTTTAGCCTTTTGGGATAAAGATGATAAATCCGAAACCTTAGTTTTTGCTACTCACGGAATTATTAAAAAAACAAGTAAAGTTGATAGGAAACAAATCGACAAAGCGGACAATATCAGAAATACGTATTTTAAAAATAAGAAGAAATGAAAAGTTACACTTTAGATCAAGCAGAAGATCTTTTAATTGGAAAAAAGGGAACTGAAGTACGAGATGAATATGAATTTGAGCTAAAACTTGAATTGATTGGCGATATGATAAAAACCGCGCGAAAAAAACGAAAACTGACTCAAGAGCAATTAGGAGAATTAGTTGGAGTAAAAAAAGCACAAATATCTAGACTTGAAAACAGTACTGGAAACGTAACTTTTGAAACCGTAATGCGGATTTTTAATGCTTTGGGAGCAAAACTGAATTTAAATCTACAGATGTAAAATAACGTTTGCCGTGGATTTATACCTGCGAATTGGCTATACATTTTAAAAGAAAACCCTTTCAGCATTCCAAACTCTGAAAGGGTTTTTTAAATATAATTCTCGATTATTCTTGTTTCGTAAAATCCAAATCTTGATAATCGAAACTGAAATCCGTTAACGGCCACACGGGTTCTATTTTTGCCCCGTTTGCTTTTCCTTCTTTGCCCAAGGAGAAGATGACAAAAGCATCGGCCAATAAGGTGCGGTCTTCCCATTTTACAACAAATGTGTCGCCTTTGTAATAAAACAGTTTTCCGTTGAATCCTTTCGCTTTTTCTGCTTCAAAATAGAGTGCGTTATTCTTTTTGGAAATTGTGATGTTCCCGAACCACGGGTCATTAAAAGTTCCTGTATAGTTTTCTAAATTAGGCATGGTTTTGTTTTGGTGAATTACGTTCCATACTTCATCGACCACAACTTGTGCTTTTTCTTCCCGACTTTTGCCGAATGAATCATATTTTCCAATCCAATCGCGGGGTTCAATGCCCAAATAACCATCTTTTATGGAATTCGCGATCGCAGTAAAAGCTGCGCCAGACTGTTGGTTGGTCAAAACAATGATCCCTAAATCCAGTTCTGGAATCATAAGCACTTTCGTGACAATTCCCAACAAACCGCCAGAATGTGTGATTTCTTTATGTCCCTCCACATCACTGACAAACCAACCGAGTCCATAACCAGAAAAATGCGTATTATAAGTGCCTTTTCCGCTGCGGGGAATAACGGTTTGCAACGCCCACATTTCGTGGTGCGCTTTTTTACTGAAAATACTGTCCATAAGATTTTTCCCATATTTTCCATCATGTAATTGCGCTTCTACCCATTTACTCATGTCGTCAATGGAAGACCAAATTCCAGCTGCGGAATTTGCGGCATCGGTAAAACTAAGTCCAACGGGAAGCAATTTTCCATCGACGGGAACGTGTCCGGTGATTTCATTGCTATGATCGGTAATTTTTTTGTAATTCATTGCGGTGCGGTCCATTCCGAGCGGATGGATGAAATTTTCCAATATGAATTTTTCATAAGGCATGCCCGAAACCCGTTCCACAATTTCGCCTGCTACCAAAAACATTAAATTGTTATAATGAAAATCGGAACGCAAAGAAGATGCTGGTTTTAAATACCTTAAATTATGAATGATTTCCTCTTTCGTCAACGTATTTTTTGCAGGAAAAACCATCAAATCCCCCGCGCCCAAACCTAATCCAGTCCGATGCGATAAAATATCGCGAACGGTGATTTCCTGGGTCAAATAAGGAGAAGATAACTGGAATTCAGGAATAATATCGGCCACTTTGGTGTCCCAAGTTATTTTTCCTTCATCCACTAATTTTCCGATGGCGGCACTGGTGAAAGCTTTCGTGTTTGAAGCGATTCCAAAGAGCGTGTTTTCATCCACTTTTCCGCCATTTTCCGCGGAGCGAACACCATAACCTTCGGAATGGACCACTTTTCCATCTTTGATCACGGCCACCGCGATTCCCGGCACATTAAAAATTTTCATAGCCTGTTGGACCAAACTATCAATTTGTTTATCGCTGAGTGGATTTTGTGCATTTACAGCCGAAAATCCCGCTACTAGAAATGCGGTGAGAAAGAAAAGGGTAGAGATGGATTTCTTCATTACTTGAATTATTAATGATTTTTCTGAATTATAAAAATTAAAAGTAGTGTTTTCTGTGGAAATAGCGAAAAGGAATGAGCGATTAGGAATTTGCGAATAGAATTAGTTGTGAGGTGGCGGAATACCGAACATTAATCACTCTGAATTTCGTAAATTTGATCCGCAAATGCAATTGCAAAACCTCGAAAATTATACTTTGAATTTTGAATTCATTCCCCGAAAAATAATCCATGTCGATATGGATGCGTTTTACGCCTCGGTGGAACAATTGGACTATCCTGAATTAGTTGGAAAACCAATTGCCGTGGGGGGAAGCGAAGATCGGGGCGTGGTGGCAGCGGCGAGTTATGAGGCTCGAAAATTTGGGGTGAAAAGCGCCATGAGCAGCAGATTGGCAAAGCGACTTTGTCCAGAATTAATTTTTATGCCGCCGCGTTTTGAGCGTTATCGGGAATTTTCCCGGCGAATTCGTCAAATTTTCTATGAATATACCGATCTCGTCGAGCCACTTTCCTTGGACGAAGCTTATCTGGATGTTACGGAGAACAAAATGGGAAATCCGAGCGCCACGCTGATTTCAAAGGAAATCAGGGAAAAGATAAAGTTGGAAACGGGACTGAACGCTTCAGCGGGGATTTCGATCAATAAATTTATTGCAAAGATAGCCAGCGATGTGAACAAGCCCAACGGACAAAAAGCGGTGCCACCGGAAGATGTTTTAGAATTCTTGGAAAACTTGGAAATTCGGAAATTTTATGGCGTGGGAAAGGTGATGACAGAAAAAATGTATCTGCACGGAATTTTCACTGGGAAGGATTTAAAGCAAAAATCGGAAGAATTCCTGACCACACATTTTGGAAAAAGTGGTGGCCATTATTACAATATCGTTCGAGGAATTCATTCTTCAGAAGTGAAACCAGATCGTCCTTTAAAATCTATGGGCGCGGAACATACTTTTAGAAAAAATATCTCTTCGGAAGTGTTCATGGCGGAACGATTGGAAAATATCGCCACGGAAATTGAACGGCGATTGCTAAAAAAAGATGTTGCCGGAAAAACGGTAACCTTGAAAATAAAATACAGCGATTTCACCTTGCAAACCCGCAGCAAAACCCTGTCTTATTATATTTCCCGGAAAGATTTGCTTCTTCAAACTGCAAAGGAATTACTTTACCAAGAAAAAATGAAAGATTCCGTCCGTCTTTTGGGAATTTCCCTTTCCAATTTGAACACGGAAAATACCGATTCAAAAGAAAAAGTTGAGGTACAGTTGAAATTTGAGTTTTGAATTTATTCCAAATGGCAAATATGGATTCAACACTAATAAATCCGTTGGTTTTCATAATGTGAGTTCAGGCACCTTACACTTCATCTAAAGCGATTTTCTTTGCGACAATAAATCCACTGGTCCAGGCATTTTGAAAATTGAAACCGCCGGTGATGGCGTCAATATTCAAGATTTCCCCAGCGAAATAAAGGTTTTCGTGCAGCTTACTTTCAAAATGTTTGAAATTCACTTCGGAAAGTTGCACACCACCTGCGGTAACAAATTCTTCTTTAAAAGTGCTTTTTCCGATCACGTGAAAAATTCCCTGTGTCAATTGTCCTGCCAATTCCCGGAGCTGGATTTTGTTGAGATCAGCCCAGGTTTCGGTTTCGGAAATTGAGGCCGCTTTTGCCAAATTCCGCCACAAACGTTTTGGCAGGTCAAAGGAGGTTCGTTTCAAAACTTGTTGTTTTGGCTGCTGTGATTTTAAGGTTTTCAACTTATCTAAAACAGCTTCTGTCGTTTGGCTGGGCAACTATTTCACGCGAATTTCAAAGTGGTATTTTCTAGCGTTCAATTCCACTGCTCCCCAAGCCGAAAGTTTTAAAATTCCGGGACCGCTCATTCCCCAGTGGGTAATTAACAAAGGTCCTTCCGCTTGCAATTTTGTACCGGGAATTTCAACAGAAGCTGGAGTCGAAACCCCGGGAAGGTTTTCGATACGTGGATCTTTTATGTTGAAGGTGAACAGCGAAGGAACCGGGGGAATGATAGTATGTTTCAAATCTGCCAATAATTTCCAGATTTTTGGATTGCTACCAGTGGCGAGAACCAGGCTTTTGGCGACAAAATGCTCGGAATCCGTAAAACATTCCAATAATCTCCACTTTTTTCAATCCTTCTCACCGGTTTGTTTTCCAGGATTTGAATTCCCAAACGCTTTGCTTCATTCAGAAAACATTCAATAATGGTTTCCGAAGAATCCGTACTGGGGAAGATGCGCCCATCTTCTTCTATTTTCAATTCTACACCCCGATTTTCAAACTATTGCATGGTATCACCGGTCATAAATTGATGAAATGGTCCCAGCAATTCTTTTTCACCCCGCGGATAGTTTTGCGAAAGTTCTTTGGGTAAAAATTCGGCGTGGGTCACATTGCAGCGTCCGCCGCCGGAAATACGGACTTTGGTGAGCATTTCTTTTCCGCGTTCAAGTAGTATGATCCTTTTTTTCCGATTGTTTTCCGCAGCATTGATGGCCGTAAAAAATCCCGCAGCACCTCCGCCAACTATGAGAATATCCGAAATTTGCGTCATGAATTATTGATTTGATCGACGTTTACTCGACGATCATTTTTTTCATGACTTGCTTATCTTCTTGATTGAATTGAAGGATATATACATTTCGGGGTAAGTTCAATGGAACAGTATTGGTTCCGGATTGAAGTTTTATTTCTGCAAGCAAACGACCTCGAAGGGAAAAGATTTTTAGGGTTTCAAATTCGTTTTCGTTGGAAAAATGAATCTCATTTTGGGCGGGATTTGGATAAAACGCGAATTCTTCAAACTTGGTATCTTCTGTTCCCCAGTTTGGGCAACCTACGGGATCGAAAATTACCAATCCTAAATTGGCATCGTCAACTTGGTGAAAAATCACGGATTCTGCATCAGCGGAAGTATTTCCCATACCTTCTATCCAGCAATTGTACTTTGCCTGTAAAGTGTTATCTGTGTTATTATACAGCGCATATATTTCCCCATTGTTCCCATTTTGCGAAAACACATTTTCTCCTGGATTTTCGGCATCGTCGCCCAGATTGATGGACGCTTCCCCAATTACGGTAATTCCCCATAAATTTCCCCGAATCTGATTGTTGCTCGCCATAATGGTTTGGCTGTCCGAGCCCGAATTCACCGAAATTCCACTTCCGCCCAAATTGGGTAAATTTTGTGTGTTGTTGTCTTCGATGATATTTCCACGAACATAGGCAAAAGCATTTCCGCCGATAATGGTAAGTCCATAGCGGTTATCTGTAATAATATTGTCATCGATTATTGCCAGGATTTGTCCGCCGATTAAATTGGCAACTGCAATTCCGCCCACTTGGTCCATCGCTGGATCGCCGATAATGGTATTTTGAACAATACGCAAAGTATCTGCACCGGTTACTCCCATATTGATTTGTGGCCTGTTTTGGTTGCTTTGGCCATTTCCTTCCAAATAATTTCCGATAATACTTGCGGAAACATCGGAATTTGCTCCGGAAGAAACCGCTGGCAAATCGTTGTACAAAAAGGTGTTGTTCAAAATCTGCGGCGAACCGTTGGAAAGTGAAATCACGCTTCCTGTGGAAACGCCTGAAACATTTTCAGAAAAAGTGCAATTGGTAACGCTAAAATTTGGGGTGATTACTTTCAGCCCACCACCGTGCGCAACGAATGTATTGTTAATGGAAACTTCCGAAATTTCCTCAAAACGAAAACCATCATAAGGAGTTGTGGGATCCACGGCATCAATGTTGATCTGCTGTGAGCCGGCATCACAAAGAAATGTGCCGAAAACCGTGACACGAATTCCATCGCCTATTAACAAAGTCAGACCTGTATCCATTCGCAAGGTGTCCATTTCGGAAATAGTAAGTTCTTCTGAAAGGATATAATTTGTTCCATCGAAGGAAACTGTGGAAGGGCTTTGGGCCATAATATCATCTAAAGTCCAATTCACGCCAGTGTTAGGTGTCGTGTAACTTTGAGAAAAAAGGAAAAAAGGAAAAATCAGAAAAGACCAAGACAAGTAGAAGTTTTTCATAATAGGATTTTTATAGAAAAAGGTTAAACAGAATTTTTTGAGCAAATAGCGGCAGACCGATAATTGCATGAGAATATCTGGCTGTAAAGGTACAATTTCTGAATTATCAGACTAAGATTTCAAGAAGAAATTCCATCGGCTAAACGCTCGGGAAAATCAGAAATGATTCCATCTACGCCAAAATTTTTCATTCGCGTGATACTTTTTAGATCGTTGACTGTCCAAACCGCGACGCGAAAACCAAGATTTTGAGCCTGTGCGATATTTTCACGGGTTACGATTCCCAATGACGGATGAATAGAAATTGCATTCAATTTTTGACCCAGTTCAAGTGCTGCTTTCATATTGGCTTTGCTCAGAATTCCGATCGGAATCTTTTTGTTGATGTGGAAAACTTGGAAAAGTTCGTTCTGCTGAAAGCTGGAAACAATAAAATCGGTATAATCCCACTGTTTTTCTTCCACATATTCACGAATAACGCGACAAGTTTCAGCCGCGGTGTTCATTCCTTTGAGTTCAATATTGATTTTGCACTTGCCGGAAATCGTGTCTAAAACTTCGGTCAATAGCGGAATTTTGTGGTCTCTTTCTACCTGAAAAGATTTTAACTCCTTTAAACTATGTTGAATAATTTCGCCAGAGCCGTTGGTCGTTCGGTCGAGGGTGAAATCATGGATCACCACCAATTCGCCCGTTTTGCACCGGTGAACATCCACTTCCACCATATCCACGCCCAATTGAATCGCTTTTTCGATACTTTCCAACGTGTTTTCGGCTAGATGGCCTTTAGCACCGCGATGACCAATTTTTTGGATGTTTTTCATGGAAGGAATTGCTTCAGATTTCCCAGCTAACTTTTCTCATTGAGGGCGTTCCAACCACGGGCTTTTAACGGTATTTTTTCGTTGGCCCTTGTAATTAAATTCATTCCCTCGTTTTCGGAAGTTATATGTCCGATGACGGTGAAATTCGGATTCCCTTTTATTTTGTCAAAATCATTTTGCGAAACCGTGAACAAAAGTTCGTAATCTTCGCCACCGCTCAAAGCCACGGTTGTGCTGTCAATATCGAATTCTTCGCAAACGGAAATCACTGCGGGATCAAGCGGAATTTTTTCTTCAAACAAGTTTACTCCGGTTTTTGAATGTTGGCATAAATGAATGATTTCAGAAGAAATCCCATCGCTGATATCGATCATGGAAGTGGGTTTCAACCGAAGCTTTTCGAATAATTTTGGAATGTCTTTTCGTGCTTCCGGTTTCAGTTGACGTTCGATAATGTAAGCATATTGATCTAAATCTGGTTGGCTTTTTGGGTTCACTTTGAAAACCTGTTTTTCCCGCTCCAAAACTTGCAATCCCATATAGGCCGCGCCTAAATCGCCAGTCACAACCAACAAATCGTTTGGCATTGCTCCGGAGCGATATACGATATTTTCTTTTACGGCTTTTCCGATGGCGGTAATGCTGATCAGCAATCCCTTGGTGGACGATGAGGTGTCGCCGCCTACCACATCGACGTTGTAAAGTTTGGATGCTTGTAAAATTCCGGCGTACAATTCTTCCAAAGCCTCCAACGGAAAGCGGTTGGAGACGGCGATGGAAACCGTTATTTGTGTGGGTTCCGCATTCATGGCATAAATATCCGAAAGATTGACCATGACGGCTTTGTAGCCCAAATGTTTCAGAGGCATATAAGAAAGGTCGAAATGCACGCCTTCCACTAATAAATCTGTGGAAACCAGGGTTTGAAACCCGTCGAAATCCATAACAGCGGTGTCGTCACCAATACTTTTTACGGTGGAACTTTGTTTGATTTCAAAAAAGCGGGTCAGGTGGCTAATGAGTCCAAATTCGCCCAATTCCGAAAGGCTTGTCTTATTTTGGTTGTTGTTTTCGAGCATTTTATTCGATAAAATTTAGAAGCACAAAATTAGTGGTTTTAAATTTGGTGGTTATTCCAGTATTGCGTTTCTCTATCTTTGTCGTTTTTTATGTTTCTTGGTTTCAAGTGTGGGGAAAATTATACTCTTTTGCAATTTTGGCTTTGTTCGGTTGGCTTATGCTAATTACAAATGTGTACGGTTTTGTGTATTGGTATTTATCAATATGAGAGGTTCGTAAAGTCAAATATCAAATGTTTCAATGTTCCTATGGCAGGATGATTAGATTCGTAATAGGTTTTTAGTAGCTTGTTTGATTTGAGATTTAAAGTTTCAGTTTGCCTTTTGTCTTTTTTAAGTAAGAAGTTAATACCTTTTATCGTTTCATTTTTTTTGCCTTCAAGAAGATAACCAATCAAACTACCATTTTTGTATTTTTTGGAAACGAAGTTGTTAATTCCTGTGTTAATGTATCTGCGTTTTAATTTAGGATCGTTTTGTTTTAGGTTTTTAGCTTCAAAGAAGTACTCATACTCATAAGTCGATATGAATGAAGTTAATCGTAAATCTATTCTTGGATACGTATTGGAAAATCCTTTTACTTTTGGTATGTCTTTAGAAATATGAGATTCAACATTAGTTGAAACTTTCCATTTTAGTCTTAACGGATTTTCTTTTATATGTCGGTGCAATTCGGAAGAAATGTCGTTTTCATTCCAATTGAGTTGGATCACTTTCTCTGTCAATGAAGTTTGATATGCTTCAATGATTAACTGAAAACATTTTTGCTCAAAAGCAATTTTATATAAATCATTCACCATCGTTAATTCCCAGTTAAAAGTTCAAGAATTAACTCGGAAGCATCTTCCAATGCCATTGATTTTGACCAAAATCTGCGTTGGTTCGGACGAATAATATAAATGTCGTCTCCTGTTTTATAATTCAGTTTTTTACGGAAATAAATATTTTGAGATTTCTTCTCCCAAAGTGATTTGTCTATTTTTTTTAATTCATTTTCAACTGCTTCATCTGACGGAATAACCTCATTTTTCACTGAGTCGTGTGAAATTTTTATCATCATCAAGGGTGTAAACCTACTGATGTTATAGACTGTGGCATTTGCAAACAAATCCTGACCGTCAAGAAATTCGTTGAGTTCGGCACTTATTATCTTTCCGTATTCTATCGTTTGCTTTTCTAGTACTGGATATAATGCTATTGATTTTTCTTGCTTGTGAAATAAATCAACAGATAAAGATATTGTGTCTGAGATACGAATTATATCATTTGAAGAAAGATTATAAAGTTTATTGATTTTCGATTCCCAATTTTGAAAGTCAAAATGATTCTTTTTTTGATTTAGTATTGAAATTTTTGTATCAAAACTAATATGAAAAAACTGGATTTTTTCTATATCATCCAAATCTAATTCCGAGTATGGAAAACTTAGATATTCAGTTAAAACTATTCTATCTCTTTCTATGCCCCAAGAAGAAGATGTTAGGAAGAAAAAGTAGGTTGCTAAATTAGAATTGAATGTAATTACAATAGATTTTAGTTTTTCAGCTTCATTAGATGAAAACCCATATACTGCTTTGTTGTAATGTACATCGTAGTCAAAGTAACTTGATAGAATATTTTTATTGGTAATACCTTCTTTGATTACCGCTAATGGTTGTTTAAATAATTCTAAATTGTTATTCCTAAACTCTTTTTTAATTTGTTCGGTATTATTTATGGGAGTGTAATATTTTTCAATTTTGGCTGTATCGGTATGTCTGCCTTCAATTAGCATCTTATTAATTTCATTCTCTTTTGGGTGTAAACCAGAACCATATTCAATATTGTTATTATTCAAGTACGTTTTGAAGTTACTATGTTCTTTACTTAATATGTTGATTAACTCCCAATCATTCATTCCACCCCACATTGCAGTTTTCCAAATTTTGGTGTCGGGTTTCTGACATTCTTCTCTTGGCAGATATTTTAAATCTGTAAAATCAATACTCAATCCATCAATTACATTGGTTTTGATGAAAGTTTTTGGAGCGTAATACGCAATTTTATCTGAAGGGTTTTGAGGTTGCTCTTTTTGATAAAATACAATACTTATCGGACCAGTTGCATCGCCAAATAATTTTCCTCCGAAATTTTTACCTTTATTACGAAGAATTGAAAAGTTGAAAACTTTTTCTACATAACAAACATTGAACAACCATTCTCTGAAATTCTCATAAGTTCCACCTGTGTTTGTTAAAACTTTGGTATTGAATATCAAAGCAATTTCGCCATTCGGGGCAAACTTTGTTGCTTTGTGCAGAAATGGCAAAACCATTTCTTTGGCGAAATTCTCTTTTTTACAATAGTTTTGAATTGATGGTAATAAATCTTTCGTTCCAAAAGGAGGATTACCAACAACTAAGTCAAATTTAATATTTTCAATTTCTTTATTTTGCAGAATTGTATCTCTGCAAAATAGATTTTTGCCCTGTACTTTTAATGTTTTATCATCAGGATTGTTTATGAGATTTGGTAAATAATGGTTCTTTTCTTGCCAAATGGTTTTAGGATTCAGATTGTCAACCAAGGCTAGGTACAAACTAAACGCAGCTACTTTTATAGCTTGTGGGTGTAATTCGATTCCAAAAATATTGTCGGTCAGGAGTTTTTTTAGCTTGCCAAAATCAGTAAGTTTTTCTTTGTGCTGATTTTCATAGCGTTTTACCAAGCGTTTGAAACTTTCTACCAAGAAAATTCCCGAACCGCAACTTGGGTCCAAAATTTTTACATTATAGTTTTTTTCACTTTTGCCAATAGGTAATTTTTCATTCAAAATAAATTCTACCAAAGCAGGTGGCGTGTAATACGTTCCTGTTTTTTTCTTTAATGCATGGTCTGTTTTGGATAAGAAGTTTTCGTAAATTTCACTTAATAACTCAATTTGTATAATGCTAAAATCGAACAATCTCCAATCTTCAAACAGTTTTGCTTGTGGTATATTAGCATTACCACTGATGAAACATTTTCTAATCAGTTGAAGTTGGTCAACAGATATTTTTTCTCCTTTTTCTAAAGTAAAAACGTTCCCATTAAAATGCTCTTCTAATTGTTCATACAATTTGTAAGTAGCATCTACATCATCTAAAATTTCAAAGTAAGATTTTGTGCCCTTTTTTATTTGGGAGTATAATTTTTCGTCCGTAGCTCCTCTATCTTCAAGATACAATAGGAATAATGAACGAAGTATGATTTTATGAATAAAATTAATTTCAAGACCCTGTTTCTCAAATTGTTGAGCTGTATTTACTAAACTTTCTACTAAATATTTGTCAACTCTTTTTTGTAGGTTTATTTTATCCCTGATAAATTGAGCTTCTTTTAACGTCCAAACAATTCCCGAATCAATTGCAATTCTTGAAAACAGTTTATTGAGTTCTTCAAGTTGTTTTTTGTCTGAAAAAGTATATGTTTCTATTTCAATACTTTGCAATTCCTTTTCGTAATCAAAATTTTCTTGAGTTTTAATCAGTGGTTTTTCAGAACAATTGTAAATACGAATTTCAGTATCGGAATAAACGTAAAAGAACAATACTTTTTTGTAATTCCAGATTTTTCTGTGAATATCGGCTATTGCTCGCAACGTTTCTACGTCAAAATATTTTATCTTCTTCAAAAACAAGGCAGGAAAACTATTCCCGTTTTCGTCTGTATTGAAATAAACCGAATCAACTCCAAATTCACGAACTTGGTCAAACACAATCGACTCACTCGCTAAGAGGTTTTTACTCTTCGAGTTTACGGGCTTGGCTCTGTCTAAGCCAATTAATTCTATTACTTCTTGTCCTGTCATTTGTTTGCAAACGCAAATTTATCCGTTCACAAAGTTACAAGTTTTTACGAAATTCTAAGGACAAATCAAAGCTCAAATCAAATTTATTCTTTCAACTGCGTGGTTTATTTCACGATATTATATATATCCAGTGATAATTATAAATGGGGCTGGATTTGTAACCGGAAAAAAATCTTGAAACCGACTAACCTCAAAACCCGATTGACCTACGTGGGCAAAGCTATAAGGGAATTATTGAGATCAGAAATTAAAAACCTCAGCATCATTCAATTACCAGCTTTTTTGTAGTAATAGTCCCGCTTTTGGTTTCAATTTTCACCAAATAAACCCCAGTCTTTAAATTGGAAACCGGTACTATCATTTCTTGGGATGAATTGGTTTCTTCGGAAAACACTTTTTCGCCATTAATTGCATAAATAGTAACATTGGAAATTTCACCTTGTTCAATTTTTAAGGTCACTTTTCCCGAAGCCGGATTGGGAAGAAGAGAAATAGCGTCCCGAGCTTCAATGGATTCCGTGGCCAGCACGCTTCCTTCCACTTTATAAATACTGCCGCCAATATCCACAATATATAATTCACCGGCGGCATCTTTTCCAAAGGAGACCCAATTTCCACTGAAATTTCCATGTTCCATAATATTCCCCGAAGCGTCCACAGTGGCGATCAAACCGCTGCAGTAATCCGCAAAAAAGTAGAGTCCCAAAATATCGGAATAAACCGAGCCGCGATAAACAAAACCTCCAGTAATGGAGCAGTTTCCACTACCGGTCGCCGAAGAATATTCGGCAAATGGAAAAACCAGTTCATTGTCAGGCGGACAATTGGAGGTGTCATATTCGTCAGAACCTTCATAACAATGCCAACCGTAATTCAGGCCCGCAGCGTTAATGGGTTGGCGATCGATTTCCTCCACATTTCCTTGGCCCACATCGCCGATCCAAATATTCCCGCCAGCCGTGTCAAAGGAAAACCGCCAAGGATTTCGCAATCCGTAAGCCCAAATTTCGTCCATGGCAGCTGCATTTCCCACAAAAGGATTATCGGACGGAATTCCGTAATTATTTCCACCAGAAGGATTATCAATATCAATGCGCAAAAGCTTCCCCAAAAGCACATTTAAACTTTGGGCGCGATTTCCCGGATCGCCACCACTTCCGCCATCACCTGCAGAAATAAACAAATATCCAACAGGACCAAAAGCCAAACAGCCGCCGTTGTGGTTGGAGAAAGGTTGCGTGTATGAAATGATGGGCAGTTCTGAACTGGGATCGGCCAGATCCGGATTGGCGGTATCCACCGAGAAACGCGAGACCTGCGTATTACCGCTCGGATTAGTATAATTCACAAAAAAATAACCGTTATTTTCAAAATCTGGATGAAATGCCAACCCCAATAATCCGCGTTCCCCGCCCGAAGATATTGAGCTTGAAATATCCAAAAATGGGTCTGAATCCACTGAACCGTCCGGATGTGCAATTTTAATGACGCCGCCTTGTTCAACGATAAAAATGCGAGTGTCATTTGGAGCTCCCGTTGTTTGAAATTCCAGCGGGCTACTGAAACCCGAAGCAAAAAGTTCAATTTCCACTTCCACTTCCTGCGAAAAAGCAATGAATGGGAAGATCAAAATAATCAGAACGTAAAGGATTGTTTTCATAAGTAGAATTTTAGGCAACAAAGATATTTAAAATACTGACAGTATCGTCTTAAAATAGAGACATTTCCAAGGAAACATCGGTCTGATGGTCATGCAGAATGTTATTCAAAAAATATGGTATTTTCGTCCTTATATGGTATATTTGCGATCTAATTTAGAATAATTTTTAATAAGCGATGATCAAGGTAAGCGCAGAGGCAAAAAACAGGATCACTTTACTAATGACCGAGAGTGGTTTTGATGCGGCCAAAGACTTTGTTCGTGTGGGCGTGAAGAGCGGTGGATGTTCGGGCTTGTCATACGAACTGACTTTTGACCACGGCCAACAAGAAGAGGATAAGATTTTTGAGGACAACGAAATTCGGATTGTGGTCAACAAAAAAAGTTTTTTATACCTCGTGGGCACCACTTTGGAATATTCCGGTGGCTTGAACGGCAAAGGATTTGGGTTCAACAATCCCAATGCGCAACGCACTTGTGGTTGTGGGGAGAGTTTTTCGTTGTGAATTTTAGATTCAAGATTCAAGATTCAAAATTATGGGCACTGTTAAAAAATTTGAAGATTTGGAGATTTGGCGATCGGCTAGGGAAATTTGCCAGGATATTTTTGACATCAAGGAAAATTCAAATTTGAAAATAGATTATAAATTATACAATCAAATTAATGGCTCCTCCGGATCCATTATGGATAATATTGCCGAGGGATTTGAAAGAAATGGAAATCGTGAATTCAATCAATTCCTATCCATAGCCAAAGCATCCTGTGGCGAAACCCGTTCACAATTATACAGAGTACTTGACCGAAAATATATTACAAAAGAAGAATTTGATGTTTACCATAATAAGCTACTATCGCTGAGCAGGCAGATGGGAGGATTTATGGTATATTTACAAAAAAGCGATTTTAAAGGATCAAAATTTAAAGCAGATTGAATTTTGAATCTTGAATTCTAAATCTTGAATTGATTTATGGCATATACAGAAGACGATTTAAAGAAAGAGCTCGAAACCAAAGAGTACGAGTACGGATTTTATACCGATATTGAATCGGACACTTTTCCTGTGGGCTTGAACGAAGATGTGGTACGGGCAATTTCCATGAAGAAGGAAGAGCCGGAATGGATGACGGATTGGCGTATAGAAGCTTATAGGGCGTGGGAAGAAATGACCGAGCCTACTTGGGCAAATGTGCGCTACAAAAAACCCGAATTTCAAAACATTCCCTATTATTCCGCGCCAAGCAAAAAACCCAAATACGACAACCTGGACGAAGTGGATCCCGAACTATTGGAAACCTTTAAAAAATTAGGAATTTCCATCGATGAGCAAAAAAAATTGGCCGGTGTGGCCATCGATATTGTGATGGATTCGGTTTCTGTGGCGACCACCTTTAAAAAAACCTTGGGTGAAAAAGGAATTATTTTTTGTTCCATTTCCGAAGCTATTCGCGAGCATCCGGATTTGGTAAAAAAATACTTAGGCACCGTAGTTCCTCAAAAAGACAATTTTTACGCCGCGCTGAATTCCGCTGTTTTCAGTGATGGTTCTTTTTGCTATATCCCAAAAGGAGTCCGTTGCCCCATGGAACTTTCCACTTATTTCCGAATCAACCAAGGCGGAACCGGGCAATTTGAAAGAACTTTGCTTATAGCAGATCAAGACAGCTATGTTAGTTATCTTGAAGGTTGCACGGCGCCTTCGCGGGATGAAAATCAATTGCATGCCGCCGTGGTGGAACTGATTGCCTTGGATGGTGCTGAAATTAAATATAGTACCGTTCAAAACTGGTATCCTGGCGATAAAGAAGGAAAAGGTGGGGTCTTCAATTTTGTAACCAAGCGCGGATTGTGTGAAAAAAACGCAAAAATCAGTTGGACACAAGTGGAAACGGGAAGTGCAATTACCTGGAAATATCCAAGTTGCATCCTGAAAGGCGATAATTCCGTTGGGGAGTTTTATTCCGTGGCCTTAACCACAAATTTTCAACAAGCCGATACTGGCACGAAGATGATTCATTTGGGAAAAAACACTCGGAGCACTATTATTTCCAAGGGAATTTCTGCCGGAAAATCGCAAAACAGTTACCGCGGTTTGGTTCAAATCAGCAGCCGCGCCGATAATGTGCGCAATTTTTCGCAATGTGATTCGCTGTTGATGGGAAATTTATGTGGCGCACATACCTTTCCATATATTGAAGTGAAAAACAAAACTGCGCAGGTGGAGCACGAGGCCACGACCAGTAAAATTGGGGAAGACCAAATTTTTTACTGTAACTAGCGTGGTATTGGAACAGAAAAGGCTATTGCGCTGATCGTGAATGGGTTCAGCAAAGAAGTATTGAATAAACTACCGATGGAATTTGCCATTGAAGCTCAAAAATTACTTGAGATTTCTTTGGAAGGATCCGTGGGTTAGTGTTCAGCCGGCGGTATAATGAAAAAACCTGTAAAATAAAGCAAAGCCCTACTTTGGGGCAAATAACCAATTCTAAACATTAAAGAATGAAAAATCATTTGATCGCCATTTTAATCACCGCATTCTGTTTGGTGAGCTGCCAAGACGGAAAAAAGGAAACGACTACCAGCGAACCGGAGGCAACAAACCGATCTGACAAAACAAGTGGAATTGACCAGAAAGACAGCTTAAAAACCCTTCGAGGGGAATTCATTTATGTGGACAATGCAGCGGTTTTAAAAGGGAACAATTTTATTTATGGGGTAAAAATCGATTCCATGGCAAAAAAATTGGCCGAAAAAACGGATTCATTAAGAAGAGATGAATTTGATATGGTGCCTGTGGTCATTCAAGGTGTCGTATCAAAAAATCCAAACGATGGCTGGGAAGAGATCGTAACTATTAAAAAAATAGTAATGGTTTCCAAGCCGGTTTCTGATCCGGCGATTCGTATTGATGGCGAAAAATCGAAATAGAAAAACTTCAGTAAAAGAGAAATTTACATTCAAGACCAAAAGGTTTTGAGGCTGTGAACAGACCAAAAACAAACAAAAAATGCTTAAAATAAAGAATTTGCACGCTAGCGTGGAAGGAAAGGAAATATTGAAAGGAATTAATTTGGAAGTAAATGCAGGGGAAATCCTTTTTGAAAATGAGGATATTTCAGAATTGGCCACAGAAGAACGAGCACATAAAGGAGTTTTCCTTTCTTTCCAATATCCAGTGGAAATTCCTGGGGGTCACCGTAACAAACTTTATGAGAACGGCTATCAATGAAACCAGAAAAGCCCAAGGATTGCCAGATATGCCCGCCAACGAAATGTTGAAAAAAATTCGTGACAAATCCGAATTATTGGCAATTGATAGAAAATTTCTGTCCCGATTCTTGAACGAAGGATTTTCTGGGGGCGAAAAAAAACGTAATGAAATTTTCCAAATGGCCATGCTCGAACCCAAGCTTGCAATTTTGGACGAAACCGATTCCGGTTTGGATATTGACGCGCTATGAATTGTTGCCGATGGTGTGAACCGTTTGCAAAGCAGTGAGAACGCCGTGATTGTGATCACGCACTACCAACGCTTACTGAACTACATCGTTCCCGATCATGTACATGTACTTTTGGATGGAAAAATAGTAAAATCCGGTGGAAAGGAGTTGGCAAATGAATTGGAGGAAAAAGGATATGATTGGCTGAAAACGGGCGAAAGTTATAAGTTAGATGTTAAAGGTTAGGTGTTAGACAACTGTTAACCTACTCTGTATAAAATGGGAACTATAAAATCTTTTGAAGATTTGGAATGTTGGAAAGCTGCAAGGGAATTACGGATATTTGTTTCCAAGAACATTCTTTCCAAATTTCCCGATGAAGAAAAATATGCATTGAAAAGTCAACTCAAACGCTCATCTCGCTCTGTCGGAGATAATATTTCCGAAGGCTATGGAAGGTTCAATCATCAAGAAAATATTCAATTTTGCAGAGTTGCAAGAGGTTCGCTTTGTGAATCTTTAAATCAAGTATTAACCGCAGAAGATGAGGGATATATTGACCAAGAAGTTGTAATGGATTTTAGAAAGCAATTTGAAAAAACAAAAGCAATTTTAAATGGTTACATCAATTATCTGAAAAAAGCCAAATCCCAATCCTCATAAAAAAAACATAACACATAATACTTAAAATAATACCTTACACATAACACTTAACTTCTAACGCATAACACTAACAAATGGAATTAAAAGAGAAACTCATTTCATCATTTTTGGCTTTTGAGGAACATGTGGATTTGAATTTTGATATTCATAACGTGCGCAACGAGGCCATGAAGTTTTTTGAAGCGACCGGTTTTCCCACTAAAAAAGAAGAAGATTGGAAATACACTTCGCTGAACAGAATTCTGAAGGAAAATTACAGCCTTTTCCCGAAAAAGGAAGAAGCTTTGGAATACAAGAATATCATGAAGTATTTTATCCATGATATCGATACCTGTAAAATTGTTTTTTTAGACGGGATTTATGCTTCCCATCTTTCGGAAACCACGCATGAAAAAATCGATGCTTGTTTGATTTCCGCCGCACTTACAAAACCCAAATACAAGGCCGTCATCGATCAATATTTCAATAAAATTGCTCCACAGAACAGCCTTACTTCCCTTAACACAGCTTTTGCGCATGAAGGTGCGTTTATCAACATTCCAAAGAACACAATGGCCGATAAACCCATTCAGATTATCAATTTTGCCACAGGGAACGATCCGGCATTAATGATTCAACCCCGAAATTTGATCGTTGTTGGAGAAAA
This sequence comes from Flavobacteriaceae bacterium, assembly GCA_041689995.1. Taxonomy (GTDB): domain Bacteria; phylum Bacteroidota; class Bacteroidia; order Flavobacteriales; family Flavobacteriaceae; genus DASSWG01. The sequence goes on along the minus strand of JBDNFD010000070.1, from coordinate 27,930 downwards.
TTCACACGTGCAGATCATCGAACGCCACCAAAGTCTTACGGACAATCCGGTATTGACCAATTCCGTTACCGAAATTTTTGCCCAAAAACGGGCGATGGTTGATTATTATAAAATACAAAACGACAGGAACAACGCTTCACTGATTGACAGTACTTTTGTTGAACAGCAACAAGAAAGCAATTGCTCGGTGCACACTTTTTCCTTCGGCGGAAAGTTGACGCGAAACAACCTCGATTTCTATCAAAAAGGAGAACGCGCCGAATCGACTTTAAAAGGGGTTACGATTATTGAAGGAAAGCAACATGTGGACCACAATACTTTGGTGCACCATATGGAACCAAATTGTGAAAGTCACCAAGATTACAAAGGAATTTTTGCTGAGCATTCTAGCGGTGTTTTCAACGGAAAAGTCTTGGTGGACAGAAAAGCACAAAAAACCAATGCTTATCAAAGCAACAACAATATCTTGGTAGATGATTCAGCATCCATCAATTCGAAACCAGAACTTAAAATTTTTGCGGATGACGTGAAATGTAGCCATGGTTGCACCATTGGCCAGTTAGATGAAGAAGCGTTATTTTACTTGAAATCAAGAGGGATCGCTACCAAAGAAGCGCGGGCGTTGTTGATGTACGCATTTTCAAACAACATTTTGGCAAGTGTGAAAATTCCTGAAATCAAAAAGCGCATCAACAAACAAATTGCATTGAAATTGGGCGTGGAATTAGGATTTGATTTGTAGGAATTTTTGATTTTTCTTTATTTTATGCTGAGGAAGTGGTTTTTACGAACTGACTTTTCAGATTTTTACTGAACTTTAAGTTTATGTTTGTTTTGTCATTTTTAGAGATGACTTTTCCAGTCCATATTTTATTTTTGAATTTTCCAGTTTTCTGTTTTCAGTCCAGGAATTTTGCCAAAATGTTTGTCGTTATTTGTTACCAAGATCATTCCGTTTTCAATGGCTATTCCTGCTATGAATAGGTCAATATCATCAATTGTATTTCCAGATTGTCTGAGGGTTGAGTATATTTCGGCTGAAATTTCAGCTGATTTCTCGGTTAGCGGAACAATAATGCAGTCCGAAATAAATATTTCAAATATATGCAACTGTTTAAAAGCGTTTTTTGCCAATAATCCACTTATAATTTCGTAGTAAGTTATCAGGCTGATTTCAAGAATATCATAATGGTTCAGATATTTCTCAAAATTCCCTACTACAGCAAGATATCCTCTAAGGTAATAGGAAAGTATATCCGTGTCAATAAGTGCTCTATCCATTTATTCTCCTTCTATTCCGCTCTCTTTTCGCAATCAGGTTATCTGTAAATTCTATAAACAAACTGCTATCGATGTGTTCCCAAGCCCCAGCAAATGAGAGGATTTTATCCTTCCTGTTGGTGGCTTCTTCTAATTGTGAAACAAAGTCATTTAATTCCTTGAGTTTATCGGTAGGAATCCTTTTTATCCTTCTAAGAAGTTGGTTTCGTATTTGAGTATCTGTAACCATAGTTCTTTACTTTCTTCAAAAATACCAAATTATTCTTCAATAATCTATTTAAACCTTCAGGTTTCGCATTTGCAAGATGTGCTTGTCCGGATTTAAGTTTATGTTTGTTTTTTCATTTTTAGGGATTAAAACCACTATTTTTATATAGATTATTATACACTGGCTTTTCCTCTCAAATATGTTTCTGGCGTCAATACTGCCAAATTACTTTTCCTATAATCTTTTATATTTCTGGTCAGAATAATATTTATTTTTCCATTTTGAATGGCAGAAAAGTTTTGTAATGCATCTTCAAAATCTTTAAATTCTGAATTAAGAGCTTCTAAAACAGTTTCTTTATCCATTTCGATAATTTCTATTAGGTTTAAAAGCTGTTTTATTTTTTCTATTATCAGTTGATGTTTTGCTGCTTTTCGTAATAAATAATAAACATTGCAGATTATAACGGGAGTGGCGAATCCGTTTATTTTTTTCTCCTCGCAATGGTTTAAAATTTCGGTTGCAAATTTGGAAAAAGGTGCACGGTCAAAAAAGAAATCCAATAGTACATCGGTGTCGATTAAAACATTGTCCATTATGAGTATTTTTCTTCTAATCGGTTTCTAAGTTCTTTTTTATAATCCATATTTTTTGGCATTTTAAAAGAACCCTTTAAAGATTTTACGATTGGATTTAGTTTGTTTGAATTCTTGGATATTTCTTCTTTTGTCAGAATCTTCAAATAATTTTCAATAATATTGGATAAACTCCTGTTTCTATCTTTAGCGTATTCTTTAGCCTTTTTGATAATTTCTTGTTCTATGGTCAAAGTGAGTTTGGTATTCATTTCTTTATCACTTAAGGATTTATAAAACAAAAATAAGAAATTATTGTTGATACACGTGTTGTTTTCAAACTAATTATACGTTTAAATGATATCGTAATCCTGTGAAAAAAGGACAAATTGTTTATGAAGCTGGATTTATATGAAATTGAATTCTGTTATGCAATTCGGCCGAATTAGGAATTTCTGGTTTAATATTAATTAAAAAAAGCATAATTTGTAAGCCGAATTATTGATCAGTCAGTTTAATCGTGCAGTTTTCTCTCGAAAATATTGAAACCCAATTGCAGTACCGCTGTAAATATTCCTATAGTTGGGGCAAAAAACAGAACGATATTTGGGATCGGCACACGCGTTTTATCTATGAAACAGCGACTTGGGAAGAATTGATTGAAATAGTAAAACACAAAGTAGAAACCGAGCATTTCAAGAAAAGGGAATTTTTTCAATATGCGGCAAATCGCTGGTACAATTTCTGGAGCGCCATGGCCGTGGAGCGTATTTTTACTGAAATAGACGGAATCGAACCGGCCTTGAACCAAAAAGATCGCTTGGTCGATTTCAATTTGTTTGGGATAAATTTCGATCATAAAACCTCCGTTTTCCCCAAAGGATTCCGACAAACAATTCTCTACGCGCAAAACCATGAAGAAGAATTGCTCTATTGGCTGTACAAAAATCAAAGTCAACAAAGCAGAAAACATTTAGAAAATCGACTTTTCCTCATCGTTCATGCCCAAGATGGCGAGCACTGGAAATTGAAGTCGGAAATCACTTGGTTAAAATCCATAATTTTGAATTATGTGGCTACCTTTGAGGCTTCAAAATTAAGAACCTTGGAATTCCCTACCAACAAAGCAGTTTCAGGCATAATTTGGGCAATTAAATGAACTATATCGGCTCCAAAAACAAACTTTCCACCTGGATTAAACAGGTGGTTTCCCAGACGGTTTCCGCGCCTTTGGACCAGCTCGTTTTTTGCGATCTTTTTGCGGGAACTGGCATTGTGGGCCGCAACTTCAAACCCATTGTGAAAAAGGTGATCGCCAATGATGTGGAATACTACAGTTATGTATTGCAGAAAAATTATATCGGAAACCACCGGCGGTTGGAATACCAACTATTTTTGGAGCAACTGAACGAACTAAAAGGAAAAAAAGGAATGATTTTCAATCAATTTTCTGAAAACGGTGAAGCGGAACGCTTGTATTTCAACGAAAAAAACGGACAAAAAATTGATGCGGCGCGGCAGGAAATTGAAAGCTGGAAAAAGGAAGGAAAAATAAACGAAAATCTCTATTTTTTCCTGTTGGCTTCCCTTTTGGAAAGTGCGGATAAAGTGGCGAACACAGCCTCGGTTTACGGCGCATTTTTAAAAAATATCAAAGCTACCGCGGGGAAAACCCTTGCGATTCGACCTGCATTTTTTGCGGAAACTGAAAATAGTCATGAAGTTTATCGGGAAGACGCCAATTCTTTAATCAGAAAGATTTCGGGTAATATTTTGTATTTGGATCCACCTTACAACGCGCGCCAATATGGGGCGAATTATCATTTATTGAACACCATCGCCAAATACGATGATTTTCAACCAAAAGGGAAAACGGGGTTGCGGGAATATTACAGATCGGCCTATTGCCAAAAAGGAAAGGTGGAAACCGAATTTGAAAATCTGATAAAATCCGCCCGGTTCCGATATATTTTTTTAAGTTATAATAATGAAGGCTTAATGTCACCGGAAACAATCAGGGGAATTATGTCCAAATATGGAGATTATCATTTGGAGACAAAAGAATATCAGCGTTTTAAGGCTGACAAAACCGAAAATAGAAATCATATCGCAAGTAACACTACGGAATTTTTACATATTTTGAAAAAGTCGAAGAAAGAGAAATAACCAACTGATTATTAGCTATGTTAAAATCCGCAGTGTTTTTATAAGCTTAAATAATTATATTTACATCGCAACTTACATCTAATTGAAAGAACTATGTTTTCAGATAAAGCAAACCATATTTTTCAGGAAGCCATTGAAAAATACCACAAACGGGATAGCGTGAACCAAGAGTTTAAAAATCCGTATGACGAAAAGGAAGATTTATTGAACCATTTGTTATACCGAAAATGCTGGATCGACACCGTCCAATGGCATTATGAAGATATCATCCGCGACCCGGAAATCGATCCGGTTTCTGCATTGGCTTTAAAGCGCAAAATTGATGCTTCCAACCAAGATCGTACCGACATGGTGGAATATATCGACAGTTATTTTTTGCAAAGCTTTCAAAATGTAACGCCGAAAGAAAATGCCACCATCAACACCGAAAGTCCGGCGTGGGGCGTGGATCGTTTGTCCATTTTGGCTTTGAAAGTTTACCATATGAACGAAGAGGCCAACCGCGAAGAAGCTTCCGAATCGCATCGCTCAAACTGCCAAACAAAGCTGGAAACCCTGCTACAACAACGCGTGGATTTAAGCATGGCCATCGATCAACTTTTGGATGATATCGACCGTGGCGATAAGTACATGAAAGTATATAAACAAATGAAAATGTACAATGACGACGAATTGAACCCGGTTTTGCGGAAATCGAAATAGCTTCTAAAAATCGACTAAATTAGTTATAAGCGACGGCTTTGAAATCGGCGTAATCTGTTGGGAAAGATCGAATTTTCAATATACCAAAAATATGCACAAACCCGCTCACCTTTTGGTAATCCGGTTTTCGGCCATGGGCGATGTGGCCATGACGGTTCCAGTGCTGGAACGGTTGACAAAAGCTTTACCAGAACTGAAAATAACCGTGCTCACCAAAGCTTCTTTTGCACCACTTTTTGAGGGAAATCCACAGATTACGGTTTTTGGTGCAGATGTGAAAAATACTTATAATGGTTTTTTCGGATTGTGGAAACTGGCTTTCGAACTAAAAACAAAGAAATTCAATTATGTCGCCGATCTCCACAATGTGCTACGGGCTAAAATATTGCGGGGTTTCTTCTTCTTTTTTGGAATTCCTTGCGCCGCCATCGATAAAGGCAGAAAAGAAAAAAAGGAGTTGACAAAATTCGGTCCAAAGAAGATTCATCGGTTAAAAACAACGCATGAACGATATGCAGAAGTCTTTAAAGCGCTGGGGTTTCCTATTTATTTGTCCTCTAAAATAGAAATAGATAGGCCACATTTAATGGAACATGTACTTCAACTGGTGAAAAAAGATTCTTTTAAATGGATAGGAATAGCTCCATTTGCGGCATATTCCACAAAAATGTACCCGCTGGATTTAATGGAAGAAGTCATCTCGAAATTGGACGGAACGGAAAAATATAAGATTCTGTTATTCGGCGGGGGAAAAGAAGAAAAAGAAATTTGCAACAATCTGGAGTCCAAATACCAAAACGTGATTTCCGTAGTTGAAAAATTGAGCTTTAAAGAAGAATTAAACCTGATCGCTAGTTTGGACCTGATGATTTCCATGGACAGCGGAAATGCACATTTGGCGGCAATCTTTCAAATTCCCGTCATCACACTCTGGGGCGCCACGCATCCTTTTGCTGGTTTTGCTCCTTTTGGGCAATCGCTTGAAAATCAAATTTTGCCCGATTTAAAGCAATTTCCGTACCTTCCAACCTCCATTTATGGGAACAAAGATTTTACAGGTTACGAAAATGTGATGCGAACGATAGAACCAAATAAAGTTTTAGAGAAAATGGATGTAATTTTTAATAATCAAGTAGAATGAAGTATTCATTTAAAGATAAACCGATGAAGAAATTAATTTACTTTCTTTTCCTGTTGGTTTTGTTTTCGGCCTGCCACGAAAAAGCCGAACCTGTTTCAGAAGAAAATCTGCCGATAGAAGCATTTGTGCCACAAGCGCAAAAAAATTCATTCGGAATTGTGATCCATGGTGGAGCTGGTTCCATTCGTGAAAAAAACATGCCAGATTCTGTTCAAAATGCTTATAGGAAAAAATTGGAAGAAGCAATCCGTACAGGTCATGAAATTTTGGCAAATGGCGGAACTTCGGTAGAAGCCGTGCGCCAAACGATTAAAATAATGGAAGATTCCCCCCTTTTCAATTCGGGAAAAGGAGCGGTTTTCGCTCATGATGAAACCAATCAATTGGACGCTTCCATTATGGATGGAAAAACACTGAAAGCCGGTGCGGTTGCTGGCGTTACCATCGTGAAAAACCCAATTGATCTTGCGTTCGAGGTCATGGCAAATTCCCAACATGTTTTACTTTACGGGAAAGGTGCCGAAAAATTTGCGGCACAGCAAGGCGTGGAAATCGTTGATCCCTCTTATTTCAGAACACAAAAAAGTTATGATGCGCTGCTACGGGCAAAAGCAGCAGAACAAAAGAAAAAAACCACAAAAGAAACTGCTTTTTATAACGAATATATCCAAGATTCCAAATTTGGGACCGTCGGTTGCGTTGCATTGGACAAACAAGGAAATTTAGCTGCTGGTACTTCCACCGGTGGAATGACCAACAAACGTTGGAACCGCATTGGCGATTCGCCCATTATTGGAGCGGGAACTTATGCCAATAATGAAACTTGCGCAATTTCCTGTACAGGTTGGGGCGAATATTTCATCAGGGGAGTTGCGGCTTACGATGTATCGGCTCTAATGGAATATGGCGGGAAAAGCCTGCAGGAAGCTGCCAGAATTGTCATTCACGAAAAACTTCCGAGTGAAGGTGGGGGCGGACTTATCGGCATGGATTCCAATGGAAATATGGTCGCTGAATTCAACACGCCAGGTATGTTTCGTGCTACGATGGACGACCAAGGCCATCTCAAAATCGCAATGTTCGACCCGAAATAATTTTTTAAAGTATCTTAACATTTTTTTAACTTCGTATAGTTCGGTTATTCCCGAACTAATCGTATTTTTGCCATCTTAAAAATGGTAATCGAAAATGACGGTAGAAGAACTTGAAGTTGAAAAAAGGAAATTAGTCGAACAACTTGGCGTATATATGGAAAAGGAAGATCAGTTGGCACCTGTGGCGGCAAGAATTTTGGCCACGCTAATTTTAACTTGTAAAGAAGGAACGACCTTCGACCAGCTAGTTACCGACTTGGAAGCCAGTAAAAGCACAGTTTCCGCCCATCTCAATACATTGACTTCGAACGGAATGATCGATTACATCACTCGTCCCGGTGATCGGAAGCGATATTTTATCATCACACCCAATCGCTTGCTTCAATTTATTGAGGAAAAACTGGCAAAGTGGGAAACAGACAAAGCTGTTCACAAAAAACTGATCGATTACAAAACCAATGTGAACGAAGTTTATAAAGACCAGCCGGAAAAACAATGTGAATTAAAATTCCATTACAATTTTCTGACATTTTTGGATGAAGCCATCGAGGTTTTCTCCAAGCTAAAAGTAAACCTAAACGAAAAAAACCAATAATCGCAACGTCAAAATAATGAGAAAAGCAACTTTTATAATATCCATTTCCATAGCTCTGTTCTTCGTTTCTTGTGGAGAAGACCAACAAGCGGCTCCAAAAAATCACGGTCCTATGACTTTGCCCGTTGTGGAAATCCCCACTAAAACCGTTACAGGATTTTCGTCCTATCCCGTTAGTATCCAGGGAATAGTGAACAGCGATGTGCGCGCAAAAGTCGGCGGATATATTACAGATGTTTTGGTGGATGAAGGGGAAAAAGTGAGCAAAGGCCAACTGTTGTTCCGCTTAGAAACCCAGTCACTTTCCCAAGATGCAAATGCAGCAAAGGCTAATGTGAACGCAGCACAGGTAGGTGTGGATCAACTTAAACCTTTGGTGGAGCAAAACATAATTAGTGACGTGCAATTGCAAACAGCCAAAGCAGAATTGGCGCAGGCAAAAGCAAACTATAACAGCATCGTGGCCAATATCGGATATGCCTCCATTAAAAGTCCCATCGACGGATTCGTTGGCTCCATCCCATATCGGAAAGGTTCATTGGTGAGCCCCACGAATCCGCTGCCATTGACCACCGTTTCCAAAACTGACGAGATTTATGCCTATTTTGCAATGAACGAGGCCGATTATTTGAACTTTCTAATGAATGCCAAAGGGGAAGGTCTTCAAGGAAAAATCAAAAATTTTCCACCGGTGAAATTGCGGCTGGCCAATAATGAACTATACACTGCTGAAGGGGAAATAGTTACCGTTACCGGACAAGTAGATCCTTCGACAGGAACGGTAAGTTTTCGTGCGGTTTTTCCAAATCAAAACCATTTATTGGCAAATGGGAGCAGCGCGCGGATTTTAATTCCCAAGAAATATGAAGCGGTTCCGGTGGTGCCAGAACAATCCACCTATGAACGTCAAGGAAAAGTTTATGTATATAAAATTCAAGGCGATACCTTGGCAGTACCTGCAGTTATTGGTGTTAAAGATCGTATTCAAAATCTGATAGTTGTCAAAAGCGGAATAAAAGCTGGCGACAAAATCGTGGCACAAGGTACCGGAAAATTACGTGGCGACACACCTGTCAAGCCACAAATGGTGGTTTTTGACAGTATAGCCAATTCGGTGAAACCTGTTTTCCAATAAATTGTTGAAATAGAGGAGATGAAAATCTTCTGTTCCCCAAAAGTAAATAAGAAATAAGTTTCCCTGGAAACAACAAAAATCAAAGAAGCACCAAATGTTTAAAAAATTCATAGAACGGCCGGTATTGTCAACTGTGATCTCTATTGTGATCGTTATTCTGGGTATTTTGGGGGTCAGCAATTTGCCCCAAACACAATATCCAGATATTGCCCCGCCAACGGTACAAGTTTCCGCAAGTTATCCGGGAGCAAATGCCACCACAGTGCTGGAAAGTGTAATTATTCCCATCGAGGAACAAATAAATGGCGTGGAAGGGATGAAATATATCACTTCCTCCGCCAGTAATGGCCGAGCACAAATTCAGGTGTTTTTTGAACAAGGAGTGAATCCGGATATTGCCGCGGTAAACGTTCAAAACCGGGTTTCTCGCGCCACGCCATTGTTGCCACAAGAGGTTACTCAGTCGGGGGTGGTGACCCAAAAACAACAATCGAGTGGATTAATTTATTTCAGCGTTTATTCCACAAACCCGGATTATGACGCCACCTTTATTCAAAATTATTTGAATATAAATGTGTTGCCCGCGGTTCAACGGGTCAACGGTGTGGGGAACGTACAGGTTTTTGGCGCAAAGACATATGCCATGCGGGTTTGGTTACTGCCTGAGAAATTAGCTGCTTACAGCCTCATTCCGTCCGATGTACTTGCGGCGTTAAAGGAACAAAGTTTGGAGGCTGCGGCCGGTACATTGGGTGAAAATAGTGGAAAGTCTTTTGAATATGTAATTACCTATGGTGGTCGTTATCAGGATGCTGAGCAATATAAAAATATCATTATCAAATCTTTGGGCAACGGCCAATTTTTGCGCTTGGGCGATGTTGCAAAAGTGGAATTGGACGCAGAGGGTTATGGCGTCATTTCAAATATTAACGGTTATGCCGGCGTTACGATGGGGGTCAATCAAACCGCTGGTTCAAATGCGCACGAAATTATTACGGAAATTTATAAAACCTTGGATGATCTGAAAGAAGATTTTCCCGATGGTCTTAAGTTGGCGGTGAATTTTGATACTGATGAATTTTTGACGGCCTCCATTGATAAAGTAATCGTCACGCTGATAGAAGCCTTTATTTTGGTGTTTATTGTGGTATTTGTTTTCTTGCAAGATTTCCGTTCCACCCTTATTCCTGCGATTTCTGTTCCTGTTTCCATTGTGGGAACCTTTTTCTTCCTGAATTTGTTCGGGTATTCCTTGAATTTATTGACTTTGTTCGCCTTGGTGCTTGCTATCGGAATTGTGGTCGATGACGCCATTGTGGTCGTGGAAGCTGTTCATGCAAAGCTTGAAGAAGGAGCGAAAAGCAGTATCAAAGCGACCCAATCGGCGATGAGCGAAATTACAGGTGCTATTATTTCGATCACCTTGGTTATGGCCGCAGTGTTTATTCCCGTGACATTCATAAAAGGACCAACCGGGGTTTTCTACGAACAATTTGGGGTGACACTTATTGTGGCCATAGCCATTTCAGCTTTGAACGCTTTAACCTTAAGTCCGGCTTTGTGTGCTTTATTTTTGAAACCGGCAAAGGATGAAGACGGGAAAAAGAAGAATCTTCTCGATCGTTTTTACGGAAGTTTCAATACGGCATTTTCCGTCACTACACAAAAATATGGGAATTCCCTTCGGTTTATGTACCGTCATAAGTGGATTCCAGTTTTAATATTGCTGCTCTCGGTGGCCGCTATTTTTTGGACGGCAAAAACTACCCCGAGCGGATTTGTTCCCGATGAAGATCGCGGAATTATTTTTGCTGATGTGCAACTTCCGGCCGGTGCTTCTTTGGACAGGACCGTTGAAATCACGAATGAATTAGCGAGCAGACTCAAACAACTTCCCGGGGTGAAAGGATTTACAATGGTAAACGGATTTAGTTTTCTTGCGGGTTCAGGAAGCAATTATGCCATTGGTTTCGTTTCGCTCGATCCGTGGGAAGAACGGGAAGCAGATTCCCTTTCCGCGAAAGCTTTAACGGGAAAAATGTTTGGCATCGCCAGCACAATTCCGGGCGCGAACATCTTATTTTTTGCACCTCCTAGTATTCCGGGATATGGAGCTTCTTCCGGGGCAACATTTGAATTATTGGACAAATCTGGGGGAAGTTTTGAAGAATTGGATAAAACTGCTCAGCAGTTTTTGGGAGAACTTTCCGCCAGGCCGGAAATTTTATACGCCCAAACTTCTTTCAACACCAATTATCCAAAATATGAAATTCAGTTGGATGTGCCAAAAGCTAAAGAAGCCGGGGTTTCCATCAGCAGTATTTTTAGAACTTTGCAAGGATATATCGGTGGAATTTACGCTTCGGATTTTTCACGGTTCGGAAAGCAATATCGTGTGTATGTGCAGGCATTGCCAAAAGACAGGGCTTCCACAGATGATTTGAATTCTCTTTTTGTACGGAACGATGCTGGCGAAATGGCTCCGATTACAGAATTTGTAAAATTAAAACGCGTTTATGGGCCGCAAACTGTCAAACGGTTCAACCTATACAATTCGGCAAGTGTCACGGCAGCTCCGGCTCCGGGATTCTCTTCAGGTGACGCCATTACTGCTATTCAAGATGTGAGGACACAATTGCCAGGCGATTTTGATATTGCGTATTCCGGTTTGACGAGGGAAGAAATTTTGGCAGGAAACCAGACCACTTTCATCCTGATTTTGAGCGTGTTGTTCGTATATTTTATTTTGGCTGCCCAATATGAAAGTTATTTAATCCCATTTTCGGTATTGTTTTCACTTCCGGTCGGGATTATGGGTGCTTATTTAACCACAGCTTTAGCTGGATTACAAATCAATATCTACTTTCAAATTGCCCTGATTATGTTGATCGGGTTATTGGCTAAAAATGCGATTTTGATCGTAGAGTTTGCCATCCAAAGACGGAAATCCGGAATGTCTATTGTTGATTCGGCCTTTGAAGGTGCACGCGTTCGATTGCGACCTATTTTGATGACTTCCTTTGCCTTTATTTTGGGCTTAACGCCCTTGGTTTTGGCGAACGGTATCGGTGCAATGGGAAATAGATCAATCGGGACGGGAGCCGTTGGCGGACTTTTAATAGGAACGGTGCTCGGAGTGTTTGTTATTCCTTTGTTTTACATTTTCTTTCAGTGGTTACAAGAAAAAATATCAGGTCCGCCAATTCCTGCAGACTCACACGGTGAAACAGATATTGAGGGAACGACAATTGAAAAATAATATAAAGATGAAAAATACACCTATATATAAGTTTGTTCTTGTTCCGGTAATTTTGTTTTCGCTGCAATCATGTTTTACGGCAAAAACTTATGACCGTCCTAAACTGCCCACCGAAAATTTGTACCGGACCGATAATATTCCCACCGATCCCACATCTATGGCGAATGTTCCTTGGCGCGAAATTTTCACCGATCCCACTTTGCAGAAACATATTGAAGATGGTTTATCGAACAATTTGGACATTCGAATTGCATTGCAAAATATCCGTGCTGCGGAGGCATATTTAAAACAAGGAAAAGCTGGATATCTGCCAACTCTGGGCGTAAACGGCAGTTACACTTGGATGGATCCTTCCGAAAGTAGCCAGATTGGTGCCGCGACTGCTGGGGAAACGGTGAACCAATACGATCTGACCGCTTCCTTGTCTTGGGAAGCTGATATCTGGGGAAAAATACGCAGTCAGAAACGCGCTTTTGCCGCTGGATATTTACAAAGTGTGGCCGCGCACAAAGCCGTAAAAACCGAACTTATTGCTTCGATTGCGTCTATTTATTATCAACTATTGGCTTTGGATGAACAAGTTAAAATCGCGGAAGAATCCATTGGAGCGCGCGAAAGCAGCTTGGAAGCCACACAAGCTTTGAAAGAAGCTGGACAACTTACGGCGGTGGCCGTAAAACAAACTGAAGCCCAAATTTACACCGCGCAAATCATTTTGGTGAATTTGAAAAATAATATCAAGTTATTGGAAAACACTTTGAGTATTTTGTTGGATGAACCGCCGCACGCCATTGTACGAACAGAATTGGAAACCCAACGGATAGAAACCGAACTTAAAACCGGTGTTTCCTCATTATTATTGGAAAATCGTCTGGATGTGATGGCGGCGGAGTTCAATTTAATGAATGCCTTTGAATTGACCAATGTGGCAAAATCAAATTTTTATCCTTCTCTGACGTTGACCGCTGCGACAGGTTTTCAGAGTTTTGAATTGGAAGATTGGTTCAGTGCAAGCTCCATTTTTTCATCGGTTGCAGGAGGATTGTTTCAACCTTTGCTAAACGGAAGGAAAATAAGAACTGCATACGAAGTTTCGCTTTCGCAAAAAGAAAAAGCCCTGCTGAATTATGAAAGAACCTTGTTGAACGCGGGAAAAGAAGTTTCCGATGCATTGGCAAATTATGACACAGCAACTGAGATCATAGAAATTCGGGAGAAGCAAACTGATGCGTACCAACTTGCCACCGACTATTCTGAAAAACTGTTGAACAATGGTTTGGCGAATTATTTGGAAGTGTTGACAGCACGACAAAATGCCTTGAACGCCCAGCTGAATTTGGTCGATTCCCGTTTCCAACAACTCAACGCCATGGTTACGCTTTATCAAGCCCTTGGTGGTGGATGGGAATAAATTTCTTTTTTAAAATTATATCTTTAACGGGATAAAAGCCAATGCAGTTTAGTCAGCTAAAACCGAGAATCGAGAAGAGTCAACTATTGAACCTTCTTCCCGACAATCTCCTGCCCGCCTTGAAACAAGGTTAAACTCTCAACTTTTCCAGCTTCATTTTTATGGAAAGTAAGTTGCGCCGAAACTACTTTCAGATAAAACCCTGTTTCCGATTTCGGAAAAATTGGCGCTGCAGATTGTCCGGTTGCTTGGGCGGAAAGTTGGTTTCCTTCTTTGGTTATTGTAAGAATGAAGCCAGGTTTCAATTCATACTGTCCCACATAACTTTCCAAAACGGTATCGGGCACGGTTGCATCTTTTACCATGCTTTCAGTTTCAACACCTAATTTTTTCAGCATATCAATTCCGTTTTGATTACCGGGATTTAGCGCAATAGATTTCTTATAATTAGCAATGGCCAACTCATTCTTGCCTTGTTCCATCAATACTTCGGCATAACTGTCATATACATTAAAAGATTTCGGAAAGGTTTCCACATTCAGTTTAAGAATTGCTTCTGCATCTTGTTTTTTTCCGGCCTGCAACAGATTATAGCCTACCATGTTCATTTCGCTTTCTTTAAGGGAAAATGCTTTTGAGTCCTTGTTCTTTTCATAAAACGCAAGGCCAGATTTTAAATCCTTATCAATAATTTCGTTATAAACTGAAATGGCCAAAGACTGCTTCGGAAGATCATAAGGCTTGTCATACAGAATTCCGGCAATGGCTTTGGTCATAGCACTTAGCGGCGCACCTCCGGTATTGTTCAACAAAATAATGGTGGATTTGTCTTTGGGCATTCGCGTAATATCCGTATTAAACCCATTGATCCCACCACTGTGGGCAATGATCTGTACACTGTCTTTGGTATTGCCAATTGGCATATAGCCCACTTCCCATCCATAACCATAATATTGTCCGAAAGCTGTAATGTATTTTTCAAACAGCATATCCCGGTATTTCTTCGGAAGCAACTTTTCGGTATATAAGGCCTGATCCCACAGAAACAGATCTTCCACAGTGGAATACAAAGAGCCCGCGGCATACGGAGTGGACATATCTATATAAGGAGTATTTTCAGGGATGCTTCCCTTCATTTCGTAACCCGAGGCGCGTTTTTTAAGAATCGTACTGTGGTGATCATAACCAGAATTTTTCATTTTTAGGGGATCGAATATTCTTTCCTGTAAAACTACTTCATAGGATTTGCCCGTAACTTTTTCAATTATTGCACCCAAAACGATATAACCCGAATTACTATAAGAAAATTGGTCGCCAGGTGTAAAGTCCAAGGTAGAATCCGCGAACATTTTTGTCATCTCCGTGGGAGTATATGGATTGCGACTCAACTCTTTAAAGAAATTCGGAAAAGACGTATAATTCGGAATTCCTGAAGTATGAGTCAGCAATTGGTGAATAGTTATTTTATCACCATTCACTTTGGAATAATCTGGCAGATAGTTGGAAATTGTTGCCTGCAAATCCAATTTTGCTTCGGCTACCAATTGCATGATGAGCATAGAAGTAAACTGTTTGGTAATACTGCCCAAACGGAATTTGGTATCGGGCGCATTGGGAATATCCCATTCCATATTTGCCATTCCGAAACCTTTTTTGTAGATAACCTTGCCGTTTTCCGCCACGAGTACGGAACCGTTAAACTGGCCGTATTCGGTATATTTGTTTAAAAGCTCATCTAATTGTGCCGTTTTGTTCTGCCCAAAGCTACTGCTAAGCGTTGCCACAAAGGCTATGATCGCCATAAAGACGGTTCTGCAAAAAGGATTTTTGTATGATTTCATAATTTTGGTTTAGTTGATGGATTATTTTGATTACAAATAGCTAACATAAGAGTCTATGTTACAAATTAACTTTTAGGAAAAAAAGCGTGTTTTCTGAAAAAACATGTTTTCGACCTTTAAATTGAATCAGTCTTCTAAATATTCTTGTCCTTATCCAAATTCTTGGTCATGGTAAAACCTACAAACAAGCCAATACCTGCCATCAAGAAAATAGTTCCAGGGTAAGCCACTTGCTGTTCCACGCCCATATTGTAGTGAAGCAATGAGGCTATAAAAATGCCCACTCCAATTCCCATTAATAAAAGGGACAAGTTCAAAATAAAGACTTTCCATACTGGCGCGGCACGCAATTTTCCTTTTACAAAAATACTGGCATCCGCTCCTTTTTCTATAAGCGCCATTCGCTCTTTGTTGCGTGTGGAATAATGCAGATAGAAAATTCCGAAGATAGCTCCAATTAATAGCGGCAAAAAAATAAATTCTACTCCCATGATTGTTCGTTTTTAAGTTGATTGATTTTAATGTGTTCATAGCTTATGACGACAGCTTTTCATTTTAGGTTACATTCTTTTGCCTATTATTTTTTTTCCAAACTCCTGTAACCTAAGTTTGTCTCTTGTCGTCTTATAATCAAATGACCACTGACCAAGAAACGTCCATCATCAATAAAATCACTGGGGGAGATACCCAGGCGTTTGCTATATTGGTGGATCGTTATAAGGATTTAGTGTTTACTTTGTCAATGCGAATGCTGAAGAATCGAGAAGAAGCCGAAGAAGTTTCCCAAGATACTTTTATAAAAGTTTATAAAGCTTTGGCGAAGTTTAAGGGTGACTCCAAACTTTCCACTTGGGTTTATAAAGTGGCCTATAATACCTGTTTAGACCGGATAAAAAAGAACAACAGACGCCAAAGGGAAATTGCTATAGATTCCTTTACGGAAAACCAAATTAAAACCTTGGATAATGCCTTGGAAGCTATGGAAACCGCGGAGCAGCAAAAGACTATACAGGACTGTTTGCAACAATTGGCAGGCAAGGACAGTTTTTTGCTTACCTTATTTTATTTTGAAGAACTATCTTTGGAAGAGATTTCACAGATTGTGAATAAGGAGTCAAACACGGTAAAAGTGAACATCCACAGGGCAAGAAAAAGGCTGGCGAACATCCTAAAACAACGAATGGAACCGGAAATAATACAAGGCTATGAAAGAGCAAGAAGATAGACAGTTAGAACACTTGGTAGCCAAAGCGATACAAAAAACCACTTTGGAAACCCCTTCCTCCCAGTTTACCAACAAGGTAATGGCAGCGGTAAACGCACAACCACAAAGCGTCGCCATTCGGTACAGTCCATTGATTCCAAAATATATATGGATTGTCATCGCAGCGCTTATAGTTGGCTTCACTACCTATTTATGGTTTTTCGTTCAGCCCACGCCTATGGCTTGGCCCAAGCTATCTTTTAACTTTATGGATAACAATCTTATTTCAAAAGGACTTGCTGCTATAACGCCTTCAAAAATCACGGTCTATGCTGTTTTGTTATTTGCGGTGATGGTTTGCGTTCAGGTTCCTATTCTTAAAAATTATTTTGATAAACGGCGGATGGTTTAGTAGATTGCGGAAACAAAGCAGAACGAAATTATACCGAACTTAGCGCAGAAATTCCTGTTGCATTCTCTTTTCCCTTTCTTTCTGTGGTTATTTTGAGCAAAAATATTTCCCCGGTTGGTAGTTCATTCATAAAGTTTTTGGTAATCTAAAATATATTGTAGTTTTAGGTTTTACTTCAGGAAAAACCCTTTGGAACTTAAACTGCTCATTATGAATAAATTATTTGCTTTCGCATTCCTTTTAATAAGCTTTTTCGGCTTTTCACAGGAACAAAATACCGTCATTGAAAATATTCAAAAGGAAGCTTACAATAATTCACAACTTGAAATTCTTGCCCACGAATTGCTTGACGATATTGGTCCGCGATTGGTCGGAACCCCACAAATGAAACAAGCACATGATTGGGCCGTGGCAAAATATAAAACTTGGGGAATTTCCGCAGAAAACCAGCAATGGGGCGAGTGGAAAGGCTGGGAGCGGGGTATCACGCATATTGATATGGTTTATCCAAGGGTTCAAAGTTTGGATGGAACACAATTAGCTTGGAATCCGGGAACTTCTTCAAAAGGCGTAACTGCGGAATTGATTGTTATCCCCGAAATAAGAGATTCCATTTCTTTCAAAAAATGGTTGTCGAAAGTGAAAGGGAAATTTGTGATGATTGCGATGCAGCAACCCACCGGCCGTCCCGATGATAATTGGAAAGAATGGGCCACACCAGAATCTTTTGAAAAGATGAAGGAAGAAAGAAATGAATTGACCCAAGCGTGGCGCGAAAACATAAAACGAAGTGGTTATGACAGGAGAAGCATTATTGCTGCCTTTGAAGAAGCTGGCGCCGTTGGAATCGTTGATTCATATTGGTCCAAAGGTTTTGGCGTAAACAAGATATTCGGGGCTCGCACAAAAAAGATTCCGACGGTAGATCTTGAATTGGAAGATTACACCATGCTTTACAGAATGGTGGAACACGGCGACAAACCGAAAATACACGTAATTGCGGAATCCAAAGATTTGGGTATCGTTCCAACTTTCAATACGATTGCCGAAATAAAAGGAACCGAAAAACCCGAGGAATATGTAATTCTTTCTGCCCATTTTGACTCTTGGGATGGCGGTACCGGTGCAACAGATAATGGCACCGGAACCTTAGTAATGATGGAAGCCATGCGCATTTTGAAAAAGGTATATCCAAACCCTAAACGTACCATTTTGGTTGGCCATTGGGGAAGTGAGGAACAGGGTTTGAACGGCTCTTCGTCTTTTGTTGCAGACCATCCTGAAATTGTGAGTAATATCCAGGCGGTTTTCAATCAAGACAATGGAACCGGAAGAGTTGCCAGCATCAACGGTGCGGGTTTTCTACAGTCTTATGATTATATTTTGCGATGGTTAAAAGCTGTTCCGGATACTATTCGCAAGGAAATTGAAACGACGTTTCCGGGTTGGCCAGCGCGTGGCGGCTCGGACAATGCTTCATTTGTTGCGGCAGGTGCACCGGCATTTAGTTTGAGTTCTTTGAGTTGGGATTACTGGAACTACACGTGGCACACCAACCGCGATACCTACGATAAAATCGTTTTTGATGATGTGCAAAGCAATGTGATTTTGACTGCGATTTTGGCTTATATGGCTTCAGAAGATAATTCCAAAACTTCGCGAGAGCAAGTTATTCTTCCAATGGATGATAGAACCGGAGAACCCCAAATTTGGCCAACGCCGAGAGTTCCCGAAAGAAAAGGAGGAATGTAGTTTTTTAATTGTACGTTTTCAGTTTAATTCTTTTGTTAATTGTATCATATTCATAGTTGATAATATTTTCATTTAAAATCAATTGGATTGTTTCTTCGATTACTTCTACTAAATTGGTCATCTTATTGGTCTTTATTTTTGTCAATTATTTTTTTCATCTCTTTGTCAAAGTCCGAAATGTAATTTTTGTCTTGGATAACTCTAAACTTGTCATATTCTGTTTCAGCTTTTAGTTTCGCTTCCAACATTGAGATTTTACCTTTATCTTTTAAAATAGGGTAATCTGCTAATTCTAAAAACTGGACTAAAAATTTATCCCAATCTTTCATATTCATAACAGTTCTATTGGTTGCCCTGCCTTCTGCCAAGTCTAAATAAGAGGTTACTATTCTCTCTAGGGATTTAATATGTTCTGTGTTCAAATAATTTTTAGCAATGGTTACATCATTTTTTAATATTTTGCCATCTGGTGCTTGTTTCCAAGTTTTTAAACCCATATAAATTTTAGTAGCATCAGCTTCTGTATAGATAATTTCCGCAGCAGTTTTTCCTGTTATTGCCCAATGTAATTTATTTTGAACACTAGCAAAAAAATGTTTCGTTACATCGGCTTTACTATCATAATCTGCTGACAAAGAGTAGATGTCTGTGATTTTTTGATATAATCTTCTTTCACTCAAACGAATCTCTCTGATTCGTTCCAATAGTTCATCAAAATAATCTTTACCGAAATGTTTTACTTGTTTTAAGCGCTCATCATCCATTGCAAAACCTTTGATGATGTATTCGTGTAAAATCTCGGTTGCCCATTTTCTAAACTCAATAGCTCTGTGTGAGTTTACGCGATATCCAACGGCAGTAATTGCTCTTAAATTATAATATTTCGTGTTGTATGTTTTGCCATCTTCGGCAGTATGTCGGAAATCCCGACATACTGAAAATTCATCTAATTCTGCATCTTCAAATATTTTTTTGAGGTGTTCGGTTATGGTAGAGCGTCCTTTCTCAAACAGTTCTGCTATTCGTTTTTGCGTGAGCCAAAGTGTTTCATCTTGAAAATAAACATCAATATTTACTTTGCCATTTTCCGTCTCGAAAATCACGAAGTTGTTTACTATTTGTAATGCGCTATCTTTATCTTTATTAGTCATCTCTCATCACTTATTTCATTATCCATAAACCATTCACCATAAACCATTCATCATTAACAATTCTCTTTTAGGGTTTATTTGAAACTAACAATTCTTTAATATCAATATTTAGAATTTCAGCAATTTTGTATAAGTCTTCTATACTTGGTTGTCGTCTGTTTTGAGAATAGGCGTTTACCATATTGTAACTCTTGCCCATCTGTTCAGCCAACCAAATTTGTTTTATTCCTTTTTGTTCTAAAATGGCTTTAATTCGGTTCATTATTTTTTGTCTTTATACACGCTACTAAAGTAAATTTAATTTTCGAATATACTCACATTATGAGTATAAATATATCTATTAGAATGTGAACGTTGGGGGGGAATTTCTCTTTTGGTTTTTCAGCGTTGGCTCTCGCGTTTGAAAAAAAATAAATATGCTGTTTGTGGGATTGGCTTTTCAGTTTGCTTATAAACTTGATTATATAAGCCATACAATATAAAACTTATAGCGTATATATTCTATTTATTTAGGATAATAGGCTTACCAAATCCAAGGTTTTCCAATTTATCCAATTGTGTCGCTGCATCACCAACTATAAGATAAATCATTTTATCTGGGCGGATGTATTTTTTGGCTAAAGCTTGCATATCTTCTACAGTCATTGCTTCAACAATAGCTTTGCGCTGTTTGGCATAATCATCTGCGTAGCCATAATTGCTGATATTTATAAGCATGTTCAATTTACTGTTCAAGGTTTCAAAAGCCCTCGCACTGCTTTTAATCATATATCCTTTGGTAACTTCCAAATCATTTTCGTTGTAATTTTTTCCATAGTTTTCTAAAATTTCTTTTATTAAACTAGTTGATTCATAAGTAACATTAGAGCGCACGCCACTACGCACTGTAAAAGGACCAACGATGGTTGTGCCAGAGAATCCGGAACCAACTCCATACGTGTAGCCTTTTCCTTCGCGTAACTGTTGTGTGAGCTGAGAGGCAAATCCGCCTCCACCTAATCGATAATTGAGTAAACTAGCGGGATAATAATCTGCGTCAGTGGCTGCCAAAGCGGGATAGCCAAATTGTATTACGGATTGTTTTGCTCCCGGAACATCATAAAAATAAACTTTTGAAGTTTCTGGGGCTACGGGATTTGAAACTTCAGGAAATACAATGTTTTTTGGCGTCCAGTTGTTGTTTAATACTACCAGCGATTTAGATACATCAGCTTTTGAAATGGCTCCAACCACATGAATTTTCGCAATGTTTGGAGAGAAATAGACGTTGTAATATGCTTTTAAATCTTCCATGGTGATTGCATTCACAGAAGATTTAGTTCCTAAGTTATCATGTGATAGAATATTGTTTTCACCGTAAATTAATTTGTCAAACTCATTTGAAGCAATACTGTTAGGGTCGGCTTTTTGACGTTCAATTTGGCTTAATTTACTTTGCTTCAAAAGCTCGAACTCATTTTCGTCCCAACGGGGTTGCAATAGAATTTCTGCAACCAAAGCCATCGTTTTGTCATAATTCTTGGCCAATGTGTTTCCGGTGATTATTATAGCCTCTTTGGTAGCTGCTACCTTTATAGAAGCACCCAGTGTTTCGATTGCATTTTCAAGTTCTTCAGGGGTTTTCGTGGCTGTTCCTTTGGTCATTAATCCGGCAAGCAAGTTTGAAACTCCAATTTTATCGGGATTTTCTAAAAGCATTCCGCCTTTCAGTTGTATTTGGAACTGTACTAATGGAACTTCGTTATTTTCGATGCCAAATAATTTAATACCAGAAGATAGCTCCTCTTTCCACACTTCTGGAACATTTACCGTTGGGCTTTCACCATAAGGAGGCTCCGTGCTTCTATCAAAGCTTGAAGGTGTTTTTTCATATTCAGCAGCTATGCTTGTATCAAAGGTTTCTTCGGCACCAGCAACAATGGGTTCTTCCACTACATCGGCTAATTTGGAGCCGTTAAGCGCTAAATCTTTTTGTGTTTTGGGAACAAAACTGGTGGCAACGTAATTCTTGCCTTTTATATATTGATTGTAAACACGCATCACATCGTCTGGAGTTACGGCGAGAATATTTTTCACATCTTGGTTCACAAATCCTGGATCACCTGCAAAAATCTCATACTGCGCCAATTGAAACCCCTTTCCTAATACACTGGATAATCCCTGATAAAAATCAGTTTCTTGTCCGGCTTTTATACGGTCTAAATCAGCTTTCGAAATCCCTTTAGTTTCAAATTTCGCGAAACCTTCTTCGATGCCATTCATAACCTCTTGAAGACTCGTGTTTTGAAATGCCGTTACTTGCATCATAAATTGACCGGCGATTTCAGCGTTGTATTGAAATGCGTCCACCCGATCGGTTAGTTTTTTATCTTCCACAAGTACCTGGTACAAAGGTGCTTTTTTGCCCTGTGTTAAGTAAGTTGCCAATACTTCTAACGCATAAGAATCTGGATGATATTCGTAAACTCCCGGCCATGTTACCGTTAATTGGGGGACCCGTGCAAAGTTATCTTCGTAATATAATTTTTTAGTTTCAGAAAGGGTGACGGGCTGCTTTTCCATTTTTGGAATATCCGCACCGCGTTTTATTTCACCAAAATATTTGCCCACCCATTCTTTGGCTTGCGCTACATCAAAATCACCCGCAATGGTAAGCGTTACGTTGTTTGGCACATACCAACGATTATAAAAATCCTTCACATCCTGTAGTTTTGCATTTTGTAGGTCTTCTAAAGAACCTATCACTTCCCAGCTATACGGATGTCCTTCAGGATATAGGTTTTTATCTATTACGTAGAAATTATGACCATAAGGCATATTGTCCACTCGTTGCCTTTTTTCGTTTTTAACCACTTGCTTTTCTTTTGCCAAAACAGGGTCTGTAACCGTATTTATAAAGTAGCCTAATTTGTCAGCTTGCGCCCAGATCATTTTTTCTAACGCATCTTTTGGAACTGTCTGAAAGTAATTGGTCCTATCCCGACTTGTAGATCCGTTTGCACCAGAACCCCCAATGCGCGCGCTCATTTTATCAAGGCCACCTTTGCCCAAGTTTTCAGATTCCAGGAATAGTAAATGCTCAAACAAATGTGCAAAACCTGTACGCCCTTCTATTTCTCTTGCAGAACCAACGTGACTTGTTAAAGCAACAGCCACCACGGGATCTGAACGGTCTATATGAAAAATAACCTGTAAGCCATTATCAAGGGTGTATTTTTCAAATTCAACTTTAAATTCTTTAGTTTCTGAAACTTTGTCTTGGTTTTTTGCACAAGAAACGAACAGGACTAAACAACATAAATTAAGGACTATATATTTAAAAAGCTTCATGGTAAGGGTGGTTTAAAAGTTTATAGGGTTCAACTAAAACGTGAGAATGAAGTGTTAATTTTCACACCAAATGTAACAATAATCCTTATTCCTTTAAGATATTTCTTTTGGATGTTTCAGTAATTATAGATTAGTGGCGCGATACTTGTGTCAGATGGGGGCGTTCCTCACCAGATGATATGGATAAAAAAGGGAAGGAAATTTTCTCTGTTAGCTAAACATTTTAAGCAGGGTTGCATTCTTGAGCGGTTTTTCTATAAAATCCACAATGAGTGGATTTGCCTTCGCCAAGTTTATGTCGTTGAGATTAATAGAGGATGAAAGGATAAAAATATTGTATTGCTCTTTTATTGATGCATCGAAAAGCTCAAACTCTTCGAGGTATTCCCATCCTGACATTGTAGGCATGTTGATATCGAGAAAAAGTATTGTTTTGCCATCCGGCGGATTATAGATTGGTTCCGGTTTCATAAATTCCAAACCATCTTCCGGAGAAATAAAATCGTTAACGTGTACTTCTCCCAATGATTTTTTCAGTACCATTTTTGTGAGCATATTGGTTATTGGGTTATCGTCAACGAGGAGGAAGCGTTTCGGTATTTGTGTCATTTTATTTTAGATTTTGTTTTCAAATACGATTGTAAATTCAGTTCCTTTATTGGGTTCGCTGGCGATTGTTATTTCTCCTCCAAGTAATTCTACTTGTGTTTTTACCATGAATAGGCCCATGCCTTTGCCTTCCACATGTGGATGAAAACGTCTATAAAGCCCGAAAATTTTTCCGCCCTGTTCTTTCATGTCAATTCCTAATCCGTTGTCTTTAAATATAAGGATTATTTTGCCATTTTCTTTTTTGCTTTTAATTTCGATGAGTGGTGGCTCATTTGGCTTGCTGTACTTAATGCTGTTGCTTATGAGGTTATAGAAAATGCTGCGTATATAGATTTTGAGTGAATAAATTTCGTCCACTTCTGAAAAGTCATATATAATATGAACGCGATGTTTATCAATAAGACTGCCTATACTTACCATGATATTGTTAACAAGTTTTGACAAGATTATGACTTCTTTTTTCTTGTTGACTTCACTTTTCACCTGCAAGATGTTGTTGATGTCTTTGATAACAGTATCGAGTGTTGTCACGGATTCAGAAAGTCCTTGCAGAAAACCTTCTTTCTCTATTGGAGTGAGTGTTTCATCTTGTAATAATTCGGCACACCCTATAATATTGGCAGCGGGTGCGCGAAGGTTGTGCGAAATGATAAATGTAAATTGTTCGAGGTCGCGGTTACGCTGAATTAAATCCGCACTCATTTTTTCTTTTTGCTGTTGCTCCTGTTTTTGTTCGGTAATGTCATAAACAAAGCACGAAAGCCCTATAATGGTTTTGTCTTCCCATATTGGGTTGATGGAGAAACTTAAATATCTACTAAATTTCCCGACAATCAACTCATCTTCAAATTTTATTGTTTGGCCTTTAAGGGCCTTTAAATATTTTTTTGTCCAGCTTTTAGCTTCTTTGATATCCAACTTTGCCAGAAAGCCCAACACAGGATCACCTATTTTTATGTCAAGATCAAAAATTTCTTGCAGACTGTCATGAAGTAGTTTGTTGAAGGCAATATATCGGAATTCAGTGTCGAGCGAATAAATGGCGGCTTCGGTATTTTCAATAATTGCTTTGAGGTTGGATTGGGATTGTTGAAGCGATTGTTCCGCAAGTTTACGAACACTAATATCCTGGGAACTCCCATATACTTTACTACATTTTCCCTGAACAAACTCTGCTTCACCAATTGTACGCACCCATTTCAGATTTCCTTTAAAGGTGGTTAATTGCAGCTCCTCATCCCAAGGAATCCCATTATCAATGCATTCCTGTACCCGTTGCAATATAATATTCTTATTCTTGCCCTCAGTAAAAAAACCGATGCCGGTTGAAAGATCAGGGATAAAATCAAGATCAACTTCACAAATTTCTTTAGTTATGTCAGACCAATAAACTGTTCCTTTAACTATATCGATTTCCCAGCTTCCAATTTGTGCAAGCCTGTTCGATTTTTCTAAAAGGTTTTCTAAACGCTTCGTATCTGAAATATCCGAAACCATTCCCAATGATCCTATAAAACTTCCCATCTCACCAAAAATAGGAGTGGCTGATACGTTAGCGAAAACGTGTTTTCCATTTTTAGAGATAAAACCAAATTCTATACTTTCTGCTATTCCCCTTTTTCTTCTCTCCAAAGCAACAACAGCTTTTTCCTTTCCATCGGCATCCATAAAATAAAAATGTTCTTTATCCATCAATTCTTCTTCGGTGTATTCAAGAATCTCGCACATCTTTTTATTTACAAAAGTTGTCCTGCTGTTTTCATCAATAAGCCAAATTCCCTCCTGTGCAGTTTCTAAAATTTGGCGGTATTGTTGCTCACTTTTTTCAATTTTTTTTCTTGATACTACTTGTTCGGTGATGTCATTTATAAAAAAGAAAATACCTTCTATTTCTCCTTTACTATTTCTATAGGCCTGGTAAATGAAGTTTATGTAGAAATCGGTCAGTTTCCCGTTTTCTTCATTAGCTACTTTAACCAACATTTCTGTGCCCGTGTAAGATTCTCCCGTACGGTAAACATAATCTAAAATCTCAATAAACCCTTGTTCAATAACTTCCGGAAGTACCTCTGCCACTGTTTTTCCGATCACATCTTTCTTTCCGATCGATTGTAAATAAAGGGGATTGGCCATTTCGAATACATGATTGGCACCTTTCAACATACCAATAGCCGATGGGGCTTTTATAAACATTTGGTAAAATTGATCCCTTTCATTTTCTGTGGCCTTCTCCCGTCTTTTCTTCTCCGTTATATCTTTTGCTATGCAATACAATAATTGGAGGTTCTCATCCCAGTTCATGGACCATAACATCGGAACCATTTTTCCGTTTTTATGCACATACCTATTTTCAAAAATTGGAACTTCGATGCCATTTAATATTTTTTCAGTCAATTCATACGTACTATCTTTATCCTTCTCATAAACCAGATCCATAAATTTGTTGCCGATCAATTCTGCAGGAGAATAACCCCATATATTTTGGGATGCAGCACTGACGTTCACAAACTCTCCATCAGTAGTGATCGTACAAATTACATCTAATGAATAATCCACTATTTTATTAAGTTCGGAAAGCGTTTTTTGCAACTCAATTGAAGTATTACTGAGCTTATTTTCAGCGATCTTTCGTTCGGTTATGTCGGCAGTTGTAATGCAAGCACCTTCAATTTCTCCTGCCTTGTTAAATGCAGGGTTAATGGTATAGATAAACCATTTTATATCGCCATTTTTTCTTTCGACAGCATAGTCGAATTGCATGGCTTCCCCAGCCAATACTTTTGAAAGAACACCTTGGTAACTTTTTTTTCTGGATGGGTGAATAAAATCATAAATAATGCTATCAATTTTTATTTTCAGTTCTGTATTTAAAAAAATAATATCCGCACTTTTTGTATTGAACATCTTTACAACTCCATTTGTATCAACGAGGATAAATCCTTCGGAAGTGTTTTCAAAAATGGTTTGCAGATATGATTCTGCCAAGCTTTTATCCATTGCGTTCTCGTTTTTAAAAACGGTTTTTTTAGCAATGACGAGTTCATCTGATTTTTCTTTTTTATTCATTTTGTTTCATTGTTTAATTCTTTTTATTTTAGAATTGGGCAGGGTATCCAATGGATAAATATTTATTCTATGAAATTGCGTATCTTTTTTGCGAAACTCTTGAAATAACGATTGTGTTTTTTGAGGTGCATTCAAATATCGTCATTATAATCAACAATTAAGTTCTTGTTTTCGTCTGTTTTTAAAAAAGTCCGATACGCTACAACTTTTCGTTTGACCGAGACTGAGCGGAGATTCGTGGCTGGGTTTTCCAACATATTGTTTTTCTTCCGCCTTTAATTTCGCCATTCCGGTTGGTATTCTATTGCCTTTCCAATGGATTTTTAGTCCGATTCGAAGTGGTTTCTCGTATGTGCGGAAATCGAAATACGTGAATTCAATTTCCTGCGTGATGGCAGCGATAAAAGGCGAAGCGATTTCGCGGTAGAAGAAGTCAGTGGTTGTTCCCGCCAGTCTGCCGTTTTCAAAGTCGTGGAATTGTTTTACTAAGGTTTTATTTTGTGCAAAGAGTTTTTCAAAGAGGCTAGCGTCAAAGATGAACCATTCGTTAATGTTGGTAGCCACCAGATATTTCACCTCTAGATTCTTATGGGTGATGCGCTCGAGGTTTACTCAATTTGCAAAGGCGGAGGGGCGGAGGGACAGGGTTAGGAGTGTGCTTGTTGGGGCACAACGTTGTAAACGTGCGCCAGCGTGGAGAACACGGGACACGGGCGGGACGCCCGCGCCAGCGAGGGGTATTATTTCTTGGTAGTCTTCCTTTGGCTTCCAAGAAAGAAAACCAGATCCCAATTTTATTCGTACAAACTCATATTTATACATATTTTCTATCTGTTTTAATTAATATTCTGTTTAGTTTTTCGTTTCTTACGATCGGGCTTGGAGTCATCTTCTATGAAGTAGCCGACTCGATAATGGCGATTTACTTACGCTTTAATATTTCATTGTGTTCGTGAATCAAAATCGATTAAGTTATGCTACCAATTAACTATTTT
>JBDNFD010000069.1:0-15760 GCA_041689995.1 Flavobacteriaceae bacterium | reverse complement strand
TTTACAAGTGGTTCATTGAAAACTTATCCAAAAGAACATACAGATGCCCGGTAAAGAAGTCTTACTTATCGGCGGTCAATCAAGAAACCTTAGCAAAGTTATCGCTTTTATAAATCATGCACGGATTAGAATAGAGCCATTTTTTATTAATCAGTTCCAAAACATCCTGGCTATGACTACACCACAAAATACATGGACAAATTACATTTCTTTGTTTCCTATTGGGCATCAGGTAGTAATTCAGTCCTTGAGAACAACCTATAAAAATGAATATGCCATTACGGAATTCAAGGAATTTGAGCGGCGGTTGGTTCCGGGAGACCTCCTATTTGAGGAACTTTCCCACCTTCCAGTAGATACCGAATTTATACTATCACTGGGGCAATGGATGAAAGAAAAATCGGTTGGTCTTAGAGACTGGGGGGAATACCCTGGAGCATTCGAAGACTTTGAACGTCCGTTCGCAATTGCTATAATGGACTATTATAAAAATAGACCTATTGAAGAATTTCGGGATTTATCCGATATAAGCGTGGCCAAAGATCTTGTTTTTTCACTTCCTGTATTCAATCGGGATTTTTGGCGTTCCTATGCTAAAATTTTAGTTGACAGATATTTAGAATTGACCAAACCACTTTCGATTATCCAACAACCGCAAGATGTCAGTGGATGCCCGGGGAATACCGTAATATTTACAGTATTGACAGAACCAGCAGAAGTAACACGCCAGTGGAGGAAAAATGGGAAGAATATTATCGGAGCGACCCAAAAAGATTATCATTTTGAGGTGGTTTCAGGGGACAATCATGCGGAAATTAGTGTTTTGGTATCCAATGGAACCGAAGCTGTTTTGTCGGAGCCGGCTACAATCACTGTAGATATTCCCGAAATCCTGCAACAGCCACAGGATGTAAGCACCCAGGTTGGAAGCGAAGTTGTTTTGAGCATTTTGACCGCTGGTGAGGGAATAACTTTTCAATGGAGAAAAGGAAGCATTCCTTTGGAAGGAAAGAACAAAGCGGCATTGACATTGGGAAATGTTCAACTGAAGGATATAGGCCAATATGATTGTGTGGTAAGCAGCCCATGCCAAACGATTATTTCAGAAAAAGCCATCCTGACGGTATTGGACAGCTATATTGTAAAAGGCAAAATTATTAAGGCCGATCGTTCACCAGCAGTAAATTGCAATATCAAGGCCTATCATTATGATCAGGGGCAAAAATATCTTTTAGGCAGTGTTCAGACGAATAGTGATGGCAACTATGCAATTCCATTTACTTCTGAGCAATTTGGATTGGAGTGGAAAGGAAAGGCCAATCTATATATATTGGCTACCTCCCAAGAAGTTAGCCAACGATCTCCTTTGATTCTTGGTGCCAATACCATTCAGGTGATTAATATGATCCTTTCTGAGAAAACTATTTTTGGGATCAATGAATATATTCAGCTCAAAGAATGGTTTGATACCAACTCGCCAACTTTTGATTGGGCAAATGTCAAAGAGCAGGACGTGGAAACCTTTTCAAAAAGATCCAAATTTCCACAAAAGTGGATAAAGGCCTATAGTCAAGCGAAATTTATTGCTTCAAGTCCTGAAAATGTTGAGGGTTATTATGGTGTGATTCGAACAAAAATAGGATTTAGCCAAAAAGATTTTCTCAATTTAAAACCAGAGGAGACCGTAGCTGCCTTAACCCTAGCAAAGAAACGTAATTTTATTTCCTTGACTTTTAATGCAGATAATTCATTCACTAATACATTAAATGATGAATTTGTTTCGGGAATGGATTCGCTGATTGAAGCCAGTACTGACAACGATATTAAAAAGTTTGTTGACCTTGTGGATTTTGGTACAGCCCCCCTATCAACGAAAAGAAAATTTTTCGAATTATACCGACAAAATCGGGAATCAGCTACTTCTTTTTGGAAGGCCATTGACAGGGAGCTATCGGAGTTTAGTGAGCGACTAAAACTAATATCGCAAATAGGTGCGATTACTTCATCCAATCTCCCTTTGATGAGCGAAATCAGCAGTGCGCATACTTTTTCAAAGGCACAGGAACTGGTTCAACTTACCGAATCCGATTTGGAAACGGATATACAAAATGCAGGGGATCCCATTCCTCCTTATATAAAAGGGCAAACAATGGCCGAGAAGCGAACAAATTATGCTCGATGGATCAGTGGCCAATTAGAGGAATCCTTTCCGACCCCATATATGCGGGCACGAATAGCCGAAGATTCCCGTTTTCCATCCCAGGGGGATTTTGGTGTATTTTTCGGCAGCAACAGTATGTTTGAATTGGGAAAAGAACCTGTTCATCAGTATTTGAGCAATAATCCTGATGCACTGTCGGGGATTTTCAATCCAGAAGTATTTACGAAAGATTTGCTGAAGTTGCAACGATTTCACACTATAGCACCGCGGGAGCAAAAGGCCAAAACGACCGCGGCCCTTTTCGCCCATGATTTCCAGAGCGCCCCACATATCGCTTCGACCCCCTATCAAACATTTATTTCCACTGTTTCGAATGATATTGGCGAAGAAGTTGCGAGCCAGGTATATGCAAGCGCCCGAGAGGTAACGGGCCGAGCAATTAATTTTGCGGGAAAATACAATCAAGGACTCAATGCGGTGGAATTTCAAGTGGTCCGTGGCAATGCGCTCAGTTCATACAATCAGGAAATCAGGGATATTTTTCCCGACATTGAAACATTGTTGGGCGAAACGGACTATTGCGCATGTGAACATTGCAAGTCCATTTTTGGACCTGCCGCCTACCTCGTGGATTTATTGCGTTATTGTCAAAACATTGCTACCGATGAATTTACATTATATGAATTATTGACTAAAGTTTATGGAGGACTCGACCAGCCCAGAAGGGGCGATATGCCCAAAATCGATTTGGACTGTGACAATACCAATGTACCGCTTCCCGAAATAGATATTGTCAATGAACTGTTATGCGATCTTGTAGATGAATCGTTCCCTGATGCCAGACAAACCACATGGACAGCTGAAGAATTGCGCATCGCACCGGAATACCCCCCAACGAGCGAGATCAACACCAAATTATCTTCGAATCAGTTTCCTTGGACATTGCCTTTTGATTACTTCTCCGAATCTGTTAATCTTCAATTACCTATGGTTGGGGCTTCACGGGAAGAAATCGCATGGAAGCTGCCAAAAGAGGGAGGTAATCCCGTTTCCGATGAGGAAATTAAAACAATTCGCGCCATAGGCATTCTTGGTATTTCCGAGGTTACTTGGCTCCGTCTTAAAATGGAGGAATTCGATATCAATACCACTTACGATGTAACAGGATCCGTTAGTGATTATTTCGAAGATGCCGGTGGCAATTTATTGGTAAAAAAACTAATTGATCATGTTGGCATTTCATTTGACCGGTTCCGGGCATTATTGAATACGGCCACCTTAAATCCCTATCAATCCGATGGCACTCATAAGTATTCCATTTTTTATACCGGGGAGGGTTGTTCCCTTGAAGATGCACGAATATCGGGAATTGAGGATTTTTACAATCGATTCTATTATTTAGAAAAACTGTATTCCTCCTTGGATTGGGAACTTCCCGTTGCCGATCTTTTTGTGCGCGGTAACGATCTTCAAGATTATATAGATACACCCAACCCTGCGCGTCTTGGCAACACATTACTGGAGATTTCTTTACTAAAGCTATTGTCACAAAAACTGAAAAGGGATTTTTCTTCTGTAATAAGTTGGTTTACCATACTTAATACCACAACCTACCAAGATGGCCAGGCCACTCAATTCGAAGATATTTACCTCAATTCAGAAGTGGGCTATACTTATACCGATAGTGAAAGAACCGGACTTGAGCTCAACGAGGAAAGGACCGGGATCGCCGCTCCTGAACCTTTAGGGACAATGAAAAATGCCATTCTCTCTTCTTTACAGCTAAGCGAAGAAGATTTGGATTTATTGGTAAATAGTGGATGGCTTGGCGGGAACATCTATGATATTGATGCCAATCTTCCCCGACTCACCTACTTATACCTGTATTCCGAGCTCATGGACGCACTTGATCTTGGGATGTCAGAACTTCTTACTTTGTGGAAATGCTTTTCGGGAAGCGCGGAATTTCCGATCAGTATTAACTATGAAATCATTGAACAGCTTTTGGAGTTTGTCGATTTTGTTCAACAAATTCGGAAGTCCGCATTCAGCAATGAAGAACTTATTTCCCTATTCACTTCGAAAAATTTGGAACCAATTCTTCCTGTGGCCAAAATCACCATTTGGTTAAACCAGTTTCGCGATATTCTGAAAAAACAATGGCAACAAAATCTTGACAACCTGAAAGAAACCCAGCCGGGAATTCATTTTCTGTTGGCCACCCAAACTATTGATGCCGTAACGGCAGATGATTTCAAGAATATTGACACCCTTGTTCGGGGAGAATATGATCAGCCCACACAAACAGCATTAATCAGTTGGTGGGATCAATTTGCATTGGCCAACGCAACGAATATCGATAAAACGGAATTTATCGAGCAGGTGATCGATACTTCTGTGCCCACTTATAAAAAGGACATAAAGGAACGTATTGTCAAAATTTATGAAACTTTTTCGGATGCCCAACAAATTGATCCCGGGCCCAGTTTGCTCGAAACAGTTTTTACGAACTATCTCAACCAGTTTGCCCTTCAGGAATTTGTTTCCCACTTTTTGGGCCCGTATCCCAAGGTGTCGCCCTTGCAGAACCAGTTACTTACCGATACGGACTATCTTCAAAATCCGAACAACGTAGGGGAACCTCTGCTGAATGTCTTTACCAGCAAAATATTTGTGGAGAGTAGTTTGACCATTGATCCAGAGAATTTTCCCAACGAGTACCATGCCTATCGACTTCTTTTCAAGAACCTGCTTTTTCTATCAAAATTCGAACATATCGACCAATATTACCCCCTCTTTTATACTCACCGTCCCATGGGTTGGCCCGAACCAGCCCACTTTCCCATAGGCGAAAACTTCTCTCTTATGAGCGGGCTTTTGGAGGTTTGGAAATTACGTGAGGTGGAAAAGAGCCTTTCTTTGAAAAAATCGGAACTGTTCTTAATGCTCTTGCAGGCCAAAGAGGGGACATTGGGCAGTTTGGGGGAAGTTCAAGATCGTGTGTCCACACTTACCGGCTGGCCACTTTCGGAAGTTGAGCATCTTACCGGAACCACAGGGTTCAATTTTACTGGCAGTTACTATCTTCAATCCGAATGGATATCGACGCTTCACCAAGCTTTTGAAACGGCACAAAAGTTAACCGTATTGCCTTCCATGGCTCAAGGGTGGAACAAGGAAACGATTTTGAAATCCGATGCTTCCGCAATTCAACAAGCAGTCCGAAAACAATTCACGGGCGGAAACAGTACAGACAAACTTGTAGATGCAAACGATCAGTTGCGGGAAGCCTTGCGCGACGCGCTTTTGGGATATGTGCTTCATAAAACGAGCGTGCTGGACGGAGGTCTATTTGAAAAAAGTCAGGCAGGGATGTCCGATTTTTTACTAATCGATATTAAAAGAAGTGCCTGCGGCCTGACTTCGCGTATCAAGCAAGCCCTTTCGGCCATACAAATGCTTTTGCAACGAGCCTTGCTCGGATTGGAACGTCTTCCCGGCACCCCATCCACCTTTGAAGTTCCCACTGGGGCCGCCAAGGAATGGGTTTGGCGGAAAAACTACCGCGTGTGGGAAGCTAACCGCAAAATTTTCATGTACCCAGAGAACTGGTTGCTCAATGAAACCCGGGACGACCAGACCCAATTGTACCAAACATTTGTATCGGAACTCTCCCAAAGCAATATCACCGATGAAAGCGCACGCCGGGCGGTGACCAATTACCTTCGCAGTCTCAGTGAGATTTCCGATTTGGAGATTGCGCAGATATATCAGGAAAGAGATGACATTAACCTACGTGCAGCCAAGGGATCCCTCACGGACACAGTACATATTTTTGCCCGCACCAAAGGATCACCGCATCGTTATTACTACCGAAAATGGGTAGATGATGCGTATTTTACCCCATGGGAGGAACTTCCATTCGAGATTGAGGGGAATCATTTAATTCCGACGCAATATGCCGGAAGGCTCTGGCTCTTTTGGCCGATCTTTATCGAAAAAGGGGAAGAAGATGCATCGGTCAATACAGATATCCCCAGTACTAATTATAGTGGTACTTTTTCTTCAACCCCGCCACAGCCCAAAAAATATTTTGAAATACGGATTGCGTGGACCACGGCCTTCCGCGGCCAATGGCAGCCAAAAAAGATTTCCAAGAAAACTTTCATTGCCAAAAATCCTTTGCCCGTTGGCGAAGATTTCAAAGAAATGAATTTTTATTTTTATACAGCAATCAGTGATGACAACAATCTGATTTTAACTCCTGTTGTTTACCCTTCAGGAAATCAACAGAGCGGAAGCGCTTCCCCTGTTGGAGAATATATGAAATTCACAGGAAGCACTTCACAACCTGAACTGATCGAAGAAGCTGAACTGCCCTCCTATTTTTTACTGCCCAATGGAGATCAATTCAATATGAAGAATGCATTCACGTCGGACGAGGCTGTTCCCCGGTTCAGTTCGGGTTCCTTTGCGGGTGATGCAACCGCAAACCGCATGGTCACCTCCGTCTCGCCTTCCCTTGTTACATTGCCCCAACAATTCCCCAATGGAAGTCCGTTGTCCAATTACGCCTTCTTTTTTGAAGATCAGAAACGCAGTTTTTTGGCCAATCCGGAAGTAGCGCCTCCCGATGTCTTGACGGTCAGTATGTCAACACTTGATGCAACCGGGACATTAATTGATCGGGCTATGTCTTCAGGTGATGGCCAATTGTTTTCGGGGACAACCAATTTAGCGCCCAGAACGCAGGGAAAACTTGAAAATGGCCCCTCTGAAAATATCTATTATGGTTCCGGGGACGAAAACAATACCGTCGTTATTACGGGAAATTCAAATACACAGGGTAGAACTTGGTGGATAGACCAGCCAGTAGAATCTTGGCCGCCAACCCCTGAGGATTCCTACACGCCGTTAACGCCCAGTCATCGGTTTTATGCACATTATCATCCTTATGCGGAAGATTTTTACCGGGAAGTCAACCATTATGGATTGGAAGGTATTTACCAGCCCATACAAGAAAACCTAAAGAGGCAGCTTGCCCTGAGCGATTTTGACTTTGAAGCCATCTACGACCCAAGCAGCGGGGTTATTAACAAGTACCCGATTGAGAATATCGATTTCACCTCTTTTGGGGCATATAGTGTCTATAATTGGGAACTGTTCCTGCATATTCCAATGAGTGTCGCCCAGATGCTCACTTCGAACTACCGATTTGCAGAGGCGCAGCAATGGTTGCATTATATATTTGATCCCACAGAATCAGAAGGAACAATTCCCGAACGATTTTGGAAGATAAAGCCCCTATATGAATTTTCAATTTTGGACAGTGCGGTGGAATTCCAAAATTTCGTGGAAGGTCAGGACGAAAATTTGCAAAAACTTATCAAACTGTGGGAAAAAGATCCTTTCAACCCCCATTTGATCGCCCGTTTTCGTATTTCCACATATATGCGCAGGGTGATCATGATGTATATTGAAAACCTACTCGCCTGGGCCGATCAACTTTTTGCTGGAGACAGTATCGAATCGATCAATGAAGCCTTTCAGCTTTATATGCTGGCTTGGCGGATTTTGGGGGAACGGCCGCAAAAATTGCCCCCTAAAGAACGAGTCGTTAAAAATATCAATGAATTAATTGGAACAGGATCTGTGGGCTTAAGCACATTAGCTCAACTCTCCGATGGATTGACTACCCATATTATCAATACCTCGGTAAATTTCAATACGTCGGGGTGGAGGCAATCCGCACCTAAACTGAACCAGTTTCCCAATATTAGCGAAAGCATGAGCCGGGCCCCCGTCACCGTTCCCCCAGTGGAAGGTATAGCGGTGAACCCAAGGATGAACCAATTGGGGAGCAATCAAAACTTGGTTCAATCCGCATCCCAACTATCCGAAAGTGCCAGCATCGAATCCGTTTCGATCCAGAGGGAGGTCACCAATCGCTACAACCCTGCGGCGGATCAATTTGCCCAAGCAGCGGAAGCGATGAACACACTTGGCTATTTTTGCGTACTACCCAACACTCAAATGTACGAGTATTGGAACACCGTGGAAGACCGTCTATACAAAATACGGCATTGTTTGAACCTCGAAGGAGAAGAGCGTAGCCTTTCTTTGTATGAACCGCCCATTGATCCAGGAGCGATAATTGCCGCCTTGGCAAGTGGGCAAAGCCTTTCTTCTGCGATCAACGGGCTCATCGCTCCTTTGCCTTATTACCGCTTTCGCTATCTCATCGACCGATCTTTGACCTTGGTACAAGAAGTAAAGGGACTGGGACAATCAATGTTGGCCGCTTTGGAAAAAGCCGATGGCAAAGAATTAGCACTTCTGCGGGAACAACACCAAGAAAATGTTCTTGACGCCGTGCGGCAAGTGAAGATCAAAGCGGTGGAAGCAGCCGAAGCATCGCTATTAGCCTTGCAGGCCCAGCGCGAAAACGTGAAATATCGGGAACAGTTCTATCGAAGTCGAAAATTTACTATTACCGAGGAAGATAATTATATAAAAAGCATAGAAAAGGCCAATTCGTTGAATCAAACTGCTGGAAATTTAAATTTAATAGTGGGGGTACTGAGTGCCATTCCTGGTGTTTCTTTGGGTATAAATGGAGCATTTGGCTCACCACATGCTGCAACTGATTTGAATGGTTATAATTTTTCCGCAGCAACCAAAGCAGCATCCCAAGCCTTGGAATTCGCTGCAGGAATTGCCAGAAATCATGCTGGAATCCAAAACACCAAAGGAAGTTGGATCCGTCGGGAAAACAATTGGATTTTCCAAGCCGAATCGGCCAAAAAGGAACTTTCGCAGATCGACAAGCTTATTGAGGCCGCCAATATCCGTTTTGAAATGGCCCAGCGTGAACTTGAAGCCCATGATCGCCAAATTGTTCATTCTATAGAGACCCAGCAAGTGATCGATACGCAGTTTGGCAATCGCGATCTTTATATGTGGATGCGTTCGGAACTCAGTAGCCTCTACCGCACGGCCTATAATGAAGCCCTGACTTTGGCCAAGCAAACCGAGCAATGTTTCCGTTTCGAATTATGGCCCGCCGATTTCGGAGTTGGTTATATCCCTCCAACCTATATTACCAGCGATCATTGGAACGGATTGAAAAAAGGTCTATTGTCTGGCGAAAAGTTGGAACGCCAGTTGCGAAATATGCAGAAAAGTTATGATGACCAAAACGAGCGGCTCTTTGAGTTGAAAAAGAATATTTCCCTTTCAGAGATCGATCCCGGTGCGCTGTTGAAATTGAAGCGAACGGGGAAAACCGCGTTCAGCATTTCGGAATTTTTATTTGATCTGGATTATGCCGGACAATACCAACGCCGCATCAAGTCTGTATCGATCACTATTCCTTGTGTAGCGGGGCCTTATGGAAATATTACCGCACGGCTTTCGCTTACGGGAAATCTGGTGCGGAAAGAAGCATCTATGGTAGATGGTTATGACAGCAATTTTATTGACGGCATTTCTCCTTCCCAAGCACTGGCCACCACTATCGGCACCAGTAGTGCCAATCGGGACAGTGGGCTATTCCAACTCAATTTCAACGATGAGCGCTATTTGCCATTTGAAGGCGCCGGGGTAAAAAGCGATTGGGTTTTGGAACTCCCCACGGTTTATGAGCAATTCGATTATGATTCCATCAGTGATGTGATCCTACATATTGATTATACGGCACGGGAAAATACAGGGACATTTAAAGAAGCCGTTACTACTTATATACAGGAAAATCTGAATGAAGGTATCGGAGGAGGTTGGAACGAGCTGATCAGTTTGAAACCGCAATTTTCCGATGCATTTTATAAATTCTTGCATCCTGCGCCGGAACAGACGAATATGGAAACAGAATTTGTGATTACCAACAAACAATTCCCGTATATTTTTAATGGTTTGGAAACGAAAATCACGGAAATGACACTACTTATCCGCCTGAAGGACAGAGTTGATGTTATAGGGAATGCAATTAATATGAAATTGGGAAAAACAGATAATTTGCCAGGTTATCAAACCATGCAATTTGGCGATAACAATGATGACAAAACCTATCATCTCCTATATTGTTCGTTCGATTATTCAACCGCCCCCATCACAGGGCATGAAAAAAACTTGACACTAAGAAAAACAAGTGATGTGAGCGACTTGATCACTGCCGGAAAAGTAGAGGATATTTTGTTGTTGGTGAGTTTTGAGAAGATGTGAGGTGAGTGGTGAGTGTGTTGGCGGAATTGTTAGTTTGTTAGTAAGTTGAACCTAAACAACTATAAATATTGGGAACAAGCCGAAAAGCCAATTAAATTTTGAAGTAG
Source organism: Flavobacteriaceae bacterium (assembly GCA_041689995.1). Classification (GTDB taxonomy): domain Bacteria; phylum Bacteroidota; class Bacteroidia; order Flavobacteriales; family Flavobacteriaceae; genus DASSWG01. Next base: position 5,272 of record JBDNFD010000069.1, on the reverse strand, counting down.
GCATATATTAAAATGATTTATTATGAAAAAGAATGTTTTACTTTCAATTGCAGGTTTATCTTTAATAGTCCTTGCATCCTTTGGATTTTCAGGGTCAAATACAGTCAATGACGACTTTGTTCCGGTCGAAAAAGGAAAAACGTATCAGGTTTTTACGTCGAATGGCCAGAAAGCCGAAATTACAATATTGGAGGAGCCCAAAGGGAATTGGGTAAAAGCAGATATAAAGAAAGAAGGAATACATTATCTAAATTTAGATCAGGTCCTCGCAATTTCAACTAAATAAAAACAGATTTTCTGCACAAATTGCATAGGATCAACGAAAATCAACGAGAGAATAATTTCATATAAAGCACGGATATAAAAATCGCACATTGTCAACAGGATCGCCATAGCTATAGCAATATTGATATCCCGCCCCTTCCCCAAGGGGAGGAAGCCAATACGTGGTCGGTTTCGCGGGCGATTTCAACCGAAAATCCCGGTACTTCCCAAAGAGAAGGGGGATTAATACAGTAGAAAAAAATTAAAATTGGAAGACAAAAATGACATATCGACGTTAGGATCCCGCCTTACCCCCCCGCAACAAAATGAAAGGGGGGGCACTTCCGGCAGAGAATCGTCCGTACCAATATCCGGTCCTTCCGGTTTCGGGGGAGGCGCTTCCGCGGCCATTGAGCTCCCCAAAGGTGGCGGGGCCATCCGCAGTATGGGCGAGAAATTCTCTGCGAACCCGGTCACCGGGACGGCCTCGTTTTCCTTGCCGCTGCCAATAAGCCCAGGACGCGGTGGGTTTCAACCCAATTTAAGCCTTTCCTACAATTCCGGCGGGGGAAACAGCCCTTTTGGAATTGGCTGGGATGTCGGCATTGCCTCCATTGCCCGCAAAACAAGCAAAGGCCTGCCCCACTATACCCCAGAAGATGTGTTCATTCTTGCCGGTGCCGAGGACCTAGTGCCCGTGCTGGACAGCAACGGTCAAATTTATGAACGGGATGAGCCTGGTTTTTTGGTGTGGCGCTATCGTCCCCGAGTGGAAGGGCTCTATGGCCGTATAGAACGCTGGGAAGATAAGAATAGTGGGGTCAGCCATTGGCGGGTGACCGATAAAGAGAACATCACTTCGGTTTTTGGAGAGACTCCACAAGCGCGGGTTTTTAGTCCCAATGACGAGACGAACGTGTTTGAGTGGATGATCGAAAAACGCTACGATGCGTTGGGCAACATCATCCAGTTTGAATACAAACGGGAAAACGCGCAAAACATCGATCCCAGTCATTCTTGGGAGGGGAACCGGTTATCGACGGACAAGGCTTTTAACCGCCTCTACCCCAAAAATGTTTTTTACGGCAATACGGTAATGTATATCGATCCAAATTTTCCAACGACCAACGATTGGCATTTTCAACTGGTGTTCGATTACGGTGGGCACGATCCACAAAATCCCACCCCCGTGGCCGAAAATCCCTGGCCGGTGCGTCAAGACCCCTTTTCCACGTACAACGCGCGTTTTGAACTGCGTACCTACCGCCTTTGCCGAAGGGTGTTGCTGTTCCATAAATTTTCCGGTGAAAACGACGGCAATCCCTTTCTCGTCAAAGCACTGGAACTTGCACATTATGAAAACCCCATTGCCGCCCAATTGATCTCTGTTTTGCAGCGCGGGTACCGGGAGGGCAGCGAGAAAAGCCTTCCCGTGCTGAAATTTTCCTATACCAAGGCCGAGCTTAATCCTATTGTACAAAAGATCGACCCTGAGGACATCCAAAACCTTCCGATGGGCGTTGACGGCAACAATTATCGTTGGGCCGACCTTTATGGCGAAGGCCTCTCCGGGGTGCTGACCGAAAGCGGCAACGCCTGGTACTACAAACCCAATGACGGTGATGAAAACTACTACCAAGACCATCCGGCCGATGAAGAACCCGAACCTGTTCCAAGTCTGGGACCGGTGCGCCGAATTTCCCACAGGCCCGTGCCAGCCGGTATCGGAGCCTTGCAGGACATTGACGGTGATGGCAAGCCCGAAGCCGTGGTGCGGCAAGCAGGTTTGCACGGGGTTTTTGAGTGGGGGGCCGATTCCCCTATGGGTTATTTTCGTCCCTTCGAGGGAGCGCCCAACTTGGATTGGAACAGTCCCGATGTTCGATTTGTGGACCTTACCGGGGACGGATTGGCCGACATTTTGATCACCGAACGGGACAGTATCGAATGGCTGAAATACCACAACGACCCACCGGGTTACAAGAAGGCGCAAAAAATCGCCAATTCGCTCGACGAGGAAAAAGGCCCACGGGTAGTTTTCTCCAATGCTTTGACAGGCTCAGCACAGGCTCTTTTTTTGGCCGATATGAGCGGGGACGGCCTCTCCGATCTGCTGCGTATCGAGAACGGGGCGGTGAGCTACTGGCCCAATTTGGGCTATGGGCGTTTTGGCGCAAAAGTGACAATGGGGAAGGTGCCACATTTTGACCGGAAGGAATTTTTCGATGGCGGGCGGATCCGCTTGGGCGATACCGATGGGAGCGGCACGACCGACATTATTTATTTGGGGATCGATAAAACAATCTATTGCCTGAACCAATCCGGGAACAGCTTGGCCGCGCCCGTGGAACTTGAATTTTTCCCTGCTTCGACTTCGTTGGACAGCGTAGGCCTTACCGACCTCTTCGGCAACGGCACCGCCTGCCTGGTGTGGAGCAGCCCACTGGAAAAAGCTAAACCCTTTCAAATCCGCTATATCGACCTGATGGGTCAAAAACCCTATTTGCTGGAGGAAACCGACAACAGTATGGGCGCGCTGCGAAAATTCGGCTACGCTCCCTCCACCAAATTTTATTTGCGCGACCGGCGTGCCGGAAAGCCTTGGGTCACGAAGTTGCCCTTTCCCGTCCAAACCCTCGAAAGGGTGGAAATCCACGAACAGATCACCGGCAACCGCTTTGTGAGCCGTTATGCCTATCACCACGGTTATTTTGACCCCGTGGAACGGGAGTTCCGCGGGTTTGGAATGGTGGAGCAATGGGACAGCGAAACCTACGAAGCATTTAATCTGCCCGCGCTGTACCAGGTGGGGAGCAACGCCTTAGAAGAAGAGAGCCACACGCCGCCCGTTTATGCCAAAAGTTGGTTCCACAACGGGTATTACGGCCAAACGCAGCGGTTGGAAGAAGCTTATCAAAAGGAGTACTGGAACGGAGACCCCGATGCTTGGAAGCTTCCACAGGTAACTTTTTCCACCGAACAATATAATGACTGGACGCCCGAAGAGTACCGCGAGGCGCACCGGGCTTTAAAGGGGAGTTTGTTACGGCAGGAAATCTACGGAAGCCCCCTAACCCCCCAAGGGGGAATACCACCCGTGCCTTATCAAGTGGTTGAAAATAGTTTTTTTACCGAAATGTTGCAGGGAAAAGGGATGAATAAGCACGCAGTGTTTCGTGTCTTTCAACGGGAAGCACTTAGTTATGGATATGAACGGGAAGCAACAGACCCTAGAATAAGTCATCAACTAACGTTGGAAACCGATAATTTTGGAAATATACTCAAAGCTGCCAATGTAGGTTATCCCAGAAGGGGGACGGGACATGAACCCGAGCAAGAACGTTCTTATATTTCCGTGAGCGAAGCCACTTTTATCAATAGAGAGGATAGCCTTGATTTTTATCGGATTGGTGCGCCCGAAGGGCAAGGGCAATGGGAATTCCGGGCCAGCGACCCGCCCGTTTCAGAAGCTGGGCTTCCCCCGTGGAGGCCCAATGACCTAAAAAGCGACGTTGATGGGGCAACGGTGATCCCGCCGGAAGGAAATTTTTCGGGTAGCGGCAACGAAAAACAGCTCCAAAGCCAGGCGCGGACCACCTATTACAGCCAGGACCTCAGCTCGGAACTGCCCGCAGGGCAGATTGCCGCAAGCGGACTGCCCTACCGCAGCTACCAATTGGCTTTTACCGATGGCTTGATCAATGCTATATACAATGTGGGAACAACCCGGATTGACCTGAACACGACGCCCAACCCAATCACGGAAAGTGGTTACACTTCGACAGGCTCAGTGCAGGCTCACTGTTGGTGGGCACCTTCCGGACAGATGTTTTTTGATGCGAATAGGTTTTATCTTTTAAAAGAACAACACGACCCTTTTGGTGGGATCACGAAATTAACCTATGATGCCTATGACCTCTTGGTTATGAAGACCGAGGATCCCGTGGGGAACCACGCTTTTGCGGACAATGACTATATCGTCCTGCAACCTTGGCAAATTACCGGCCCCAATGGCAACCGCCAAGCGGTAGAATTTGATGCCCTGGGCAGGGTAACCGCCTTGGCGGTGATGGGCAAAACCCCTTCCGACCCCGATTACCCTGGGTATGAACAAGGGGATTCCTTGACCGTGCCGGGAACCACTTTTAGCTACAATATACACGCTTTTGAAGAAAGTGGCGAACCCGCTTCGGTGACCGTTATTAAAAGGGAAACCCACATTCATTCCCCCAATGCGAACAATGAAACTTTGACCGAAATTGCTTATACCGATGGCTTGGGCAACACCCTGCAACAGCGGGTACAATTTGGCCCCAGCAGCGGGGAGAGTACCCCCGTATCGGTAAGCGGGCGGCAGATCGTGAACAACAAAGGTTTGGTGGTGGTGCAGTACGAACCCTATTTGGACACCGGCTATGCCTACAGCGAAAACAGCCCGGCCGATGCTTCCAAGGTACGAATGACCTATGATGCGTTGAACCGATTGGTGCGTACCGATTTTGATGATGGCACCTTTACAAAAGTGGAATTTGATGCTTGGCAGCAAAAAGAATACGACCAGAACGATACGGTACTGGACAGCCAGTGGTACATTGACCGGGGCGGCCCCGACCCGAACGGCCCGGAACCCTCAAACCCAGACGAGCGTGCGGCTTGGCTGGCGGCCAAAGCCTATAACACGCCGCGGGTATTGGAATTGGACCCGTTGGGCAGAATGTTCCTAAGGCGCAATGATAACGGAAGCGATGGTGCGCCCATTTATTACGATACACGCTTTGAACTGGATATTTTGGGCCGAAAACGAAAAGTAATTGATGCTCGCGGATTGGAAACCCTTTTCACCCCTTCCCTGTTGCCATTAACCAAAAAAATCAAAGACCGCACGGTTTACGAAAACAGCCCGGACAGCGGAAAAATTTGGCTCTTGCCCGATGTGACGGGCAAGCCGTCCTATAGCTGGGATGAGCGTGGATACCGCCAGCGTATGAACTATGATATTGCCCAACGG
>JBDNFD010000068.1:0-6586 GCA_041689995.1 Flavobacteriaceae bacterium | reverse complement strand
TGAGTTATGAGTTATGAGTTATGAGTTATGAGTTTCGGGCAGTTCGATTTTGAATTTTGAATCTTGAATCTTTTAAGGCACTAAAAATAGAACGCAGATAACGCTGATTAAGCAGATTTTCGCTGATTCCTTTGGAAAAAATGTTTCTGGAATTGACTCGTGGAGGTATGAGTTCGGAGGTATGAGTTATGAGTTATGAGTTTCGAGCAATTCAATTTTGAACCTTGAACCTTGAATTTTGAATCCGAAACCTTAAATCTTGAACCTTTTAAGGAACAAAAATTAGCCTTCCGGTATAAAATTCTTCTACATCCACAATTGATGGATGATTTTTGGAAATAACATCACCCGTACTTCGTATTTCCCCACGAATGGAAAGTTGTGGATTCACGATCATTTTATTGCTGCTTCTGTGAAAAATTTCGAGTTCTTGGACTTCAAGTTCTGCCGCTTCCAATCTTCCATCGCCTGCATAGAATCCGGCGAACATGTGTTCTGTTTTTCCCGATAAGAAATAAACCGAAAATCCGTTACTGACAATTTTCAATTGGTCGCAATCCAGTTGTAGATCAAATCCGCCATCGGTATGAAATTCCTTATTGTTGAAATTTTCCGTAAGTAAAGTCAGGTGTGGAAAAGTCAACATATTAGTACTTTCCACAATCCATTGACCCGCGTTCCTGATTTCCGTGATATTTGGGGAAGCCACATATATTTCCACTAATTCATAATCGCGTAAAAGATTACAGTTAGTTTCATTTTTAAGAATTAAAGTGCTTTCTTCCACCGAAACATGCACGCCATCCATTAAATTTTCTCCGGTCTTGACGATGACTTTTTGTTCAGGTCCATTTTCTATATATACTTTTACATTCTCGTAAACCACAATTTTATCAAAATTCGGCACTTCTATTTCTTCGACTTCCGAAGGTCCAGCCGACTGAAAGCAGTCCGCGATATTTTCTGGGGAACATCCCAAAAAAACAATTAGCATTAGCAGGAAAGTTTTCTTCATTTGCTTTAATTCTTCAATCTTTGCTTTCACAATCGATAACCCACTGAAAATTCCACTGCTTCAGCTTTTGCCGCATGCGATTTCACGGAAATTGCGACGAACCAGTTTTTGGAAACAAAATATTGCAATCCGAGCCGAGTATAAACCCGGCCTTCAAAATCATAGGGATAATACAAATAATAGCCCAAATTAGCAGAGGCGGAAAACCGATTGATATGTAATTGATAGCCGCCAAAAACCGCCACCCGCTTGGAATCTTCATTACCGGAAACATTTTCTTCAGGGTAAGAAACCGATTTATAATAAATTAATTCTTTCAACATTTCCGACAAAAAAAGTTCAGAACCCAAGGTAAAACTGCTTTTTTCACTAATGCGTTTATCAGCATATACTGAAAATATGTAAAACGGAAATTGCCCCATTCCGATTACATCGCTAGATTGGATTCCGGTTCGAAATACGAAATTCAAATGAACCGGTTCTTCAAAGTTGCCATTTTTAGCTTCAATATAATCCATAGATTCCCATGACGAAAAGGCATAATTTAAACCCAAATTAAAAGCAAGTGTATTGGTGCTTGAATTGGGCGCTTTAAAATTCCCGTTCGAATAATGAACCAAGGTAATCCCTGTTTGAAAGCCCAGATTTTCATAAATCCGGTGCTTGAAATTCAGCATTAGGAAAGTCGAACTCAATAACGAAGTTCCGTAAACATTGTTTCTATAATTGCTGTTTTGATCATACGGGTTCGTGTTGTACGCCACGCCGGTTCCCACTTTCAAAAGAAGGTTTCGGTTCAAAAAATAAAGTCCCAAATGTCCGTACAAACCGTAATTTTCCCCCAAATGCGGATTTTTCATATTCTGATACAAAAAAGAAAACCCCCATTCTGGATAATTATAAGCTCGCTGCCAACTTTCTTTTCCATCTGTTTTCCAATTAAATCCAAGGATTGCCCCTTCCGGATGACCGGTGATTAAATGTGAAACAGCCGGACTATGCTCCAAAATATTTCCATAAAAATAATTGAAGTCCACTTCCCATGGAGTTCTCGCTTCTTCTTCTTGTGCGCTTAAAAAAAAGGGAGCAAAAAAAAGAAAAAGAAAAGCCGTGATTTTTTGGAAGTTGTTCATTTGGTCATAAAAATCAAGAAAGTGCTTTGTCGTTCAAAAAAATAGCGTACTCAATTTTTGCTGTTTTTTCCAACATTTTCGCGACCGAACAATATTTTTCGAGTGAGAGTTCTACTGCGCGTTGCGCTTTGTTTTCAGGAATTTCCCCTTGCATAAAAATTTTCAAATGTATCTCTGTAAAAACATTTGGTACTGCGCCCGCTATTCGTTTTCCTTCCACTTCCATATTCAGGGCTGAAAGTTCTAAATGCTTTTTTCTTAAAATGGAAACAATATCGATGCTGCTGCAACCTGCAATTCCCATTAACAACAATTCCATCGGACTGGCTCCTTGCGGATTTTCTTCGGAAGAATTATCCAATTCCACCACATTTCCGCGTTCATTTTCCGTTTCAAAATGAAAGTTCTGATTCAATCGGGATAAAGTAATTTTCATATAAAAGGATTTTTGCGAATTTAGTGAAAATTGGGTTTCCGAAATTTATAAACAAATCGGAACCTCAAATTAAATTCGTTTTTGTTATCTTTGTGCTATTAGTCACCTGGGAAAGATTTGACTGATTGCAACCCATAAAAATGCTAAAGCAGAATTCACTTCTTTAGTCTTTTCGTCAAATTTCTTTCCCTGAGAATATAAAAAAGTAGGAAATGAACCTATTCTTTAAAAAGTAGGCTCATTAACTCATAACCCTGAACTCTTAATTCTGAATTAAAATGGCCTATTTATTCACTTCGGAAAGTGTTTCCGAAGGACATCCCGATAAAATCGCAGACCAAATCAGCGATACGCTTTTAGACAATTTTTTAGCGTTCGATCCCGAATCGAAAGTAGCTTGTGAAACTTTGGTGACCACCGGACAAGTGGTTTTGGCAGGGGAAGTCAAGAGCAACACTTATCTCGATTTGCAACAAATTGCACGCGATGTCATCAACGATATTGGATACACCAAAGGAGCCTATCGCTTTAGTGGCGATTCTTGTGGGGTAATCTCGTTGATCCACGAACAATCCAAGGACATTAACCAAGGCGTGGATCGCGCGAACAAAGAAGGACAAGGTGCGGGTGACCAGGGAATGATGTTTGGCTACGCGACCAACGAAACCGCAAATTATATGCCGTTAGCCCTGGACATTTCGCACAAATTACTGATCGAATTGGCGGCACTTCGACGCGAAGGAAACCAAATAGATTATTTACGTCCCGATGCCAAAAGTCAGGTTACCATTGAATATAGCGATGAAAATATTCCGCAGCGGATTGTGTCCATCGTACTTTCTACTCAACATGACGAGTTTGACGAAGATGACGAAAAAATGCTGGCAAAAATCAAAAAAGATATTATTCAAATCTTAATTCCCAGGGTCGAAAAGCAACTTCCGGAAGAAGTTCAGAAACTGTTTAATGATAAGATCATTTATCATATAAATCCCACCGGGAAATTTGTGATCGGTGGCCCACACGGCGACACCGGATTGACAGGACGAAAAATTATCGTGGACACTTACGGCGGAAAAGGCGCGCATGGCGGCGGTGCATTTTCGGGAAAAGACCCGAGCAAAGTGGACCGTTCGGCGGCTTATGCTGCGAGGCATATTGCCAAAAATTTGGTGGCGGCCGGAATTGCAGATGAGATTTTGATCCAGGTTTCGTACGCGATCGGTGTGGTGGAACCCACATCTATTTCCGTGGAAACTTATGGAACTTCCAAAGTGAAAATTACCGATGGCGAAATTGCCAAAAAAATCAATGAGATTTTTGACATGCGACCTGCTGCCATTGAACATCGGTTAAAACTACGCAATCCAATTTATCGCGAAACTGCCGCTTATGGCCATTTTGGGAAAGAACCGAAAATCGTGACCAAACTTTTCCAAAGTTCTTATTCGGGCGAGGTTTCCACAGAAGTGGAATTGTTCACGTGGGAGAAATTGGATTATGTGGAGAAAGTGAAGAAGGCTTTTCTTCTATAAAAAAATACTTTTTTGATTGTCCAAACCTCGTGGGTTTCAGTATTTACGAGCTATTCCTATTTTCTTGTCCGTTAAAATCTTTAACATTTCCGCAACATTTAAAACCGTATTTTAGAGGAAATAAAACCAATCCTCTATGTCCCTTTTTGGAAAAATAAAAAACACCTTCGGCTTGCTGAAATCCGTCGATTTGGATCAGTTGGCCAGAATTAACGAAAAAATTGATCTTTCGGAAGCCATGAAAGCCCTGGGAAGTTTAGATGACCGCCAATTAAAGGGCCTGATGAAAATGCTGAAAACCAAGCAGAAAAAAGGTCAGCATGATCTACCGCCAATTGACGGGGATTTCTATAATTTAGCGCAAAAACTCTCTCCCGAACAACGCGAACTTCAGCTGAAAGTGCGGAATTTTATGGAAGATGAAGTCCGCCCGATTGTGAACGATCATTGGATACGAGGAAAATTTCCGATGGAAATCATCCCAAAATTTGCCAAGCTAAATATTGCCGGAATTCCCTATGAAGGTTATGGCTGTCCTAATTTGCCATTTCTAATGGAAGGAATAATCGCGGAAGAAATGGCGCGTGTCGATGTTTCGATTTCTACTTTTTTTGGGGTTCACAGCGGTTTGGCAATGGGTTCCATTTACCTATGCGGAAGTGACGAACAGAAACAGGAGTGGTTGCCAAAAATGCAAAAACTCGAAAAAATAGGAGCCTTCGGATTGACGGAACCAAATGTTGGCTCGGGTGTGGCCGGCGGCATGGAAACCACTTGTAAATTTGATGGGGAAAATTGGATATTAAATGGCCAGAAAAAATGGATCGGCAATGCCACCTTTGCCGATGTTACCATAATTTGGGCACGCGATGAAGTTAGCAATCAGGTAAAAGGATTTTTGGTACGCAAAGAAAATCCGGGGTTTAAAGCTGAAAAAATAGAAGGTAAAATGGCCTTGCGGATTGTTCAAAATGCATTGATTACCTTATCCAATTGCAAAGTACCGGAAAGCGATAGACTTCAAAAAGCTGAATCTTTCCGCGATACCGCCAAAGTTTTGAAAATGACACGAGCCGGGGTTGCCTGGCAAGCTGTCGGTTGCGCACGTGGTGCCTATGAAAATGCACTGAAATACACTAAAAAGCGGGAACAATTCGGGCGACCAATTGCTTCTTATCAACTTATTCAAAATCATTTGGTAGAAATGCTTTCCAATCTCACCGCCATGCAAAGTTTGGTTTTCCGCTTGTCGGAAATGCAAGATCAAGGTATTTTGAAAGACAAACATGCTTCTTTGGCAAAAGTGTTTTGCAGTATGCGCACCCGCGATGTGGTGGCCCAAGCTAGGGAAGTTATGGGTGGAAACGGCATATTATTGGAACATGATGTAGCACGATTTGTCGCCGATGCCGAAGCTATTTATAGTTACGAAGGCACCAAAGAAATTAATACGTTGATTGTTGGAAGGGCAATTACGGGATATAGTGCGTTTGTGAATTAAGAGTTATTAGTTATTAGTTATTAGTTAAGAGTTAAGAGAATATCCATGATTCAGAAAAAATTCAAATTACACAATCCTTTTAAACCGCGTGTCATCAACGAGAAATTATTGCGGGAACACTTGGCGTTGGAACGAACCAAATTGGCAAATGAACGCACCTTGCTTTCATATATACGCTCGTCGCTTTATTTGTTGATTGGTGGAATTGCGTTGTTACAACTTGAAAGTTATGGCAACTTACATTGGTTGGGCTATATTTCGCTTTTTTTATGTCTTGTCTTTATCATCATCGGATTTTCACGCTACGTGGCTTTAGAAAAGAAATTGAAAAACCTACTTTTGCCCAATAATGAGGATGAAAAAGAAATCAGTAACGATATATCATAATCGAACTTTTAGTTCTTTTTTTTCCTGCAACTGTCCTCAAAGTCTGAAATAATTCAAAATAATTAATCAATAAATTTCCGTGCTTCAGTTTTTAGTCCATTATTCCATGCATTTTTTAGCTACGGGATTGATTGCATATTGGTATGATCCGAAAAATTTGAAAAAATATTGGCTCATTTTAATTGCAACCATGCTAGTAGATCTGGATCATTTATTTGCCAATCCAATTTTTTTAACGGACAGATGCAGCATCGGTTTTCATCCATTGCATTCTTATTATGCGATTGCTGTTTATTTTCTGGGAGCAATTTTTATCCGGCACAAAATCCTTCGACTCGTTTTTATTGGTTTGCTATTTCACATGTTCACCGATTATATGGATTGTTTATGGAATCGGTGAAAGTTTCGAATATTTCAGTTACGAGTAAAATAGTTTTATAGAGGTCAGTAGTTATTTTCATATTGAATCTACGATTTACAATTCGTATGTCTGGTTGAGCCCCGAGTACTCGGGTTGGAAACCTATTTTTACAATCGAAAAGTTCTTGACTGCGATTGAACAGACAAGGTCGTATTTTA